>JBOGTC010000152.1:0-49735 GCA_050692055.1 Candidatus Limnocylindria bacterium | reverse complement strand
GCGCTGATCTTGCCGGAACCCTCCTCGCGATCGGTGACGGCGGTGACGATGTAGGTCCCGGCCACCCCGGCATTGGTGATGAACCGCTTGCCGCCATCCAGGATCCACTCGTCGCCGTCGCGGTGCGCGCGGGTGCGCGTGCCGCGCGAGTCGCTCCCCGCCCCCGGCTCGGTGAGCCCGTAGGCGCCGATCACCTCGCCGGACGCCATCGGGCGCAGGAATCTCTCCTTCTGCTCGTCCGTGCCGGCCAGCCAGATCGGGTTGCAGCCCAGGCTGGTGTGCGCGCTGACAATGATCCCGACGCTGCCGCTGACGCGGCTGAGCTCCTCCACGGTGATGGCATAGGAGAGCGAGTCGAGGCCTGTGCCGCCGATCTCCTCGGGGAACGGCACGCCCATGAGGCCGAGGCCGGCCGCCTCGCGGATGATCTCCATGGGGAACTCGCCCCGGCGCTCCAGCTCATCCGCCACCGGGGCGATCCGTCGCTCAGCGAAGTCGCGGACAGTGCGGCGAATCGCCTCGTGCTGGGGCGACAGGGCGAAGTCCATGAGGCGTTCGACGGCTCCGTTGCGGATTCGGTGGGACGCCTCGGAGTCTAGCAGGCAGGCCTTGCGAGTCCGCTCAGCCGGCCCGTGCAGCAAGACGCCCGACCCCTGGGGCCGGGCATCGGTCTGGAGCTCGGTGGCGGTCAGCTCGCTCGGCGCCAACGCTCAAGCTCTCGACGGGTGCGCTGCTCCGCCGAACGGGCAACGACGGTACGGCGTCGGCGCATCGGTGCCGGACGCGGCCGGTGACGCTTCTGGTGGTTCAGCTTCGCCATGGTCCCCTCTCGGCCCTCATGCCTCGCTTGCTCGGTGCACGTCATAGACGCGGCGATGCCTCACGAAGTTGCACGATCTCGCAAGGGATTTCTGTCAGGTAGCCGACATCGCGCGGTGCTCGGCGCGTCCAGCCGTGGGCCGCGGGGCTGCGCGGGCTTTCGTCGCTGAGCGAGCACTTCGCGGCATCGCTGAGCGGGCACTCGGCGGTGCATCGGATCAGATTCCAACCACCGTCGGCTTACGGGGCGTTGAGCGCCGATTTCATGCCAGGCTCCAACCACGGCGGGCTTCGGCAGGTTTGGCGGCGGTGAGAGCTCGAGCGACGGCCGATCCACGCTCGGCGGAGGTCATCCGAGCGTCGACCTGCCCGTTCCAGCCTGCCCAAGCCGCCCGTGGTTGGCGTTTGGCACGTTCGCAGCCGACCGGTGGCGCTCGCGGTCCGCTGATCGCGGTCCGCGCCCGTTCAGCCGTGTGGTGGGCTCGGGAGCGCCGGACCGGCGCCGCTCGGTGTGTTGACAGGCAAGCGCCGTCGAACCGTATACTCGATGCCTTACAGCAACGCGACAAGGTTTGCAGTGCCCGAGGCCGATGTTCGGCTGGATCGCGTCACGAAGCGGTTCCACGACGTGGTCGCCGTGGACGACCTGTCGCTCGAGGTGAAGCAGGGCGAGTTCTTCTCGCTGCTGGGCCCGTCGGGCTGCGGCAAGACCACGACGCTGCGCATGATCGGTGGCTTCGAGGAGGTGACCGCCGGGACGATCCATCTCGGCGACGTCGACATCACGGGCCTGCCGCCATTTCGACGCGACGCGAACACTGTCTTCCAGAACTACGCTCTCTTCCCACACCTCAACGTCTTCGAGAACATTGCGTTTGGGCTGCGGCGGCGCAGGACGCCGACCCGCGAGATCCGCCACCAGGTCGCCTTCATGCTCGACCTGGTCGAGATGCCGGGCTACGAGGGGAGGAAGCCGAACCAGCTCTCCGGTGGCCAGCAGCAGCGCGTGGCGCTCGCCCGCGCGCTCATCAACAACCCCCGCGTCCTGCTCCTCGACGAGCCGCTTGGCTCCCTCGACCTCAAGCTGCGCAAGCAGATGCAGGTCGAGCTCAAGCGCATCCAGAGCGAGATCGGCATCACCTTCATCTTCGTGACGCACGACCAGGAGGAGGCGATGACGATGTCCGACCGGATCGCCGTCATGCGCCACGGTCGGATCGAGCAGCTCGGGACGCCCGAGGAGCTCTATGAACGCCCTGCGACCGAGTTCGTGGCCGGCTTCCTGGGCGTCAGCAACCTGCTCGACGGCGAGGTGGCCGCCCGGAACGGCCAGTTCGCGCAGGTGCGCCTGACGGATGGAACGCTCGTTCTAGCGCTGTCCGAGCCGATGGATGGTTCGTCGCGCGTGCGTATCGGCGTCCGGCCGGAGAAGCTCAAGGTGATCGCCCTCGACGATGCTCAGCCCACCACACCGGTCGGTGCGTCCAACACGCTCGAGGGAACGATCCTGGACGCGAGCTACGTCGGCGTCAGCACGCAGTACCTGGTGGAGACCGCCGACGGCCATCGCCTGACGGTCTACGCCCAGAACCTGGAGACCAGTGGCGCGAGCGAGGTCCTGGCCGATGGCCAGCGCGTCCGGCTGGCCTGGAAGCCACAGCACACGTTCGTCATCCGTGCAACGGGGGTCATCGAGGAGGAGGAAGGGTCGAGCCATGCCTGATCAGAGCCAGATCGAGCGCGCCATCGGGCGTGCTTTCAGGGGAGGGCGTTACTCGCGCCGGGTCTTCCTGCGGCGCGCGGGAAAGGGCGTGATCGTCGCCGGTTCGGCGCTGTCGCTGCCGTCCATCCTGGCCGCGTGCGGCATCGGTCCAACCTCCTCGCCGGGGGCCGCGCCGACCGCGGCGGGCTCGCCGGTGGGTGGCGGCGAGTTGGCCGGGACGCTGAACTTCGCGAACTGGCCGCTGTATATCGACCAGGACGACGACGGGAACTCGCCCACCATCCAGCAGTTCTCCGAGGAGCTGGGGGTCGAGGTCGAGTACTCCGAGAACATCGAGGACAACACCTCGTTCTTCGGCACCATCCAGCCGGTCCTGGCCGCAGGCGACGACACCGGCTACGACATCATCGTCATGACCGACTGGATGATCGGCAACCTCATCCGGCTCGGATTCCTGGAGCAGATGGACGTCGAGCGCGATGTCCCCAACTTCGTCGCCAACGCCGCGGACAAGTACAAGGATCCGTCGTACGACCCGGATAACCGGCACAGCATCCCGTGGCAGTCCGGCATCACCGGCATCGGCTACAACCCGGAGCTGACCGGGCGTGAGATCACGTCGATGAGCGACCTGTTCGAGAGCGAGGAGTTCGCCGGGCAGATCGGCATGTTCACCGAGATGCGCGACACGATGAGCTTCGCCCTGCTGCACATGGGCATCGAGCCGCAGAACGCGACGGTCCAGGATGCCGAGGCGGCCCGGGACCTGCTGCAGGAGCAGGCGCCGCGCGTGCGCGGCTACTACGGCAACGAGTACGCCCAGGGGCTGGCTGACGGCAGCCTGGCGCTGACCATGGCCTGGTCCGGCGACGTCTTCCAGCTCCAGTTCGACAACCCCGACCTGCGCTTCGTGGTGCCCGACGAGGGCGGCATCCTGTGGGTCGACAACATGGCGATCCCGATGGGCGCGCAGCACCCGAACGACGCGCTGGCGATGATGGACTACGTCTACCGGCCGGAGGTGGCGGCCCAGATCACCGAGTGGGTCAACTACATCTGCCCGGTCCCGGCAGCGCAGGACATCATCCGCCAGCACGCCGCCGAGGCGGAGAGCGACGAGGACCGCGAGTACCTCGAGGCCGTGGCCGATTCGCCGCTCGTCTTCCCGACCGACGACATGCTGGCCCGCCTGCACAGCTACAAGGTCCTCGACGAGGACGAGGAACGGGCGTGGAACGAGCTCTTCGGCGAGGTGGTGCAGGGCTGACGAGCCGATGACCGCCTGGCTGCGCCGGCACCGCTCGGTCATCCCGTACCTCTTCCTCCTGCCCGGCGGCCTGTGGCTGACCGCCTTCTTCGTGGTCCCTCTCCTCACGACCGCATCGGTCGCGCTCCAGGAGGGATCGCTGGGCACCGGCTATCGGCTCACGTTCAACTTCGGGATCTTTCCGGAAGCGGTCGCCCGCTGGGACGAGCAGCTGCTGCGCTCGCTGCAGTACGGCCTCATCGTCACCTCGCTGACGATGCTCATCGGCTACCCCATGGCCTACACGATCGCCTTCCGCGGCGGCCGATACAAGACGATCCTCCTGCTGCTCGTGATCATGCCGTTCTTCACGAGTTTCATCATCCGCACCATCAGCTGGAAGTTCATCCTGGCCGACCAGGGCTTCGTCCTCGGCACGCTCAAGGACTGGGGCCTGCTCGAGTCCGGCTTCCGCCTCCTGGCCACGCCGGTGGCCGTGATCAGCGGCATCACCTACAACTTCCTGCCGTTCGTGGTCCTGCCGCTCTACGTCGCGCTGGAGAGGATCGATCCGCGCCTCATCGAGGCTGCCACCGACCTGTACGCCAGCCGCGTACAGGCCTTCCTGCGCGTGACGCTGCCACTCTCCATCTCCGGGGTCTTCGCCGGCTCGCTGCTGAGCTTCATCCCTGCCGTGGGTGACTACCTCAACGCCGAGCTGCTGGGAAGCCGCAACGAGACGATGATCGGCAACGTCATCCAGCGCCTGTACCTCGTCAACAACGACTACCCGCAGGCATCGGCCCTGAGCCTGATCCTGATGGCCGGCATCCTGGTCAGCGTCTTCGTCTACATGCGGATCCTGCGCGGCCGGGAGCTGGCGGTATGACCGCAGCCGCCCGACCGCTGTCGACCACGGCCGAGACCCCTGCGCCTCGCCGTACGCATCCCCTGGGCGTGCGGATCGGCCGCGCGGTCCTGCCGGTCTACACGGGGCTCGTGGTTGCCTACCTGTTCCTTCCGATCGTGGTGATGGCGGTCTTCGGCTTCAACGACATCTCCGGGCGCTTCAACTTCACCTGGCAGGGCTTCACGCTCGAGCACTGGCAGAACCTCTTCAACCGATACCCCGCGCTGAACGAGGCGCTGGTCAACAGCCTGGTGGTGGCGAGCGTCTCCACCCTGGTGGCGACCATCCTCGGCACGCTGATCGGCCTGGCACTGACGCGCTACGAGTTTCGCGGCCGCGGTCCGCTGAACCTGCTCATCTTCCTGCCCATCGCGACGCCGGAGATCGTGCTCGGCGCCTCCCTGCTGGCGCTCTTCGTTTCTGCCGGCGTGGCCCGCGATCTCACCACCATCGTGTTGGCGCACATCATGTTCAACGTCAGCTTCGTGGTGGTCACCGTGCGTGCTCGCATCGCCGGCTTCAACCGCAGCCTCGAGGAGGCCGCCATGGACCTCGGCGCCGATGAGTGGACCACGTTCCGGAAGGTCACCTTCCCGCTCATCTTCCCCGGCATCCTGGCCGCCGCCCTGCTGGCGTTCGCGCTCTCGATCGATGACTTCGTCATCACCCAGTTCACGGCGGGACGGACGACCACGTTCCCGCTGTGGGTGTACGGCGCGTCACGCATCGGCGTGCCGCCGCAGGTCAACGTGATGGGCACGCTCATCTTCCTGATCGCGCTGGTCGGCATCGGGCTGTGGATCCTCCTGCAGCGCCGCCAGCTGAGCGCGCCTCCGACCCGGATGGACCGATGAGCCTCAGGCCCCATCCCCACGTGGCACCGCCTCCGCCTCCCGGTCACGGCCACCGAGCCGCGCCCCGCCACCGGATCGGCGAGGCCGCTCGACGCGTCGGCGTCTCCCCATCCGCCCTGCGCCTGTGGGAGCGCCAGGGCCTGGTGCGACCGGCGCGGGATGGCGGCGGGCGGTACCGGCTCTACACCGATGCCGATCTCGAGCACCTGCGCGGCGTCAGGCGCATGCGCCAGGTGGACCGCGTCAACGCGCCGGGCATCCGGCGCCTGCTTGGCAAGACGGCGGGCACGCCCGATCAGCCGTCCGTCGTCGATGGCGGCCGGTTGCGTGAGCTGCGCCGTGCCCAGGGCCTTTCCCTGCGCCGGGCGAGCCAGGCAGCCGGACTCTCGATCAGCTTCATCAGCGCGCTGGAGCGCGGAGCCAGCGGCGCGAGCGTCGCCACGCTGCAGCGCCTGACGAGCGCGTACGGCGCCACGCTGCTCGAGCTGTTCAGCGGGGCCGAGCCGAACGGCCGGCTGGTCCGGAGGGCCGAGCGCCCGGTGCTTGAGCTCGATGGCTCGCGAGTGCGCATCGAGCAGCTCGCCCGCGGCGCGATGCATCTCGAGCCGCAGCTCTTCGTGCTTGCCCCTGGGGCGTCGAGCGAAGGCTCGTACGCCCATGAGGGCGAGGAGTTCCTGTTCCTGCTCGACGGCAGCCTGACCGTGTGGGTCGGCGACGGCGAGTGCTATCAGCTGGGCCCCGGGGACGCGCTGAGCTTCCCCTCCAGCCTGCCGCATCGCTGGCGAAATGAAGCCAGCGAGGAGACCCGACTGCTGTGGATCAACACGCCGCCGACCTTCTGACCGATTGGTCTGCCCTGCGCCTCGGCGTCCCGCCCGTCTGGGCACGCTACACCGACCTCGTGGTCGAGCGTGCCTCCGGCTCGTGGATCGAGACGGTCGACGGCGAGCGCTACCTGGACTACACCAGCGGGATCGGGGTCACCAATACCGGCCATGCGCACCCGCGAGTCGCCGCCGCCATCGCCGAGCAGGCCGCGCTCGGGATCCACCTGCAGCAGAACATCGTGTACCACCAGCCCGGCCTCGAGCTCCATCGTCGGCTGCCGCTGCGCTTCCCGAATGCGCGTCCAGGCGTCGAGTACGGGCTGTTTCTGTCGAACTCCGGCGCGGAGGCGGTCGAGGCCGCCGTCAAGCTCGCCAAGTACGCCACGCGCCGTCCGGCGGTGATCGCCTTCCGCGGCGGGTTTCACGGGCGGACGCACGGCGCCATGGCGCTGACATCGTCCGGCATCAAGTATCGCGGCCGGTTCGAGCCGCTCATGGGCGGCGTGCACTTCGTCCCGTACCCGTATCCGCTGCGCATGGGCGGAGACGACGCCTCGATGGCAGCCGCGATGGCCGCCATAGACGAGCTGTTCGCCACGTTGATCGCGCCCGAGGACGTGGCCGCGTTCGTGGTGGAGCCGATCCTCGGAGAGGGCGGGTACGTGGTTCCCCCGGACGGCTTCCTCCCCGCCCTGCGGTCCGTGGCTGATCGCCACGGGATCCTGCTCGCCGTGGACGAGGTGCAGACCGGGTTCGGCCGCACGGGGCGCTTCTTCGCCACCGAATGGACCGATGCGACGCCGGACATCGTGATCATGGCCAAGGGCATCGCGTCGGGCATGCCGCTCTCCGGCATCCTGGCGTCGCGCGAGCTGCTGGACCGGTTCGCGCCCGGTGTCCATGGCGGCACCTACGGCGGCAATGCGGTCGCCTGCGCCGCCGCGCTGGCCACGCTCGACGTCATCGAGGACGAAGACCTGGCCACCAATGCACGGCGCCAGGGCGAGCGCCTGCTGACCGAGGCGTCGCGGGCCGGGGCCGATCATCCTTCCGTGGCAGAAGTCCGGGGTCGGGGGCTCATGATTGGAATCGAGCTCGCAGAAGCCGGTGCGCTCACGCCCCGCCCGGACCTGGCAAAGGACCTTCTGCGCGAGGCGATGGCAAGGAACGTGCTCCTCCTGACATGCGGCACATACGGGCAGGTGGTGCGCATCATCCCGCCGCTCGTGACGACCGGCGGCGAGGTGGACCTGGCGCTGGCGGCCATCGGCGAGGCGCTCGACGCTATCGGAGCCTAGGAGGACACGGATGGCGCACTCGATCTGGGTCGTCGACGACGACGCGCTCGTCCGAGTGGCGGTGGTGGCTGTGCTCGACGAGCTTGGATACGAGGCGCGCGCCTTCGCAACCGCCGAGGCCCTGTATACCGATCTCGTCGCCGCCGACGGCCCGCCCGATCTCCTCATCCTCGACCAGCGACTGCCGGATGAGAACGGCTCCGCCATCGTCCGCTCCCTGCGCGAGCGCGCCCACTTTCGCGACATTCCAGTCCTGTTCCTGACCGCCATCAGCGACGAGGAGGCCGGGCGCCTCGCCGCCGTCGCGCCGGTCGTGCGCAAGCCGTTCGACTTCGGCGAGCTCGCCGCCGCCGTGGCGCAACAGGTGGACGGCGACGGCACGTCCCCCATCGTCGAACCTCGACCGGCAGGCGGATCGCTCCCCTAACCTTCGCGGTCGAGCCACCGCCGGACGCCGCGAGTCGGACGGCGCCTACGGCTGCCGCCCGAACACCGCCAACACCGACGCGGGCACGGGAACCAACGGCGGCCGCGGGCTGACCTGTGCCAGCGGGTCTGACGGGTCCAGCTCAAGCCGATCGACGAGCCACGGCACGCAGCGCCGCCCCTGGCACGGCCCGAACGCCAGGCGCGTGGCGCGCTTCACCTCCTCGGCGCTGTCCCAGCCCTCACCGATGGCGCGATAGACGGCATCGGCGCTGACCCCGCGGCAGGCGCACGCCAGCCGCTCGAGCTCTCCCTCGGCGGCGACGGCCCCCGAGCCGGCCAGCAGCGCCTCCAGCCGGCCGTCGGAGCGCTCGATGCGCAGCCGTCTGGCGGTGATGGCGTACGTCGTGACGCGGACGTCGTCGATTCGGGCGGCGCGCAGGCCGACGCCGCCATCGTGACGTGGCCAGGCGTCGAAGACGGTGGCGCGATCGAGCTCGGGCAGGTCCCCGTCGTGGACGAGCAGCTCCTCAACGCTCACCTCTCGCGGCGGCTCGACGCGAAGTCGCCGCCGATCGGCAGCACGGAGGCGCTCCCAGACCGGCAGCCTCCCTGCATTCATCAGTCCGCCCCTGAGGTCCCGGTCGCCAGCCGGTGGTAACGGGAGCCGAACCAGAGGAGGGGCTCGGCGTCCTCGCGGAAGCCGGCGGCCACGATCTCGCCCAGGAAGATGGTGTGGTCGCCGCCATCGTGCCGCGCCGTGAGACGGCAGTCGAAGTAGGCGAGGGCGCCCTCCAGGATCGGCGAGCCGGTCTCGGCCTCGTGCCAGGCGGCGTCGCAGAAGCGCGTCAGCTTCTCCGCGGTCGTCGGCTGTGCGAAGCATTCCGCCAGGGGCTGCTGGTCGGCGGCCAGGACGCTCAGCGCAAAGGCGTGGCTGCCGATGACCGCGGTGTGCGTTTCGGCGCGACGGCTGATGCTGGCCATCATCAGCGGAGGATCGACGCTGATCGACGCAATCGCGTTGGCCGTCATCCCTGCCAGCAGCGGGCCGTGCCGCGCCGCCACCACGGTGACACCCGTGGCGAAGCGGGCCAGCAGGTCGCGCAGCCGGCGCTGCTCCTCGGGAAGCACGCGGCTATCGGTAGCGCTCGAGCTTCTCGAGGATGGCGTTTGCGCCGGTCCACGACTCGTCGCTCGGGCGGTCGCCGCGATGCAGGTGCACGAGCGGCACACTGTTCCAGCACGGCCCATCCTCGCGCGGGATGTGGATCGCGAGATCGCCACGGTCAAGCAGCGCCACGATCGTCGCGCCTCGATCGCCGCCGCGGGCCAGCGCGCGCTCCAGCGAGTCGGCAAATTGCTCGGGCGACCCGAACTCCTGGCCGATGCGCATGGCGATCAACCCGCTGGCCGGGGGAAGCACGGTCATCCGGCGATCGCCCTGACCAGCCAGCCGAAGGCCGTGAGGCTGCCGATGACGGTCAGGGCGAGTACCGTCAGGAGGATGACGAGTCCGATGAGGCTGGCCCAGCTCGGCACCGGCTCGGGCGCGACCGGCTCCAGGCCTCGCGCCAGCCAGACGGCCAGCGCATCGCCATCAACGTGCACCACGACGTCGGCGTCGAGCGGCGTCACGACGAGCCGCTCCTCCGCGCCGGCGACGTCGGCCGTCAGCAGCGCGCGCGGCGTGCCGGCCTGCCGAACGAGCATGGCGTGATCGCCCACGCGGGCGAGCGGCACGGCCTCGAGCGCTCCCGACCTGCCGATCACGATTGGCTGACCATCCGCGACTTCGTCCACGGCGGCGATGGTATCAGCCGGCATGGCGGCGAGTGGTAGCGTGCCGTGGTGAGTGCGCGGGACAAGCTGGCCAACGAGCCATTCTCGTGGACCGTCCGCGCCGACGGCACGGTCATCATCAGCTACCACGCGGCGCCGGTCACCGCGCTGCGCGGCCAGCGTGCGTCGCGGTTCCTCGAGCGGGTCGCGGTGGCGGACGTCCCCGCGGCGCAGCAGCTCATGGCGCGCGCCACCGGCCAGTTCAAGCGCGGAAACGAACGGGTCGGAAAGCAACGTCGGACCTGAACGCCGGCCATCACGTCCCCAGCGGTGCTTCGCGGGGAGTGGGTTGACTAGACCAAGCGGACTAAGCTAAGCGGGCAGCGCGGCCTGGACCCCAAGTCCGGGGCTAAGCGACGCGCTTCGTCTTCTTAGACACGTAGTCGACGAGGATGTACTCACCCAGGTGCTCCGGCTCGACGTAGAACGCCCGACCGCGGTTGACGCGCGACATGAGGTCGACGAACTCGGACAGGTAGCGCGAGCGCTCGAGCATGAAGGTGTTGATGACGATCCCCTCGCGCGTGCATCGGCCCACCTCGCGCAGCGTCGATTGCACCGTGCGCAAGGTGGGCGGGTAGGCGAACTCGACCTGGCCGTTGCTGATGTGCGCGGTGGGCTCGCCATCGGTGATGACGACGATCTCCTTGTTGCCGCCGTGGCGTCGCCCCAGCAGCCCGCGCGCGATCATCAGGGCGTGTTGCAGGTTCGTGCCGTACTCGAATTCGTACGGCGACAGGGTGGCGATCGCCTCCGGCTTGATCTGGCGCGCGTAGTACGCGAAACCGACCACGAACAGGCGATCGCGCGGAAACTTGGTGTGGATGAGCGCATGCAGCGCCATCGCCACCTTCTTGGCCGCCGATGAGCAGCCGCGCAGCAGCATCGACCGGCTCATGTCGAGCAGCAGGACGGTGCTCGACACGGTGGTTTCCTCGGACCGATAGACCTCGAAGTCCTCCGGGCCGATGCTCACCGGCACGCCCGGGCCGTGGCGTGCCATGGCGTTGAACAGCGTGCGATTGATGTCGACCGCGAATGGGTCACCGAACTCGAGCGGCTTGCTGTCCTCGGTTCGCTCGCCGCTCCCGCCGGGACGTGGCAGCGGGTGGCCCCCGAACGACTCGCGCCGCAGGCGACTGAAGATCTCGGCCAATGCCCGGGTCCCCAGCTTGCGTGCGGCACGCGGGGTGAGCTCCAGCCGGCCGCCCTCGCGTTCGAGGTAGCCCGCCTCCTCCAGCGCGCGCGTCAGCTCCCGGAGCTGGTCGAGATCCTCCGCGGCCTCGTCACCGCCGAGGTCGCGCAGCGCATCGGCATCGAGGCGCCCGAGCGCGTCGGGGTCGCGCGCGGTGCCGAGCGCCTCTTCCATGGCGTCGTACTGCTGCTGGCGATCGATGGCGGCCAGGGCATCGGCCAGGCCCATCGTCTCGTCGCCCGCGAAGGGATAAGGCTCGCCATAGGGAAGGTCCGGGCGGGCCGCCTGGAGGTTGCCGGCCAATCGGGCCATGTCGATCCGCAGCCGGTCGTCGCGCAGCAGGTCGTCCATCATGCTGCGCAGCTCGTCGCGCATCTCGGGGCTCATCGAATTCAGGAGCGACGCCATCTGCGACGCCTGGCGGTGGAGGTGCTCGATCAGCTGGTCGACGTTCTCGATGCCCGCGGGAAAGTAGCTCCCGTGCTGGGCCATGAGGCGCGCGAAGTCCTCGTCGACATCGGCGCCGGTGGCGTGCTTCTCGAGCAGCCGGTTGAGGTCGCGGACCATCTCGCGCACGCCGTCGAGATCCTCGGGCGTGACGCGGCCGACGCCCTCCTTGAGGCCCTGGAAGTAGGTCTGCAGCACCTGCTGGCGCAGCTCGTCGTTGAGGGCGGCGAAGGCGTCGCGTGCGCCGTCGTCCATGAACTCGTAGTCCTGGAGGCCGTGCATCCGCCCGGCCAGCCCCGGCGGCAGGACATCGAGGCGATCGCGCCGCTGCTGCGCCGTGCGACGCAGCACCTGCTCGGCCATGCGCGCCCCGTCCTGCTCCTCGCCGGGCGGCGCGTCGAGGGTGCGCTGCTCGGCGTCGTGGAGACGCCGTTCGATTCCTGCGCGCTCCTGGCCCAGGATCTCCTCGAGCCGCTCGCCGATCTCGTCGAGCGTGCCGTCCAGGTTCGCCCGCTCGAGCTCCTCCTGGCGCTGCGCGCGCAGGCGCTCCATGATCCGGCGCAGGCCGGGGATGTCGCCGCCGCGCGTCCCGCGCAGGCCGCGCTGCATGAGCCGCTGGAGAGCCCGCCGCAGGTCTCCCTCGGCCAGGATGTCGTCTGACATCGCCTCGAGGACGTCATCGGCGTCGAACGGCGGCAGCTGCTGGCTGCCGTCCCAGCGGGAGTATCGGTACAGGCTCATCGGTCCTGTCTAGCGTGGCAGAGGTTCGGTCCCCCGTCCACGGTTGATTTCTGGGCCGCGTGCCGCGGCGGCTGCCGCGGCGGCCCGCCGAAATTTCATGGGGTGAAGGTATCGGGGAAGATGAGGCGGTCTCCTGCCTCAACTTCCCTGTTTCTGCCACCTGGTGCAACGGACGAACAAGCAGGCGCCGATTTCGGGCCCTTCTCGCCCGTTACCTCCACCTGGTGAAATCTCCCCGCGGGAGCGAGCACCGCTAGCGGGCGTACCGGACGCCACCGCCGCGGCGCTCCTTGTTGAGGCGCCGGTTGAGGTGCAGGCCCTCCAGCACGAACTCGACGCCGGACGCGATGCCGGCCGGTGATTCCCCGATGTCCAGGCGACCGATGGCGCCGCGCAGCTCCGGCACGCCCTCCGCCAGCTCGGCGTGGGCGCGCGATGGGACGGACTCACCCACCTCGGCCTCCACGCCGCCCTCGAAACGCTCGACCAGCGGCAGCAGCTCAGACAGCGCGAAGTGACGGTTGAAGACGTTGACCACCGCCCGCGCGACCAGCTTCTCGACCACCCGGTCCTCGCGGGTCTCGTCCCCCAGCGTCTCGAGCTCGATCTTGCCCGCGGTGGAGGCCACGACCGCAGGCAGGTCGCTGATGCGCGGTGCCGCCGTGGGCTCATCGAGCCGTACGGCCCGCTTCAACGCCGCCGCACCCAGGGTCTCGTGGTTCGAGATCGTGACCCGCACCGATACCCCGGACCGCTGCGACACCTCCGACGAGCGCCGCGCCAGCTGCGACAGCTCGGCAATGACCTCCTTCATGAAGCCGGGCACCTGGACCGGGACGGATGCCGCCGCCTCGTCGTCGAAGGCGCGCCCTTCCGCCTCCATGATCGCGATCTCGGTGGCCGTCTCCTCCGGGTAGTGCGTACGGATCTGCGCGCCGAAGCGGTCCTTCAGCGGGGTGATGATACGCCCACGGCTGGTGTAGTCCTCCGGGTTGGCCGAGGCGATGACGAACAGGTCGAGCTTCAGCCGAACGCGGTAGCCGCGCACCTGGACGTCGCGCTCCTCCATCACGTTGAGGAGGCCCACCTGGATGCGCTCGGCCAGGTCCGGCAGCTCGTTGATGACGAAGATGCCCCGATGCGTCCGCGGCAGCAGACCGTAGTGGATCGTCAGCTCGTCCGACAGGTAGCGGCCCTCGGCCACCTTGACCGGGTCCACCTCGCCGATGAGGTCCGCGATCGTGATGTCCGGCGTCGCCAGCTTCTCGCTGTACCGATCCTCGCGGGCGAGCCAGGTGACAGGCGTCGCGTCGCCGGCCTCGGTCACCAGCGCCCGCGCGAACGGCGAGACCGGATCGAACGGATCGTCATGGAGCTCGGCGCCGGCCACGGCCGGGATCCACTCGTCGAACAGGCCTACGAGGCTGCGCGCGATCCGGCTCTTGGCCTGTCCCCGCTCGCCGAGCAGGATGAGGTCCTGTCCGGCCAGGATCGCATTCTCGATCTGGGGCAGGACCGTCTCGTCATAGCCCAGGATGCCGGGCAGCAGCGCCTCGTTCGTGCGCAGACGCTCGAGGAGGTTGGCCCGCATCTCCTCCTTGACCGATCGGGACCGATGGCCGGCGGCGCGCAGCTCGCCCAAGGTGGTGTCTGCGGGACGGATCTGAGTCATGCCGCAAAGTCTCGCACGGCGAGGGCCACGGATGGCGGGTCGCAGATGCCCTGCTCGGCCAGGCCCTCGAGAAAGGCGGACCGCTGCTTCAGCTCCGCCTCGAGCGCCTCCGCGCTGAGCCCCAGGTTGGCGGCGAGCACGGCGTACGCATCGGGGTCGTGAGTCAGCGGCAGTTCCGCGCGGCCGTCGTCCGACGTCAGCATCGGCGGGACCGGAAGGCGTTGCGCGCCGGTGAGGCTCGGCGACCGGTCGCCGTCGATCGCCGCCAGGCAGACGGGCGCCAGCGCGCCATCGGTCCCCAGTGGAAGGTGCCAGGCTGACTCGACGCGCCGATACATCCCCGCGGGCGTGCGGTAGGCGGACCACTGCAGGTAGATGGTCAGGCCGGCGAGGTCGGGATCGGTGGCGCCGAGATCGGTCCTGAGGGTGTGCAGGGCCTCGTCCAGCGAATCGGCGTGCATGGTCGCGCCCAGGCCCCATCCCTTGCCGGCCAGCATCAGCGCACCGCGGGCGTTGCGGCCCCAGACATAGATCGGCAGATGGTCGCTCATCTCGTTGATGAGGAGGTATCCCCGGCCGGCGGGAACCTCGTCGATCCAGTCGAAGTCCTCCCACCATCCGCGCAGGAAGACCCCGACGGTGTCGTCGGGCAGGAAGTCCACGAGCGCGGAGAGCGTCGTCGTCTTGCCGGCCTGCGGAGCTTCGCTGGCGAGCATGACGGACCCACGGCGGCTCACGATCGCCCACAGCGTGGCCATGAGCCTGGCGTCGATTGCGCCGGTGCCCACGATCTCAACTGCGCTCATCGGCGTCGGCGGCGCCCAGTGGTAGCCCCACCAGCCTTCGGGGAACCGGGAATACCACGCCGCGAGGGAGCCGGCCATCGTGCGGTCACGGTACGCGGGGTGGCCGCCGCGACGCAAGCCACGGGGTGACGCGAGCGACAGCTGCCGGTCGCCTATCCTTTCACCGCATGGTCAACCTGCCTTCCGGGACCGTCACCTTCGTCTTCACCGACATCGAGGGCAGCACCGGGCTGCTCAAGCAGGTTGGTGACGCCGAGTACGGCACGCTCCTGGCGGTGCACCGGCGCCTGGTGCGCGACATCTTCACCGCGCATGAGGGGCAGGAGATTGACACCCAGGGGATGCGTTCTTCTACTCCTTCGTCCGCGCGCGCCAGGCCGTGGCCGCGGCGATCGAGGTCCAGCGCGCCCACGTGAGGGCATCGTGGCCGCGCGGGCTCGAGGTCCGCGTCCGGCTCGGCCTGCACACCGGCGAGCCGGCGGTCGGTGACGAGGGCTACACCGGCATGGACGTCGTCCGGGCGGCGCGGATCGCCGCGGTGGGAAGCGGCGGCCAGGTTCTGCTGTCGGACACCACCCGGGCCATTGCCGCCGGAGACCTGCCGGACGGGGTCACGCTTCGCTCGCTCGGCGAACGACAGCTGAAGGACATCGATCGACCCGAGCCGCTCTGGGCGCTCGTGATCGACGAGGTCCAGGCATCAGCGGCGGCTGCGCCGGAGCCGGACGCTGCCGAGCCGGAGGTGACCGAGCCGAAGGCTGGCGAGCCTGAAGCGGCCGAGTCGGCGCCCGCGCCAGCCTCGCCATTGCAGCATCTCATCACGCGGGCGCGGCAGCGGATCGAGTCGCGGGTGCTGGCGGAGCTGGAAGAATCGCTGCCCGGCAACTGGTCGTCGCACCCGCCCGGGCCCCGGAAGCGCCCCGTCACGCGCGAGATCGCACGGCTGCACGAACTGCACGAAGAGGGCGCCCTGACCGACGAGCAATACCGGCGCGCGGTGGACCGTCTGCTGGAAGCGGAGGAGGAGCCGTCGAGCGGTTGATCGATCGCGGGGCTCAGCCCTGGAGGAGACGTCGCTGCCTGGCGTGGCGCCACACGAAGGTCAGGCGCATGACGATGCCCGCGACGGCATCGACGACCACGCCGACCGGCCCGTCCGGGCCGGCGTGATAGTCGATCCGGTCCTCGATCCATGTGCCGCCACGCCGGCCGCGGCCGGGGGTAAAGCGGTGCTCGTGGTGAAAGCGGGCCATCGGTCCGGACAGCGTCTCGTCAACGTAGCGCTCGTCGGGGACGCGGTTCAGCAGGCGAACGACCCACGATCGGCGCACGGGCCCGACCCCGTAGGAAAACTCGAAGACCGATCCGGGCTGCGGGGGCGAGGGCTCGACCCGCATGAGCCGGATCGAGATCGACGGCGGCATGAGCCTGGAAAGGTTTGCCGGGTCATCGAAGAAGGCGAAGGTCGCGCGGGGCGATGCGGCGACCCACGACCGCGAGCGGATGATCGGCATCAAGCGCTCGCGTTCAGACAGCGATAGCCACCCACCTGTCGCGTACCAGTAACCACATCGCTAACCGCGAGGAAGGGCCAGTCCACCCGGCATCAGATGCCGAGCGGGTTCATCGGCTTCGCTGAGGTGCCCTGCAGGATCGCCTTGGTCTCCGTGTACAGATCCAGGGCTTCGATCGACTGCTCGCGCCCGTAGCCGGACTCCTTGAAGCCGCCGAACGGAACGCCCGGGAAGGCGACGAACGGGGTGTTGATGCCGACCACGCCGGAGCGGATCCTCTGCGCGACGCGGTGGCCGCGGGCGCCGTCGGCGGTCCACACCGTGGCCGCCAGCCCGTAACGTACGTCATTGGCGAAGCGAATCGCCTCGGGTTCCTCGCTGAATCGGGTCAGCGTGACGACAGGGCCGAAGACCTCCTCCTGCGCGATGCGCGACTCATTGCTCACGCCGCCGATGACCGTCGGCCGCACGAACGCCTCCGCATCCAGGCCGCCGTCCATCTGGAGGTCGCCGCCGGCAAGAAGCTCGCCGCCGTCCTCGAGGCCGATGTCCACGAACCCGCGCACCTTCACCGCGTGCTCCCGGCTGATGAGCGAGCCGACTTTGGTGTCGGCGTCGAGCGGGTCGCCCACGGTCAGTGACTTTGCCTTCTCCGCGAAGGCCGATGCGAACGTCTCGTACAGGTCGTCCTGCACAAGGATCCGGGAGCGGGCCTCGCACGATTGCCCGGCCGAGTAGTAGATCGCCCACAGCGAGCCGATGACGGCGGCATCGAGGTCCGCGTCGGCAAATACGATGTTCGGGCTCTTCCCGCCCAGCTCGAGCGAGACGCGCTTGAGCGTCTTCGCCGCGGCCTCGGCGATCCGCCGGCCGGTGGCGGTCTCGCCGGTGAACGCCACCTTGTCGATCCCCGGGTGCGCGGCGATCGCCTCCCCCACTTCCGCGCCGGGGCCGGGGACAACGTTGAGCACGCCGGCCGGTATGCCCGCATCGAGCGCCAGCTCGCCCAGCCTCAGGGCGGTCAGCGGCGTGGCCGAGGCCGGCTTCAGGACGATCGTGTTTCCCGCGGCCAGCGCGGGCGCGACCTTCCACGCCGCCATCATCAACGGATAGTTCCAGGGAATGATGGCGCCCACGACGCCCACCGGCTCACGCAGCGTGTAGCTCACCACCGCGGGGTTCACCACGTGCGAGCGCCCGTAGAGGTGCTGTGCCGTCCCGGCGAACAGCTCCAGGGTCGAGACCGCCACCTTGATCTCGGCTGCGCACTGCCACTTCGCCTTCCCGTTGTTCCGGGATTCGAGCTCGGCGAGCTCATCGGTCCGCTCGTCGAGCAGCTGCGCCAGCTTGTTCAGCGCGCGAGCCCGCTTGGCCGGTGAGGTCTTGGCCCATGCGCCCTCGAAGGCGCCGCGGGCAGCGGTCACCGCCGCGTCGACGTCATCGGTCCCGGCCTGGGCGACCGTCGCGAGCTCGCCGCCGTGAGCCGGATCGAACGTGGCGAAGGTGCGGCCGCTTGCGGCATCACGCAGCTCGCCGTCGATCAGCAGCTTGGTGGGAGCATCGGTGGTGAGCGTCATGCCCGAATGGTAGCCGCTGGCGGTCGGATGCGGCCGTTTCGGTCATATACGACCCTGCCCCACAGGCGGCACTACCCGCGGCAGCTTGATGAGAAACGTGGTCCCGTCCGAATCGGTGCGCTCGACCGAGATCTCGCCGCCGTTGGCCGCCAGGAGCTCGCGGGCGATGGTGAGACCGATGCCGCTGCCGCGGCTGGGCGCGCTCCCGCGCGCAGGATCAGCGCGATAGAACCGCTCGAACACGTGCGCCAGATCCCGCGGCGCGATGCCCGGGCCCGAGTCGGTCACACGAAGCTCCACCGCAGCGCCCGTCTCTGCCCCGGAGATGACGACGGGACGGCCGCGCGGCGAATGCTGCGCCGCATTCGCAATCACGTTGCGGAGAGCGCGCGCGAGGTGACCGCGGTCAGCGTGGACACGGAGCGGCGCCGAGCCGGGATCCACGAGTGCCGTCACGCCGCGTTCGCGGAAGAGGCCGTCGAGCGAGGCGACGACCTCCGCGACGAGCTCGCGGGCATCGACCAGCGCCGACTGACGCTGCAGGGGAGCGGCCTCAGCGCTGGCCAGCTCGCCCAGCTGGATGATCACGCCTGAGAGCGCGGCGGCCGAGGCGCGCGCCCTGTCGAGCTCGGCCGCGTTCGCCGGGATGACGCCGTCGACCATGGCCTGCAGCTGCGACTCGAGGACTGTCGCGGGCGTGGCGAGGTCGTGCGCCATGTCACTCGACGCACGACGACGAAGCATCTCTGAGCGCTCGATCCGATCGGCCATGGCATTGAAGGCGCCGGCCAGCTCGGCGGACTCGCGGTCGGAACCACCGGCCGCGCGCGCGGCCAGGTCGCCCGCCCCGAGCCGGCGCGCCGCCGCGGCCACGCCACGGAGCGGACGGGTCAGGCGATCGGCCAGGAGTGCCGCAACCATGATCAGCGCCAGCACGCTCAGCACGCCGGCGATCACGAGCGCGGCATTGAAGGCGCGCAGGAACGGCGCCTCGCGGCTCGGCACGCTGATCTCGAGGCGGCCCTCGCCCGATTCGGTCTGGATCGGCTCGGTCAGCGTCTCGGACGGGTCACCGGCAGGGAGCCGGCCGGCCTGGGCGAGCACCGAGCCATCGGGGCCGAGCAACGTCGCGCGCCCTCCCGTTGCCTGCGCGATCCCACGCAACAGCGGTTGGGCACGCCGACCGTCCGCGAGCTGCTCCTCGAGCACGTTCACCGCCAGCTCCAGCCTCGCTTCCTCGGATCGGCTGAGCGTCTCCTCCAGGGAGCGGCTGACGGAACGGTTCACGAGCAGTCCGGCGATGAGCAGCACGCCCACGACAGCCACGGCGAGGACGGCCGCCAGGCGCAGTGCCAGGGGCTGGCCGCGCATCACGCCGGGTCCCGGGTCGCCACCAGCCGATAGCCGGTGCCCGGGATCGTCTCGATGAGCCATGGCTGCCCGGCATCGTCGCCGAGCTTCCGGCGCAGGTTCGCGACG
Organism: Candidatus Limnocylindria bacterium; assembly: GCA_050692055.1. GTDB lineage: Bacteria > Chloroflexota > Limnocylindria > QHBO01 > QHBO01 > JBOGTC01. Next base: position 30,362 of record JBOGTC010000152.1, on the reverse strand, counting down.
TGGACGTCCACGACGCGCTCGTACACGTCGTCGGGGCGCCGCGCCACCACCTCGAGCAGCTGCGCACGGCTCCAGACGCTTCCCGGGCGACGTGCCAGCGCAACCAGGAGCGCGCACTCTCCCGGCGTGAGGCGGCCCCCGCCCTGGCCACATGTGTACCGGCGCGAAGCGGGATCCAGGACCAGCCGGCCGCCGTCGAGCGTCAGCATCGGCTCTGCCTCCGCGGCCATGGACGAAGGCCGTGACCGGCGCAGGATGGCCGCCACCCGGGCGGTCAGCTCATGCGGATTGAACGGCTTGCCGAGGTAGTCGTCGGCCCCCGCGCGCAGGCCGGCGATGCGCTCTGCATCGGTCCGTTTCGCGGAGGTGATGAGGACGGGCACGTCTCCGGCATCGCGCAGCGCCTCGAGGACCGTCTCGCCCTGCATGCCCGGCAGCATCAGGTCGAGGATGACGAGATCGGCTCCACCGGCGTCGAAGGCGGACAGGGCCGAGGGGCCGTCGCCGGCATCGGTCACCCGGTGGCCGTCACGCTCCAGGTAGAGGCGCATCAACGAGCGCAGCTGCGGCTCGTCCTCGACCACCAGGATCCGCGCTGGGTCAGCCATGGCCGCATCGTACGCGCGGACCGATTCAGAGGATGTGAAGACGCGCAACCGCGATCTTGACCCGATCTTGATGGGTCCCGGCCAACCATCGGTGCCGTCAAGCACGCAATGGAGGCATGGACCGATGCGTCTCATGCGAACCTTGGGCGCCGTTGGCGCCCTGATCGTGGCCGCACTCGTCGGCGGCACCCTGATCAACGCGGTGGCTGCCTCGCCAGAGGGCGGCGAAGGCGTCCTGACCGATGAGGACGGCGAGTACTGCGACCTGTATCTCGACACCCTGGCCGAAGAGCTCGGCGTCGAGCCCGATGCCCTCGTCCCGGCGACGAGGTCCGCGGCCACGTCCACGATCGAGGCCATGGTCGACAACGGTGACCTGCCCGCCGAGATCGGTGAGCGGATGACCAGCCGCATCGCCGAGGCGGAGGGTGACGGGTGCGCGCTGCTGGGGGCTCGCTTCCACGGTGCCGCCAGGCACGCCGCCACGGCCGAGTTCCGGTCCGGTATGTGGCAGGCGGCGGCCGAGACGCTGGGCCTGGAGCCGGCCGACCTGCACGAGCGGCTCGCGGACGGCGCCTCGCTCAGCGAGGTCGCCGACGAGCAGGGCGTCGAGTACGCCACGGTGAGCGAGGCCGTGCTCTCCTCGGCGCAGGCCGACCTCGACGCGGCGGTGGCGGCAGACAAGATGACCCAGGAGCGCGCCGATCGTGCCCTGGAGCGGATCAGCGGCTGGCTGGACGACGGAGGCCAGCCGCGGGGCGTCCGCGGGCGGCACTGAGCGACGGCTCCCCCAAGCCGCCCGGGTCCGGCGGCCCCTAATGCTCACCGCGCTGGCGCTATCCGTGAAGCCGGTCTGATCAGCAGCCATACCGCTCGTACGGCGAGCGGTATGGCTGCCGGCGGCCGTCCGACCCCGCTGCCGCTCGCGTGGCAAGTGTTACGCATCCGCTCGCGGCAGCCACGCTCGGATAGCGCTCACGGCAAGAGCGCTATGCCGCATCACTCCGCGGAGCCGGCGTCGAGGAGCATCCGCTCCCCCACCGACGCCTGGAGATCGACCTCGGTCAGGAGATCCTGTGACTCCTCCGGGCACGCGCCGGCGTTCGGCGCATCGTCACGGACCATGATCAGGGCCACCGAGATCGCATCGGCCGACTCGACCAGCTCCACGCGTGCGAGCTGATGGCAGGACGGGCCGGCGGGCGTGGCGAACCACAGCTGAATCCGCTCGCGGTCGACCTCGCGCCAGCACTGGATCCGTACCGGCTGCGGATCAGCTCCACCCTCCTGGACGGCAACCGCTTCACGATCCAGCGCCAGGCCGTCGCAGACGGGCACCTCGGCACCCGAAGGCGACTGGCAGCCCACGAGCGCCGGCATCAGCGCCGACACCAGGAAGAGCCTCGCGCGCATCGGTCAGGCGGTCTCGAACAGGTACTGGTCGACGTCGCCCACCGGCTCGTAGCCGATGGCCTGGTAGATCTTGTTACTGGTGGGATTCGCGAGATCGGTGAAGAGGAAGCAGAAGCGCCGGCCTGCATCGAGCTGGTCCTGGCTGGCGGCCGCCGTCAACGCGGAGGCGTAGCCGCGCCGGCGAAGCTCGGGCGGCGTGTAGACCGGCCCGATCCGGATGCCGTTCGGCGTCTCGCCGCCCGCGCCGACAAGGGAGACGACCCTGTCACCGTCCTCCCACAGGTACATCGTGCGCCCGATGCGGCGGATCCAACGATCGACTGCCGCGTCGAGATCGTCCGGTCGCGGCGACTCAGGCGCTGCCTCCTCGACGAACGCCACGAACCAGTCGGCGAGGATCTGCCGGTCGCGGTCTGCGGCAAGCCGCCACGATCCTGGCGTCGGTCGGGGCGGGATGACCCGAGCCAGCCGGAAGATGCGCTCCTCGAGCTCGATGCGAGCGGTGCGCCCAGTCCGCCGTGTCCACTGCTTGGAGAAGCGGCCAGCCGCCGCCTTCGGCCCCGTCACCCCGCGCAGATCAGGATCGTGCGCCGCCCAGTCGTCGGCGAGCAGGTCGGTCGCCTCGGGGGTGTCGACCTCGGAGAGGACCACGTTCCACGGCGGTGTGCGCAGGGCGGCGGCGGAAACGCGTCCGGCGTCATCGGTCACGGCGGCGAAGCTCGGTGCCTCGCCCGGCGTCTCGGGGTTGGCGCGGATCGCGGAGCAGATGCCGAAGATCAGGTTGTGCTCGGCCTCGCGCTCAGCAAGGTAACCACCGGCAGCAGCCAGGAACTCGTCGACGGTTCGGTATCGGGTCAGCGTGAACGGCATTGCGGAAGCCTAGCGCGCACCGTCAGCTGAAGTACGCTGTGCGCCATGACGAAGATCGGCTATGCGGCCATGCTTGAGCAGTTCCATCCCACCGAGCTGCTCGACTGGGCGGAGGCCGCCGAGGCCGCCGGGTTCAGCGCCGGCTTCCAGGTCAGCGAGCACTTCCACCCGTGGACGCCGCGGCAGGGGCAGAGCGCATTCGCCTGGTCTTTCATGGGCGCGCTCGGCCAGCGTACGAGCCTCCCCTTCGGCACTGCCGTCACCTGCCCCGGATTCCGCTACCACCCCGCCGTGATCGCCCACGCCGCGGCCACCCTGGGCGCGATGTACCCCGGGCGCTTCTGGCTGGGGCTTGGCGCCGGCGAAGCGCTCAACGAGCACGTCATCGGCGGCGAGTGGCCCGAGATCGGGGTGCGATCGCGGATGATGTTCGAAGCGGTCGAGGTCATCGGCAAGCTCTTCAGCGGCAAGGTGGTCAAGCACGATGGCGACTACTTCACGCTCGAGTCGGCGAAGCTCTACACGTGCCCCGAGCAGCCGGTTCCGATCTACATCGCCACGGCCGGTCCCCTGAACGCGAAGCGCGCCGGTCGCCACGCCGATGGGCTCATCACCGTCGGCGCCGCGGACGAGAAGATCCGCATGCTGTGGGACAAATTTGCCGAGGGCGCCATAGAGGCCGGCAAGGATCCATCGGCCATGCGCACCCAGCTCCAGGTCCATGTCAGCTGGGCGCCGACCCAGGCCGAGGCCGAGGAGAACGCCCTGCGCGAGTGGCCCAATGGCGGAATGCCGTTCCCGAAGCAGGACATCAAGAATCCCGAGGACTTCGAGAACATGGCCAAGCTCGTGCGCATCGAGAACTTCGCCAACCGCATGCTGATCAGCGCCGATCTCGAGGAGCACACCGCGCAGCTCCAGCGCTTCGTGGACTTCGGCTTCGACGAGATCTACCTGCACAACGTCGGACGCGACCAGGCCGCCTTCATCGAGGCCTTCGGCGACAAGGTCCTGCCGAACCTGAAGCTCTCCTGAGGGCCGATACGCCGCGAGCGCCGCGGTTCCAGCGCAATAGCAGCGTGGTTACTGTTACGCGACCACCGAGACCCCGGCCCGCCACCATCATTGCGCGATAGCAACGTGGTTACTCTTACGCGACACCTTGACCACGCAAGCTCCCATCGACACAGATTTACCTCGATTCTTCCGTCCCCGACGCCGCGGCGATTTGCGTATCAGTAACTGCATTGCTGAACAGCGGAAACCGGGGCCACCACCGATACCCGGTAGAGCCGAACAGTGATCCCGAGGTCGTGCGCCGCGCCGCCTCGCGCACCGGCCGGAGAAAGGAGCACCATGGGCGAGGACGAAGCGCGCCGCCGCTTCGGCACCGCACGGGTCGCGCGGCTTGGCACCGCCGGCGCCGATGGCTCGCCGCACGTCGTGCCGATCGTCTTCGCCCTGGACCACGATCTCGTCTACTCGGTCGTCGACGCCAAGCCGAAAGCCTCCCGAAAGCTCCAGCGGCTCCGCCACATCGAGGCCAATCCGCGGGTATCGCTCCTCGTTGACGAGTACGACGAGGACTGGGCGCGTCTCTGGTGGGTGCGCGCCGATGGCACCGCGCACATCGTCGATGCTGGAGCTCAACGCGACCGAGGTATTGAGCTGCTGCGCGCCAAGTATTCGCAGTACGCTGATCTGCCGGATGCCTTCGGCGCGGCGATCGTGGTCCGGGTCGAACGCTGGGCGTCCTGGTCCTTCCGCGGATGAGCGGCGTCGCGCTGGGGATGCTCCTGATGCGCTACGTCTGAACCCGGGTCCAGATGCTCTCGTAATCCACGACGAGACCCTCCTCGTCGACGCTCAGCAGATAGCGCCGCCCGGATGGGAGCGAGCGATATTCGTAGCGGTCCAGGTCGCCGGCGGCCTCGAGATGCGTGTAGCGCTGGGCGACCGGCCGCACGTCCAGGCTCGGCACGTCGATCCATGCCACGCGGATCTCGGCATGCTCGCCCGGCTGGAGCATCAGCCGGCGGATCGGCAGCGTGTTCGTGAACGGCGTTGCCGCGACGTCGACGTCGAGGCAGCCATCCAGCTCGGGCCGCTGCCTGCCGTCCACACGCCATCTGCGCTCGCGATCCGCCTTGAGCTGAACCCGTCGCGTTCCGGCATGGGTGGTCGCATCGACGACGGTCGAACGCGTCCTCCACCCGGCATCGATTTCGACCGAGAAGCGGACGGCCCACGTCTCGGATTCGGCGACGACCACCTCCCAACCATCCGCCCGGATGCGCTTGCCCACGGCCGCCAGCTGCACGAGGCTCAGCCCTTCCGGCGTGCCGACCCGACGCCAGGCGGCCAGGCTCACCTCACTCGGCCGCTTCGAAGACTGCCGCGATGCCCTGCCCGACACCGATGCACATGGTCGCCAGCCCGTACCGCGAGCCCCGACGCCGCATCTCGTGCAGGAGCGTCGCCGTCAGCCGGGCACCCGAGGCCCCCAGAGGGTGACCGATGGCGATCGCACCGCCGTTGACGTTGACCTTCTCCGGGTCGAGCCTCAGCTCGCGCATGACGGGTACCGCCTGCGCTGCAAAGGCCTCGTTGAGCTCGATGAGATCCAGGGCCTCTGCCGATAGCCCGGCGCGGTCGAGCGCCCTGCGGCTGGCCGGAACTGGTCCCATGCCCATGGTGGCGGGATCGACGCCCGCAACGGCAGACGCCACGAAGCGCGCCATCGGCCGCAGCCCCAGCTCGCGGGCACGACTCTCCGACGTGACGAGCAGCGCCGCGGCGCCGTCGTTGATGCCGCTGCTGTTGCCCGCAGTCACCGAGCCGGAGGCGTCGCGCCTGAAGGCGGGTTTGAGCTGTGCGAGCTCCTCGAGCGTCGCATCGGGCCGTGGGTGCTCGTCGGTGTCTGCCGTGACCGTCTCGCCGCGCTTCGGGCCGGGCACATCGATCGGCACGATCTCGTCGCCGAAGCGACCGGCGTCGTGCGCCGCCTTCCATCGGTGCTGGGACTCGAGGGCGAAGAGATCCTGGTCCTCGCGCGTCACGCCGCAGCGCTCGACGACGTTCTCCGCGGTCTCGCCCATCGAGTACGGGTAGTAGGCGTCGGCCAGGCGAGGGTTCGTGAAGCGCCAGCCCAGCGTCGTGTCGTACATCGTCTGCTCGCCGCGCGGGAAGGCGGCGGAGGGCTTGGCCATGACGAGCGGCGCGCGGGTCATCGACTCCACTCCCCCGGCGATGAAGACGTCACCGTCACCGTGGCCGATGGCGTGCGCCGCGCTCACCACCGCCTGCAGGCCGGAGCCGCAGAGTCGGTTCACGGTCTGGCCAGCCACGCCCACGGGCAGCTCGGCCAGCAGCGCGGCCATCCGCCCGACGTTGCGGTTGTCCTCGCCGGCCTGGTTGGCGGCACCCAGGATGACGTCGTCGATCGATTCTGGATCCAGGCTCGTGCGGTAGACGAGGGCACGGATGACGTGGGCGGCAAGGTCATCGGGCCTGACGTCCTTGAGTACCCCGCCGTAGCGGCCGAAGGGAGTACGCAGGCCGTCGATGATGACAGGCGTGCGTGCGGGGTCGCGATCCATCGGTCCATGGTAGCGCCGCTCGCGGCCATCGTGGCCTCCATGGTCCTGCTCGGCCTGGCAGCGCGGACGCTGCCGATCGGCACGGCCTACGCGATCTGGGTCGGTATCGGCGCCGTTGGCGCCGCGATCCTGGGGATCATCCTGTTCGACGAGCCGGCCACCGCAGGACGGCTGGCCTTCCTGGGGCTGATGGTCGTGGCGCTCACCGGCTCAAGCTGACGACGCCGGACACCGCGGTCTGATCAGCCGCGGGCCGCGGCCCACGAGTATATACGTATATACTCAGGGCTCAGCCGCGCGAGGCGTGGGGGTGCGTGGCGGCTACGGCGTCCAGTAGCCGCTTCGAGGCGGCCGCCACGTCCTCGATCGCCGCGTTGAAGGCGGGCTCGTTCGCCGCGGATGGCCTGCGGTAGCCGCTCACCTTGCGGACGTACTGCAGGGCGGCGGCTGCGATCTCGTCGTCGGACGCCGGGGTCGCCCCGGTACGCAGTGTCTTGATGCTTCGGCACATGGGGGCAGCGTAGCGCAACGCCCAGCGGACCGGGAGACTCATTCCTGAGGGACTGAACCGTCGGCCAAACGGATGAACAAGCCGGCTCCGCCGATGAACGAGCCTCGGGAGACTCAGCCGTCGGCGGAACGCCGCACGTCGCCCGCTCCACCGATGGTTCAGTCTGTGGAGAATGACGCGGCGATCACGATCCTGGGCCACCGCGCCCGGTCAGCTGCTGAGCAGATCCTCCAACGAGTCGATGATCTCGTCCGCGGCCGAGACATCGGTCTCCGCGAACTGGGGCACCGCGATGCAGGTGAGGCCTGCCGCCTTGGCTGCCGCCACGCCCGACGCGGAGTCCTCGAGCGCCAGCGCCTCGGACGGCTCGACGCCCAGGCGCCGGCAGGCCTCGAGGTAGATGTCCGGGGCGGGCTTCGCATGCTCGATGTCGTCGGAGGTGACGATCGCCTCGAAGGCATCGGTCAGATCGGCGGTGCCGAGCGCGTCGTCGACCATGAACCGCGGCGAGTTCGAGGCAAGCCCCAGGCGCACGCCATCGAGGTCACGGAGCCGCTCGACCAGCTCGAGCGCGCCGGGTCGTGCGTCCACCTGGCGACGGACTTCCTCGTGCATGAGCGCGATCATCTCGTCGACGAGCGCCGCGCCGCGCTCCATCGGCTGTCCCAGGCGCTCCGCAAAGTAGCGCGCCGTGAAGTCGAAGCTCGTGCCGATCACCGCCATCTTGTCGTCCCAGCGGAACTCGCCGCCGTGCCGACGAAAGAGCTCGACCTCGGCCCTGTGCCACAGGGTCTCGGTATCGAGCAGGAGCCCGTCCATGTCGAAGATGACGGCCCGATATCTTCCGCTGAGCGGCACGCCCCTAGCCCTGCTCCCCGAAGAAGGATGCGCTGCGCTCGCCCAGGGCGCGCAGCAGGGGCGTGACACGGTACCGGCCGTCGGGAACCGTGGCATGCAGCGAATCGAGTGTGTACGCCACGCGCCCGAGGCCGATGCGCTCGCCCCACGCCAGCGGGCCGTCCGGCCAGTTGGTGCCGAGGCGCATCGCCGTGTCGATCGCGGCCGCGTCGGCGACCCCCTCCGCCACCGCCGATGCCGCCTCGTTCACGACGGTGGCGAGGATGCGCGCCTCGATCTGCGCCGCGTCGAGCGTCCGGGGGCGTGGCGCGCCACCCGGCCGCCGCCCGAGGCCGGCCCAGGATGCCCCGCGAGTGCCATCGGCCCCGTAGTCGTAGAAGCCGCCGCCCGTCTTGCGCCCAAGGCGTCCGGCATCGACGAGCATTCGCTGGATGGGATGCGGACGGTATCGCGCATCGAAGAAGAACTGCTCGAAGACGCTCTGGCTGACGGCGTAGTTGACGTCGGCGCCGATGGCGTCGATGAGCTCGAACGGCCCCATCTTGAAGCCGATGCCGCGCATGGCCTCGTCGATGGCCTCGACCGCGGCCGAACCTTCGCCCAGGATGCGCAGCGCCTCGAGGTAGTAGGGCCGGGCGACCCGGTTGACGATGAAGCCGGGCGTGTCCGCGGCCACGACCGGCGTCTTGCCCAGCCGGCGGGCGAGCAGGGCCGTGCTGTCGGTGATGGCGGTCGCGGTCATGGGCCCGGCGATGACCTCCACCAGCGCCATGAGCGGCACGGGGTTGAAGAAGTGCATGCCCACCACCCGCTCGGGGTGCGCCGCCGCGGCCGCGATGCGCGCCACGGGCAGCGAGCTGGTGTTGGTGGCCAGGATGGCATCCGTCCGTGCTGCCTCGTCCAGGCGCCGGAAGGCCTCGCGCTTGAGCTCGATATCCTCCGGGATCGCCTCCACCACCAGGTCCGCGGTGGCGACCTGCTCGAGCGTCGCTGCGGCGGTGATGCGGTTCCGGGCCACCTCGGCGTCGGCGGCTGCGAGCTCGTCCTTCTCTACCTTGCGCTGCAGGAAGCGGCCGATCCGCTCCTGCGCGCGCTCGACCGCGCCGACGATGGGATCGTGCACGCTCACCGCCAGGCCGGCCTCGGCTGCGACCTGCGCGATCCCCGCGCCCATGGTGCCGGCACCGAGGACGCCGACGTGGTTGATCTCGTTCATCGGCCCTTGAATTGTGGATCGCGCTTCTCGCCGAAGGCGGCGACGCCCTCGGCGTGGTCCTCGCTGCGACCGGCGATCGCCTGCAGGGCGGCCTCCGCGACCAGCGAATCGGAGAGCGATACGTCCTCCACCGCGTTGATGAGCCGCTTGGTGAGGCCGATGGCACGCGTCGGACCGGAGGCCAGCCGCTGGGCCAGCTCGCGCGTCGCCTCGCGCAGCCGGTCCGCGGGCACCACGGCCGCGACCAGCCCGGCGTCATGCGCGTCGACGGCGGTCAACTGCCTCTCCCCGAGGAGCACCTCCAAGGCCCGATGTCGCCCGAGCGCCCGGACGAGCATGCGAGTCAGGCCCGAGTCCGGCACGAGGCCGATGCGGCTGAAGGCCGGCACGAAGCTCGCCTCATCCGACGCCACGACAAGGTCGGCGGCGAGCGCCAGGCTCATGCCTGCGCCTGCCGCGACGCCGTTGACCGATGCGACGACCGGCTTCGCAAGCGCGCGGATGGCCTGGATCAGCGGGTTGTACTCGTTCGTGATGACGCGCCGGAAGTCGCGTTCGGCGGAGCCACCGCGCAGATCGGCGCCCGCACAGAAGCCGCGCCCCGCCCCGGTGAGCACCACCGCCCGCACCGAGTCATCCTTGCGAGCCTCGTTGACCGCATCCAGGAGCGCCCGCCGCAGCTCGGCATTCAGCGCGTTGAGCGCGTCCGGCCGGTTCAGCGTGAGGGTTGCGACGCCCTCTGACAGCTCGTTGAGGAGGATGGCTTGGGGCTGATCGGACATCGGCGCCGATTGTACCCAGAGGGTGCGGCGTCGCCGACGGCTTACGCCCGCGGTCCGAGCTGCGAAGTGCCAGATTCCAACCACAGCCGGCTTGGGCACGTTGAGCGGCACCCCAAGTGCCGGCGCGAGACTGACTCCACGCTCGGAGCGGGTCGCGGCACGCGCTTTCGACGCCGTCCAGCCTGCCCAAGCCGGCTGTGGTTGGAATCTGGCAAGGTCACGGACGGGCTCGCCCAGTCAGCGCAGCGACGCCGCCAGCCAGGTCCGGCGCTCGTCGATCCATCGGTCCAGCCGCAGCCCGGAGTCGCCGAGCCGCGCCTCGAGCTCGGGCTCGTCCAGGATGCGGGCGGTGAACGGTCCGTGGCGCCAGGTTCGGCCGTCGAGCTCGTACTCGACCGTCGCGGTGAGCAGCGGCCCGTCGCGATGGGGGTCGAGCACGCGCATGCGGACGCCCTCGCGCTCGGTGTCGGAGGGCTGCGGATCGGCGGCCCAGGCCGGGTCGTAACGCTGGATCAGCACGGTGCCCTCGGTCGCCACGTGACGGGCGCAGGTGGCCAGGTACGTGTCGCGCGTCGCATCGTCGGACGTGTTCACGAGCTGGCTGGCGAGCAGGACGCAGGAGAAGCGCCGGCCCAGCTCCAGGCCGGCGATCTCGGCCTGGACCGTCTCGGCACCGCGAACGTGCGCGAGCATCTCGGCCGAGTTGTCCACCGCCGTCACGCGATGCCCCAGCTCGAGAAGCCGATGCGTCATGCGGCCGGCGCCGCTTCCGAGCTCCAGGATCTCCACGCCGGGTGGAATCGCGGCGTGGATCAGCTCCGGCTCGCCGAACGTCGGCATCCGGGCATAGAGCTCGACCGGCGACCCGTCCGGTGCCCTCACCGCGCCAGGGTGTAGAAGCTGCCGACATCGGTCATGCCGGCCGAGGTGTAGAGCCTGTGGGCGACGGCCCGATGGTGGCCGGACTCCAGCGCCACGGCATACGCCCCGCGTCGCACCGCCTCGGCGAAGGCGGCATCGAGCAGTGCCGCGCCGATGTCCCGACCGCGCGCCGACTCGGTGACGATGAGGTCCGGGATCCATGCCTGTGGGCGCATCACGTAGAACGGATCGCGGAACTCGAGCGAGCAGAACCCCACCGGCGCGCCGTCCAGGAGCGCGAGCAGCGACCCGGTGTCGTCGCGAGCGACGTGCTGGCTGTGGGTGCGCCGGAGCGCGGGCAGCTTCTCGTCGGTCGGCGTCGGCCGGCCGAGCTCGGCCAGCAGCCGCGTCGTCGCCTCGAAGTCGCCGTCGTCGTCCACGATCGGCCGGATCTCCACGCCGGCGCTCGGCAGGATGCCCCTCGCCCGCACGGGCGCGATCTCGAAGTACCTCCCCTGCTCGACGAAGCCCGACGACTCGTAGAGCGCGCGGGCGGCGTCGCGGTCGTAGCCGACCTCGAGCATGACCTGGTGGCCGCCGCGCAGGCGCCATTCGGCGATCGCCGCCGCAAGCAGCGCCCTGCCGATCCCCCGGCCGCGCGCGCGCTCGCGCACGACCAGGTCGCTGACCCAGCCCTCGAACGTGGCGTGGTTCAGACGCCGCCGAAACCGGAACAGGACCAGGCCGGCCGGCGCGCCGTCGGCGATCGCGATGAACGGAGCCGCGTCCACGTCGCCGACCAGGGATTCGAAGCCGGCGCGGAGCGGCTCGCCGTCACCCACGGAGAGGCCGTACAGCTCGCGCACCAGCGCCAGCGAGGCATCGAAGTCGTCCCGCCCCAGCGGCCTCAGCTGAACGCCCGACGGCGTCGGCACCGCCAGTCCCCCAACCGCGCGATCCGGATTCCCCATGCTCATGAGCCGATGCTAGCCGATGGCGGCCGATCGCCTAGCATGTCGGCTCCATGCCCAGGCCGACGACCGAGCACGCCCACGCCGAAACGGGCACGATCCGGCGCGGCGCCATGCTCGCCCTGCCGCTCGCCGTGGTGGTTGCCCTCTTCGGCATCCCCTACGCCGTCATTGCGACCTCGTTGCCCGAGATGGGCGCCGTGGCCGCCATCGTCATGTCCACGACGACATTCGCCGGCTCGGCGCAGATCGCTGCCGTCTCGATCCTCGCCACCGGCGGCCAGCCGTTGGCCGCGATCTTGGCGGCGGTTCTGCTCAACCTGCGATACGGACCCATTGGCGTGTCGGTCGCGCCCTTCGTCCGCGGCGGTGCCGTGCGTCGGTTCCTCGTGGGCCAGCTCGTCGTCGACGAGTCCTGGGCGGTGGCCTCTCGAGGAGACGGACGCTTCGATGCCCGCACGCTCATCGGCGCCGGAATCGTGCTGTGGGCGGCGTGGGTGATGGGGACGGTCATCGGCGTGGCGGGTGGCGAGTGGCTGGGCGACCCGACCTCGCTGGGGCTGGACGCGGCCTTCCCGGCCCTCTTCCTGGCGCTGGTGGCGCCACAGCTCCGCAGCCGCCGGGCCATGCTGACGGCCCTGGCCGGCGCCGGCATCGCGCTCGCGCTGCTCCCGTTGACGCCCAGCGGCGTTCCGATCATCGCCGCATCGGCTGCGGCCCTCATCGGCTGGTGGCGCGGATGACCGACGGCTGGCTGGTGGTCATCGTGGTCGGAGCGGCCACCATCGCGATCAAGGCGGCCGGGCCGGTGCTGCTGGGTGGCCGTCCGCTGCCGGCTCGGGCGTTGGGCGTGATCAGCCTGTTGGCCCCGGCGCTGCTCGCCGCGCTCGTCGCCACCCTGACCTTCGGGTCCGGGAACGCCCTGACCCTCGATGCGCGGGCGCTGGGCGTCGCCGCCGGCGGCGCCGCGATCCTGCTGCGAGCGCCGGTCCTGGTCGTGGTGGTGGTGGCCGCCGCGGTCGCGGCCATCGCCCGATTGCTCGGGCTCGCCTGAGTCACCGCGTCAGACACCGTTCGTGGTACACGCTCTCACGAACCGGGTCTGACGGGGGCGCGGAGCACGGCCAATTCGCGGCCGCGCCTATCGGCCCTTGAAATCGGGCGTGCGCTTCTCGAGGAAGGCGGCCATGCCCTCCTTCTGGTCCTCGGACGCGAAGAGGAGGTAGAAGAGGCGGCGCTCGTGCGCGAGCGCATCGGTCAGGTCCATCTCGTACGCGGCGTTGATCGCCTCCTTGGCCAGGCGAAGCGCGATCGGTGACTTCTCGGCCACCTTGGCGGCCAGCGTCAGCGCATCCTCGACGCACAGCTCGTCCTGCGTGACCCGCGCCACCAGGCCAACGCGTTCCGCCTCGCGGGCGGTGATCGGCTCGCCGGTCAGGATCATCTCCATCGCCTTCGACTTGCCGATGGCGCGCGTCAGCCGCTGGGTCCCGCCCGCGCCCGGGATGACGCCGATATTGATCTCCGGCTGCCCGAACCTCGCCCCCTCGCCCGCCACGATCAGGTCGAGCGTCATCGCCAGCTCGCATCCGCCACCCAGGGCCCAGCCGTTGACGGCGGCGATGACCGGCTTGGCGATCTTCCGCACGCGATCCCACTGGCCGATGCGGTTGCTCGTCAGCATGTCGACCGGCGTGGCTCCCGCCATCTCGCCGATGTCGGCGCCCGCGGCGAATGCCCGTTCGTCGCCTGTCACCACGATCGCACGGACCGTCTCGTCACGGTCGAGACCTTCGAGCGCATCGCACAGGGCGTCCATGACCGCGGCATTCAGCGCGTTCAGCTGCTTCGGCCGGTTGAGCCGCACGAGCGCGGTCCGCTGCTCCGCCTGCCGCTCGACGAGGACGAGCTGCTCGCCGGTCACGATTGCGGGCCCTGCCGATGCGGACGCGCGCGTTCTTGCGGAATCGCAATAGGGTGACTGGTACGCAGGTCGTGAGTGTCCTCTTGTGTCCGTAGACGTAGCCAAGACACAACTTTTCCCATATTCCGCCGTGGCCGATCGCCCCAAACCGCGGCCGACAGCTGCGTACGAGTCACCAGGTTCCTAGGCCGCAGAATCACGCCCCTGACCCCCAAGCATCGGGCAGCTCCACACCGCACGCCCCGCAGAACCGATGGCCTGCGGGCAGCCCGTTGGCGCCACAGCTGAAGCAGGTGCGGCCGTCGCCCGCGCCCAGGCGCCGCACGGCATCGAACCGCGGCGAGCGCTTCTCGTGGAAGGCGGCGACGGCCTCCTTCGTCTCGTCGGCAACCGAGTGGACGGCCAGCCAGTCGCGCGCGTGCTCCACCGTCTGGGACCAGACGAGGTCGCGCCACCAGTTCAGCTGCGTCTTCGTGTAGCGCAGGGCCTCGGGCAGCTTGCGGCGCAGGCTCTCGGCGAGCTCGGCCACGGCATCGTCGAGCTCGGCACGCGACGCCACGCGCGAGACGAGCCCCCACTCGAGCGCTCGCGCGGGCGGCACCGGCTCGCAGAGCAGGATGATCTCTCGCGCGCGGCGGTCGCCCACGATCAGCGGCAGCCACTGCGTCGCGCCGCCGGCGGGGACCGAGCCGTGCTCGGGCCCCACGTGACGGATGTAGGCGTCGTCGACCATCACGCTGAGGTCGCAGGCCATCTGCAGCTCGTTGCCGCCGCCCACGCAGACGCCGTTGATGCGCGCGATGGTCGGCTTGCCGATGTGCCGCAGGCGATCGTGCATCTCGATGAAGGCTCCCATCCAGCGCCAGTACTGGCCGCTGGTGGCCCCCATCCGCGCCTGCTCGTCCAGATCCGCGCCGGTGCAGAAGGCCCGATCTCCGGCGCCGGTCACGACGACGACCGCCACCGAGTCGTCCCACGACGCCTGCTCGAAGGCCCGCGACATCTCGCGCAGGGTCTGGAAGTCGAAGCAGTTCAGGACCTGCGGTCGGTCGATCGTGACCGTGGCGACGGCGCGATCGGCGTCGCGCTCGTATCGGACTCGCTCGAAACCGAGGCTGCCGGGATCGTTGGCGGCCGTCGGCGAGGTCGGCTCAGGCATCGGCCTCGTCGGGAGCGACGAAGAGCGTGACGCCGGCGGATGCAAAGTTGCGCAGGTCTTTCGCGCTCTCGGCACCGGCCTCGGACCCGAGAGCATCGGAGAGATTGGCGAACGAGTCGAACGTCATCTCGGCCATCAGGTAGTAGGGCGCCTCGCGGCCGCCGACACCGGCGAGCTTCGTGAGGCGCACGTCACGCAGGTTCGGGTAGCGGCTGACGATGGGCGAGTGCACGTCGCGGTAGTGCGCGTCGAATGCGTCCGCGTCTTCGGGAACGTTGTAGAGCGCGATCAGGCGAGGCATCGGTCCCGGCTACTTCTTGAAGTAGTCGGCGTTGATGGCGGTGTACTGCTGCTGGTCGTCCGGCACGGCATCCTCGGCGAAGATGGCGGTCACCGGGCACTCGGGCTCGCAGGCGCCGCAGTCGATGCACTCGTCGGGATCGATGTAGAACTGCGGGTCGTCATCGGTCGCGTGAATACAGTCCACCGGGCAGACGTCGACGCACGACGCATCCTTGACGCCGATGCAGGGTTCGGTGATGACGTAGGTCACGCTTGGCGCCTCCCTCGAACGTTCGCGGGGCTTCGTTCGAGTCTACACCGATGAGCCGAAGCGCTACGATCGGTGACATGCAGCTGACGGATCTCGAGCATCGCCCGCTCGTCGTCGCGGCCGTCTCGCCCTTGACCGATGGCGGCAGCGATGTCGATGAAGCGGCAGTGCAGCCCTACGTCGCCTTCCTGGAGTCACACGGTGCGGACGGCGTCTTCGCCTGCGGCACGACCGGCGAAGGCGTGCTCCTCTCGCTCGAAGAGCGGCGGCGCGCGGCTGTCGCCTTCCGCGAGGCGGTCTCCGGCACGCTGATCGTCCATGCCGGCGCCCAGACCACGGCCGACACCTGCACGCTTGCCGCCGGGGCCGGGGAGATCGGCGCAGATGCCGTGGCCGTCATCGCACCGCCGTACTTCGCCCTCGACGACGACGCGCTGACCGCGCACTTCGTGGCCGCAGCGCGTGCCTGCGCGCCGCTCCCCTTCTTCTGCTACGCCTTCACCGCGCGCTCTGGCTATCCGATCCCGGTTGACGTGATCCGGCGCATCGCCGAGTCGGTCGACAACCTGGCCGGCCTGAAGGTGAGCGAGTCGCCGTGGTCGAACGTCGAGCCGTACCTGGCGCTGGAGCTGCCGGTGCTCATCGGGAACGAGCCGCTCATCCCGGCCGGGCTTCGTGCCGGCGCGATCGGCTCCGTCTCAGGTATGGCCGCCGCCTTCCCCGACGTCGTGCGGCAGGCGCTCGACGACCCGTCGGAGGCGGCCGAGAGGCGACTGCGCGAGCTGCGCTCCGTGATGGAGGCGAGCGGCCAGTTCATCGCCGCCGCGAAGCAGGTCCTGGGGAGGCGCGGCGTAGCGGTTCAAACCGACGTGCGTGCGCCACTCCGGCAGCTCACGGGAGACGAGGCCCGGCAGCTGGACGCCGCGCTCGATGCGCTCGAGCTGACAGCCGTCGCCCGCTGACGAGGGCGGCGCTGGCCATTGGCCCTCGTGACTTCCCCTCGTTTTGCACCCAGCGCACGTAACTACCACGATCGCCGTCTGCATGGTCATCCTGTGCGTCCGGCGCAAGAAACGATCAATAAGAGGCCAGGATCGGGCCCTTCCTCGTAGTTACGTGCACGGACGGCAAGAACGGGGCGTCGGCCGCGCAGACTGACGACGGTGCCGCGCTCTGCTCAGGCCTCGCGATAGACGAGGTCGTGGTCGCGGACGTGGTCGACGACCTTGAGCGCCACGTCGTCGCCCGGTCCGGCTCGCTCAACGTGCTCGTGCTCGACCTCCATCGACTCGACGGTCTGCTCGACGTCCGACGTGTGTCCACGAATATGAATCCGCTCACCGATGGCGAGTGGCTGCTTCAGCGTGATGGCTGCCACCGACAGGTGGCTGAAGTAATGGGTCACGGTTCCGATGGCCTGCGCGGGATCGTGCTCATCGCTCATCGCGTCGCTCCAATGCTCGGAGGGGAGGCGGGGACGGGAGGCCTCCCGTCCCCGTCGGCCTGGCTGACCGGGCCTCAGGCGTGTGTGAGGACGGCTGCCCCAAGCGCCTGCTGCGCGAGCGGAACGTTGTCCACGCCCGCCGTGAACGCGACGTCACCGCCCCTCATGCCTGACGGCACGAGGAACTCGACGTTCACGCCGGCGTTGGCCAGCTTGCGGCTTGCGCTGGCCAGCGTTCCCGGCTTATCGGGCAGGTGAAACTCGACCGTTTCGACCTCGCGGTAGACCAGACCGGCACGGTCGAACGCATCCCGCGTCTCATCCGGATCGCTGGTCTGGAGGCCGATGGCACCGCGCTCGCCCCACGCGACGCTGCCGAGGGCGGTGATGTTGATCCCCTTCTCGGCAACCGCCTCGCTGATCCGCGCGATCTCGCCCGGACGGTTCTCACTCTCGACGATGAACGCAATCATGGGCACCTCCCAGCGGCCCTGGCGCCGGCTCGGCCGTCGAGGCTCTCCCGGCGTGGCCGGGTCGGCTGTGGACCGATAGTCTCCGCCTCTCGTCGCCCGTTGTCGAGAGGCAAGTGCCGGCTCGTCAGGCGGTGGTCAGCTCGGCGGCGGCCGCGGCGGCACGCAAGGAGGCGTAGCCGGGCTTGATCTGCTCGTTGATGATGCGCAGCCGGCCGTCGAACGGCCAGAACGCGGACTTCATGGCGTTGAGCGTCAGCCACTCCATGTCGTCGAGGCCAATCCCGAAGGTTCGGCCCAGGTTCGCGAACTCGGAGGAGAGGGAGATGCCGCTCATGAGCCGGTTGTCGGTGTTGACGGTGACGCGGAAGCGCAGGCGACGCAGCAGGTCGATCGGGTGCTCCTCGAGCGAGGGGGCCGCGCCGGTGTGGACGTTCGAGGTGGGGCACATCTCGAGCGGCACACGCCGGTCGCGAACGTAGGTCGCCAACCGTCCCATTGCCACGCGGCCGTCCGGTCGTACGGTGAGGTCGTCGACGATCCGGACGCCGTGCCCCAGCCGCTCGGCGCCGCACCACTGCAGCGCCTCCCAGATCGACGGGAGCCCGAATCCCTCGCCGGCATGGATCGTGAAGTGGAAGTTCTCGCGCGCGATGAGCTGAAACGCGTCGAGGTGCCGCGTCGGCGGGTAACCGGCCTCCGGCCCGGCGATGTCGAAGCCCACCACGCCCGCGTCCCGATGGCGCACGGCAAGCTCTGCGATCTCGACGGATTTCGCCGCCTGGCGCATGGCGGTGACGATCAGGCCGATCGTGATCGGCGACGCGGCCGTCCCGCGCCGGAAGCCCTCGAGCATGGCAGTCACCGCCTCATCCAGGGTCAGGCCGCCATCGGTCAGGAGCTCGGGAGCCATGCGGACCTCGGCATACACGATGCCGTCGGCGGCCAGGTCCTCGGCGCACTCGGCGGCTACCCGCTCGATCGCGTCGCGCGTCTGCATCACCGCCACGGTGTGCCGGAACCCGTCGAGATAGAGCTCGAGCGACTTGCGGTCCGCGCCGCGCGTGAACCATCGGCTCAGCTCGGCGGGATCCGTCGTCGGCAGCTCGCGGTAGCCAGCCTCGGCCGCCAGCTCGATCACCGTCGTCGGTCGCAGTCCACCGTCGAGGTGGTCGTGCAGCAGCACCTTCGGCGCGCGACGGATGACGTCGAGATCGATGCTCACCGGCGCAGCTATGGTCAGGAAAGCGGCTCGCCGGCCGCCACGCCGTGCCCGGCCGAGATCGTTCGCTCGTGCGTCTGTGCGGTCGCGGCGGCGTTCATCTGGAAGCGGCTTGGCGGCGCGGCGGCGGCCAGCCGCGCGATCTCGGCATCGGTCAGCTCGTAGCCGAAGCGCACTGCGGCGATGTTCTCGTCCACGAAGCGCTTCGGCAGCGACTCGCGGATCGATGGCTCGTCGAACTCGATCCCGGCCAGGCGCAGCAGGCGACCGAGCGCGATCATGTTGCCGAACAGCTCCTTGCCGAAGTGCTGGCTGCCGAGCGAGGCGAACGGGATCTGCTCGGCGCCGGGCACGTCCAGGCCCAGGTCGGCGACGACCTTGCGCCCGCTGATGCGCAGGTGGCCCTTGTCGGCCAGCTTGAGCATGATGTCCGCCTCCTCGACCACCGGGTTGAGGATCGGCTCGTCATCGAAGATGACGAAGGCATCGGACATCGAGCCGCGGACGGATGAGTCGTAGTCGAAGAGCACGGTCACCTGCTTGCCCATCCGCGCCAGCAGCGCACCCAGCACGCCGGCGATGACCCGCACGCCCTGGCCGCCGACCCCGTCGAGCGCGATCTTCGTGCTCATTCCGGTTCGACTCCGGCTTCGCGCATTGCGTCCTCGATGGTGATCTCGCGCTTGGCCACCCGCAGCTTGAGCTCGGACGGCAGCCGCTGCATCAGCGCGAGCTTCCGCTGCGCCTCCGCCCGCTTGGCCTCCTTCGGGTCACCAGAGACCGATGCCGGCTTCGCATCGTCCGCGGTGCGAGGCATCGCCGGCTGGGTGTCTTCGCCCGGCTGGCCGCCGATGAGGTCACGGCTCTCCGCCGCTGCCTCGGCCTTCTGGGCATCGAGCTGCGGCTTCAGCTCCGACTCGGGATCGGCGCCGGTCGCCGAGACCTCCACCGCACCTGGCGCGACGGGCGCGTCGGCGGGCGCGCTCGCGCCCGAGCGCAGCCACTCGGGAATCTCGAGGCCCGCATCGGCAAGGGCCTGCGGCAGGGTGAGCTCCCGCTTGGCGACGCGCATCTTCACGTCGGCCGGCAGCTGTGCCATGAGCGCCGCGCGCTGCTGCGACTCGGCTCGGCGGCGCGCCTTCTCGTCATCGGTCCGCTCGACGACCTTCGTGGACGCCTCGGGTGCCGTGGCGCCGCCATCGCCGGGGGAATCGGTCGCCGACGTCATCGGTCCTGGCGGCTGCTCCGGCAGCGCCTGCGGGCGCTGCGCATCGGTCCCGTTGTGGCCGTTCAGCGCCGGATGCTCGACCGGGTAGACGACGCCGATCTCGAAGGCGTTGAGCTGCGTGGCGTCCTTCGGTGCGCGCTTGTAGGTCTTGCGGTAGAAGGTGAGCATCTCGTTGGCGCTGGCAAAGCCGATGCGCCGCCCGTTGTTCTCGATGCACTGGCTGGTGATGTCGACGAAGCTGAAGCCAGGCCACTCGATCGCCTCGCGGATCACGTTGCGCATGTGGAGCTGGTGGTAGACCGTCGTCTTCGCGTAGAGCGCGTCGGGTGAGCTGCGAACGAGGCCCTGGAGGTTGATCGGCGTGTTCGGGTTGCCGCCGGGGGAAGAGAGGGTCTTCGTGCCGGTCGGCGTGGTGGGGCCGGTCTGGCCCCCGGTGAGACCGTAGATCTCGTTGTTGTTGCACAGCACCGTGACCGGCGCGTTGCGACGGATGGTGTGAATGAGGTGGTTGCCGCCGATGCTCGCGGTATCGCCGTCGCCGGCCACGACGATGACGTTCATCTCGGGCCGAACCGTCTTGATGGCCTCCGCCACCGGCAGCGTGCGGCCGTGGAGCGTGTAGACCGCCTCGTGCTTGAGGTAGCCACCCATGCGCCCGGTGCAGCCGATCCCCGTGACGATCACCGTGTTGCGCTCATCGAGCTTCATCTCGTCGAGGACCATGGCCAGCATCATCATGATGGTGCCGATGCCGCAGCCCGGGCACCAGATCGTGGGGAACAGGTCGAGCTTGAGCCGATCCTTGTAGGTCATCTCGGCCATCGGCGCTTCAGGCATGGGTGGCTGCCTCGTGGCCTTGGCCGTTTGGGACGCTTCGGCCGCTTCCGGCGCTTTGGACGCTTCCGGGGCTTGGGGCGCTTTGTTGCCATTCTTCGCTGTGGTCGTAGTTAGGTGATCCCTGACCCATGCGACGAGTTGCCCGCCGCACCATTCGAGCGTGGGGCTGCGCGCGGCGCACCGCTCTCACGCCCCGCCGGCCGCCTAACGTCGATGACATCGCCGTTTGGCAACTTCCTTGGCCTACCACGGCGATAACGCCGATCACAGCGGTGTCTGGCAACTGCCCGGTGGTCACGACGCTAGACCGCTCCCAGCGGCGAAGGAGCATGGCGCTCGGCCGGTTCTGACGGGATTGGCGGCTCGGACGGCCCACCACTCAGCACGCGCTCGATCCCCTCGCGCACGGCTTCCAGGCTGATCCGGCCGCCGAGCAGCGGGACGCGCTTGACCTGGCGATGCATCGCCAGCTCCACCATGTCCGCGTACTGGCCATCGTTCGCTTCCACGACCACGACCTCGCGGTACCGCTCGGCCACCGCGGCGAGCTCGTCGGCGAGGACCGGATGGATGCGAATCGGCCGGAAGAGGGCGTACTCCTCGCGCAGCGGCGCGGCGACCCGCGAGACGATGCCATAGCACACGATCAGCACCTCGGCATCGACGTTCCAGCCATGCTCGTATTGCGCGTAACGTGCTGCAACGTCGAGATGCCGATGCTTGGCGGCGTAGTACTGGCGCATGTACTCGTCGGCATCGGCCGTGGCCGGCTCGCCCGCGTTCGGCCCGTGCTCGTACATCAGGACGCCCGCGAAGAAGCGGGGCTGACTCTCGTGCCGCCCCAGCGGCGGGACTTCACGCTCCACGATGCGCAGGCCGGCCGCCAGCTCGTCAAGGTCGACCACCTCGTTGAGGTGCGCGACGAAGGTGTCCGACAGGACGACGACCGGTGAGAGCGACTCCTCGGCGGCATTGAACGCATCGACCGTGACGCGGAATGCCTCCTCGACGCCGTTGGGGTAGAAGGCCAGGGGCGTGTAGTCGCCCGTGCTGCCCCACTTGACCTGCATGATGTCGCCCTGCCCAGGCATCGTCGGCATGCCGGTCGCCGGCCCCACCCGCATGACGTTCACGAAGACGCACGGCACGCCGACCTTCTGCGCGTAGCCGATTGCCTCCTGCATCAGGCTGAAGCCCGGGCCGCTGGTGGCGGTAAAGGCTTTGGCGCCCGCCAGCGAGGCACCGATGACGGCGTTCGCGCTCGCGATCTCGTCCTCTGCCTGGAGAAAGCGAAACTCGGGATGCTCCGCCGCATGTCCCGACGCGACGTTGAGAATCTCGGTGGACGGGCTGATCGGATAGCCGGCGTAGTAGCTCGCTCCGGCGGCGAGCGCCCCGCGGAAGACTGCCTCGTTCCCCTGCGTCAGCTTGCGGGTCACGTTCGGACCACCCCTGCGCGGCGAGTTGCCGCCAGATTCATATGTGGTCTGCGCGAGACGAGCCGGGAGGGGGCTGGGTCGCCGTCCTGCGGCGTGGAGCATGAATCTGGCGAGCCCAGGGCTGTTCTCGGCTCTGCATGCAGCCTGGGTATGAATTCGGCGATTCGCGCGCGCGACGGCGCCGTCATTTCTGCCCCTTCGCCTGCTCGTGCGCCGCCACCGCGGACGGGATCATCTCGATGGCCAGGTCGGGGCAGTAGCGCTCGCACAGGCCGCAGAGGATGCAGTTCTCCTCCTCGATGATCGCGTCGTTGCGCAGCACGAGCGTGTTCTTCGGGCAGATCTCGACACAGATGTCACAGCGCTTGCAGAAGACCGGGTTCCAGCTGATGTTCTCGTAGTCGACCCAGCGGATGCCGTCTCGGTGATCGTCAGAGGTGCCTGACCCGAAGCCGATGGCGGAGGCGTCGACGCGCTCAGCAGTCATGGGCGGACGATGATAGACCCATGCGCCGCGGCGGTGTGCCCCTGCCGCCACGTCATCGGCCCGTCATTCGGCGGTCATAGACTGGCGCTCGACATGGCAACCGTGCTGGTGGTCGACGACGATCCCAAGATCCGCGAGCTGCTGCGCCTGTACGTCCTGCGCGAGGGCCATCGCGCAGTCTTCGCCGGCGACGGGCAGGAGGCCCTCACCGCGGCACGCCAGCATCGGCCCGATCTCGTCCTGCTCGACGTGATGCTGCCGGGGCTCGATGGCTTCGAGGTGTGCCGCGTCCTGCGTGACGAGTCGGATCTCCCCATCCTTCTGCTGACGGCGCGCAGCGGCGATTCGGACAAGGTGATCGGGCTCGACATCGGTGCCGACGACTACATCGTGAAGCCGTTCAGCCCGCGTGAGCTCATGGCCCGCATCCGCGTCCAGCTGCGGCGCCGGCGCAGATCAGGCGAGGACGAGCCGATCCTGGCGGCGAACGGCCTGCTGCTCGATCCGAACGCCGTGGAGGTGACCGTCGACGGCCGGACGCTCGACGTGACGCCATTCGAGTTCCGGCTGCTGCAGGCGTTGATGCGGCGCCCGGGCCGCGTCTTCAGCCGCGACGAGCTGATCGACGCCATCCACGGTGACGACGATCCCGGCATCATCGACCGCACCATCGACGTGCACCTCGGCCGCCTCCGTCGCAAGCTGCAGGACGACGCGGCCCAGCCGCGCTATATCGCCACGGTGCGGACCGTCGGCTACAAGTTCGTTGGCACGGTCGAGAAGCGGCCCGCCTCAGGCCAGGAATGATGGGCAGCCTTCGCGCCCGCCTCGTTGGCCTCTTCGTGCTGCTCTCGCTGGTCGTCGCCGGCGTGATCGTCTTCGCCGTCCTGCAGTTCAGCGCCGAGCAGGTGATGCACATGGCCATGGAGGGCGCCGAGACGCCGGAAGAGGCGCAGGCCATGTTCGACGCGTACGTCGGGAGGGTGGTGATCATCGGTGCCCTAGCCGGCATCCTGCTCGGCAGCCTGGCCGCCTGGTGGCTGGTGCGGCGCCTGATGCGGCCGCTCGAGCAGCTCAGTGCCGCCATCTCCTCCGTCGCCTCGGGCGACTACGCGGCGCGCGTGGCCGAGCCGCCGGACCCCGAGCTGCGTGCGCTCGCCAGCTCCTTCAACCAGATGGCATCGACGCTCGAGCGCGTCGAGGAGCTCCGGCGGTCATTGGTCGAGGACGTGGCGCACGAGCTGAGGACGCCGCTCACGTCGCTGCGGGGCTACACCGAAGCGCTCGCCGACGGCGTCGTGGAGCCCACGCCGGAGATGCTGCGCACCATCAACGAGGAGATCGAACGGCTCACCCGGCTGGTGGAGGGGCTGGACCAGCTGGCTCGCGGCGAGCGCGAGCTGCGGACACAGGCACGCGTCGAGGTCGATCTCGCCGCGATCGTGCGGCGAGCGCTTGAGCTTGCCGCTCCCGAGCTCGGCGCGCGCGACATCACCGTTCGCGCTGACGGCGGCCAGGCGCTGCCGGCCCTGCTCGCCGATCCGGACGCCATCGGCCAGGTCGTCACGAACCTAGTCCAGAACGCCGCGCGCTATACCGATGACGGCGGCGCGATCACCGTTCGCCTGCGGCCCGAGGCGGGCAGCTGGTTGCGGTGCACCGTCGAGAACACGGGCCCGTCGATCCCGGCCGAGCAACTGCCCCTCATCTGGGAGCGCCTGTACCGGACCGATGCGTCGCGGGCTCGCACCAGCGGCGGCGCCGGCATCGGGCTGGCGATCGTGCGGCAGATCGTCGAGGCGCACGGCGGCTCGGTCGGAGCCTCGTCCAATCAGGGCCGGACCGCGATCTGGTTCCGGCTGCCGGTCATCGGTCCTTCTGGAGCCCTTGGGGCGTAGGTTCCGCTCGCTCCAGTCTGTCGCGACGGCACGTAAGTCCGAAGCAGCGTCGTCGCCGACACCGATTGTTGCCGCCACGGCACGTAAGTCGCCGGCAGCGTGCTGACCGTGATCGATTCGTGCCGCCACGGCACTTGGGTTCCAGGCAACGCGGTGAGCGTGGTCCTTTCTTGCCACTCCCGCACCTTCTCGAGATGCGTCCGCGCCGCGTCGGCCGCTGCTTGACGTTACGTGCAGCCTCTGCAAGTAGTGGAGCGTCACGGCGCGGATGTGCATTCGCTGACACCACCGCCTCGTCCGCTACCATCGGCCGCGATGCCGATGCACCGATGGCGGCCAGGCGCCGCACTGCTCGCAACGCTCCTGGCGCTGGCTGCGTGCTCAAGCGAGCAACCGACGCCGTCGGCATCGGTCCAGCCTCAGGCGCCAAGCGCGGAGCCGACTCCGGCTGCGACCCCGACCGCCACGCCCGAGCCGACGCCCGAGCCGGAGGTCGAGATTCCGCTCGCCGTCGTCACCGGCTTCACGAATCTGAAGGCCGACATCACCGGGGTGGAGGTCGAGGCCGCGCGCCAGGCCGATGGGATCATCCAGGCCTGCGAGCTCGTCACCGCCGGAGATCCCGCGCCGCGCTGCCTGGCGGCAGCCGAGATCACCGAGCACCTGGTTGCCAACCCGACGGAGCTCGCGCTCCTCCCGGCCGGCCTCGTCACGCCGGCGGTCAAGGTGCTGCCGATCGACGGCGCGGACCTGTTCGGCGGGCCGGAGGCTCGGGCGCTGCCCTACCCCTTGGCGGCGACGATCCACGGCCCGCCCGAGGGTTGGGAGCACGACCCCGCCGAGATCCGCACGTTGATGTCGCTCGGCGATTCGTGTCCGGACCGTGGAGTGGCCTTCGCAGCGATCACCCAGGGCCGCGGCTGGGACTGGGTCTTCGGCGGCGGCACCGCCGAGTACACGGCCGTCTATCCCAACCCGGTGCCCCCCGGCTTCGTTGGAAACGGATTCAACATCGTCGATGCGGTCCCGTCGGGGAACGAGGGCGCCGTCGCAGCTCTGATCAGCGGTGCGGACGTCACGCTGGACGACTTCGAGTGCCCGGTGGTCGACGACTTCACGGTCAACGACGGTGTCGTGTTCAGCATCGATCCGGCCGTGCTGCCGCAGCTGCGCGACAGCTATGGCGTTGACGTCGTCACGCTGGCCGCCAACCACCAGTTCGACCGCGGAGTCGCCGGCTTCATCGAAACGCTCGAGCAGTTCACGGCCGCGGGCATCCCGTACGCCGGCGCCGGACGCGACCTTGACGAGGCGCTCAGCCCGGCGCTGGTGGAGGTGAATGGTCTGACCTTCGCCTTCGTCGCCTTCAACGAGATTCCCGGTACGCCAGCCGCCGCCGCGGGCACCCCCGGCGTCGCGTGGCTGACCGAGGAGAATGTGCGGGAGGCGGCCGCCCGGGCCCGGCAGGCGGCAGACATCGTCATCTGCGTGCCGCAATGGTGGGGTGGTGCCGAATACCACGCCGAGTTCCGCGGCGACATGCGCGCCGAGCAGGCATACATGTTCGACGCCGGCTGCGACCAGATCGTGGGCCACGGCACGCACTGGTCAGGACCGATCGAGCTCATGACCGATGACGACGGTGGCTGGCACCTGACCATGGTCAGCCACGGCAATTTCCTGTTCGGCCAGGAGTGGAGCCAGCAGACGCAGGAGGGCGTGCTGCTGGAGCTGGCGTTCCGCGGGACTGAGCTGGCCCAGGCGCGGATGCACCCCTACATCATGCTCGAGCAGGCACAGACCAACCTGACCGACCCCGAGACCGATGGCGCCTACGTGCTCAACCGGATCTTCGAGGCCTCCGGCTCGGCCAGTGCGGACCGCTAGGCCGCGCGGCCACCGGCCGGCTGATGGCGTCAGTCGCCGCGCATCCGACGACCGATCTCCCTCTCGTACTCCGCAAAGTAGCGGCCGATGATCGGCAATTCGAAGCTGTGCATGATGCTGGTGCGCGGCTCCCGCTCGAGCAGGAAGCGGAACGACTCGTGAACCAGGTCGTCCGGCTCCGCTCCCGGCGCCAGGAAACCCAGCGTCTCACGGTCGACGAGCACGTCGTGCTCCGTGGCATCTGCGTCATCGCCGATCCTGACCACGCAGCGCCAGCCGTCGGCGTGGGGCTCGCAGCTGACGGTGAGGGCCTCGTTCGTCACGGATGGTCCGCGGGCGGCAGGATCGGTGCCATTCGGCTCAATCGGCCTCGGCGGATGCTGCTTCCGGGGCAGGGCCCACCTCCTCCACCTGGCGGGGGCGACCGGACATCATGGCGACCACCGCGCCGACGATGATGGCAGTCGCGATCAGGGTCCGCGGCGTGATCTCTTCGGAGAGGAACACGGAGCCGAGCGCGACGGCCACGATGGGGTTGACGTAGGCGTAGGTCCCGACCGTGGCGACGGGCGCATGGGCCAGCAGCCACGTGTAGGCCGAGAAGGCCAGGATCGAGCCGAAGACGATCAGGTAGGCCAGGGCCAGCAGCGAGCGGGCCGTGAACGCGGACGGATCGGCCCGGCCGATCTCGCCGAGCGCGGAGCCGGCGAGGACGAGGACCGCGCCGCCGGCGATCATCTCCATCCCGGTACCGAGCAGTCCCGAACGCGGCAATGGCGCCTGCCGAGCGTACAGCGAGCCGGCGGCCCAGGAGATCGCCGCCACGACCACGAGGCCCACGCCCAACGGGTCGAGCTGACCCAGCCCCTCCACCGGCACGAGCAGCACGGCGACGCCCACGATTCCCGCCACGAGGCCGGCGATCACCAGCCCGCCCGGCCGCTGGCGGGTCACGATCGCATCGAAGACCGATAGCCAGATTGGAACCGTGGCGACCAGGACCGCCGCCACTCCGGACGGGATGTAGAGCTCGGCAAGCACCACCCCACCGTTCCCGCCCAGCAGGAGCAGCGTCCCGACGATCAGGGCGGAACGCCAGTGGGCGGCGTTCGGGCGCTCCATCGGCTCGGCGTCGGGATGGGAGCTGCGCCATCGCGCGCGGGCCACCAGGAAGGCGGTGAGCAGCAGCCCGGCGCTCGCGTATCGCACCCCCGCCGACAGCAGCGGCGGAAGCGACTCGATCATGATCGCGATGGCCAGGTAGGTCGACCCCCACACGACGTACACGACCAGCAGCGCCGCGGCCACCGCGAACGGAGAGGCAGGGGCAGGGGCGGCGGCTCGGGTCACGCCGCGCATTGTGGCGCTTTGTTATTCGGTGTGCTCAGCCTCCGGCGGCTCGTTGCCGACGCCGGCCTGGTCGCTCTCGGCGGCCAGCGAGGTGAACCACGGCTTGGCCTCCCTGATCGGCGCCTCCTCGAAGTCACCGCCCGGCACCATGTGCTCGCTGTCGTCGACCTCCGCGCCTGGCGGCGCGCTCTCGGGCGGCTCGCTCATGCCAAGCGCACCGGCATCTGCGCCTTCGATCGCGCCCATCGGTCCCCCACGCTCGGGGTCCCCCGGCTCGGGCGTCTCCGCCGGCGGCTGGTCCTTGCGCGGCTCATCGGTATCGGTCATGTGGCAGCTGTGCAGCAGGATGCGGGCCGTGTCGATATTCGGATCTGTCGTTCGTCGTCATGATGTGGGGGGCATCAACAGGCGTAGAGGGACTGGACGAAATGAAGTACATGGTTCTGATCGGCGGCAACGAGGAGAGCGAGAGCGGGCTGAGCGACGGCGATCGCGCCGCGATGTACGAGCGCATCGGTCGCTGGTGGGGAGAGCACGAGGAGTCGGCCACGATTCTCGGTGGCCATGAGCTTCAGCCGTCGGCGACGGCCACGACGGTGCGCACCAATCCCTCCGGCAGCCCGACCGTCACGGACGGGCCGTTCGTCGAGGGCAAGGAGATGATCGGCGGCTATGCGATCATCGACGTCGCCGATCTCGACGCCGCCATCGCGCTCGTCTCGTCGTGGCCGGGGACGGCCGCCACGCTCGAGATCAGGCCGATCGTCGTTCGGTGACCCGCGCGGCGGTCGATCCACGGCTTGCCGAGGTCGTCCGCGAGGAGCGCGGCAGGCTCACTGCGGCGCTCGTTCGCGTCCTCGGTGATTGGGATCTTGCCGAGGAGCTCGTACAGGACGCCCTCGTCGCCGCGCTCGAGCACTGGCCGTCGGACGGCGTGCCCCGCAACCCCGGGGCGTGGCTGATGACGACGGCCCGGCGCCGGGCCGTGGATCGGCTCCGGCGCAGGGCTCGCTACCGAGAGCGGATGGAGCAGCTGACCGCCGAGGCATCCGAGATGGATCGACAGGTGACGACCGGCGGACCGATGGCGGCCGACGACCGACTCAGCCTTCTCTTCACCTGCTGCCACCCGGCGCTGTCCCGCGAGGCGCAGGTGGCGCTCACGCTGCGAACGATCGGCGGGCTCGAGACACGTGCCGTGGCGCGCGCTTTCCTCGCGCCCGAGGCGACCGTGGCGCAGCGCCTGGTCCGGGCCAAGCGAAAGATCCGGGACGCCGGCATCCCGTATCGCGTGCCGGAGCCGGCCGAGCTGCCGGCCCGGCTCGGGGAGGTGCTGTCCGTGCTGTACCTCATCTTCAACGAGGGCTATCTCGCCTCCTCCGGCGAGGCGGTCGAACGCCGCGAGCTCGCCACCGATGCGGAATGGCTGTGCTCGCTCCTGGCGCGCCTGATGCCGGACGAACCGGAGGTGCTCGGCCTGCTGGCGCTGATGCGCCTGCACCTGGCTCGGGCGGAGGCGCGTTTCGGACCGGATCGCTCGCTCGTGCTGCTGCCGGACCAGGATCGGTCGATCTGGGATCGGAGCCGGATCGATGCGGCACTGGCACTGCTGCAGCAGGCCGAGCGCATGGGCCGGCCCGGGCAGTACCAGCTGCAGGCAGCGATCGTCGCGGCGCACGCCGTGGCGCCCGCGTACGTCGCGACCAGCTGGGCGACGATCGTGGGGCTGTACGACCGCCTGTTGGGCGTGCAGCCGAGCCCCGTCGTGCGGCTCAACCGCGCGTTGGCCCTGGCCGAGCTGGAGGGACCCGAGCGAGCGCTGGCCGAGATCGATCCGCTGGCCGCCCGGCTGGATGGCTACCACCTGTTCCACGCGGCGCGCGCAGAGCTGCTGTGCCGCATCGGCCGGACGGATGAGGCACGACAGGCAGACCGACGCGCCCTGGCTCTCACCGAGAATGCCGGCGAGCGCCGGCTGCTGGAAGAACGCCTCAGCTCGGTAGATGCCGCTCCGGCGGCCCCACGTACCGCACCTCCGGACGAATGAGGACATCGGCTTCGGCCTGCTCGAGGCAGTGGGCGGTCCAGCCCGCGTGACGAGCAAGGGCGAACGTCGCGGGGAACAGGTTCGGCGGCAGACCGATGCCCTGCAGCACCGCCGCCGCGTAGAACTCCACGTTCGTCAGGATCGGATAATCCGGCTTGCGCTCGGCCAGCAGGCGCAGAGCGATCTTCTCGATCCTCACCGCCTTGTCCAGCCACTCGGCTACGTCGGCGAGGCCCTCGGCTACTTGCCGCAACGCCGCAGCGCGTGGATCGTACGCGCGGTAGACCCGATGGCCGAAGCCCATGAGCCGATCGCCCCGGCCCAGCGCGTCGCGCATCCATGCTTCGGCCTGCTCCGGCGACCCCATCTCGTGGAGCTGGTTGACGACCTCTGACGGAGCGCCTCCGTGGCGAGGGCCCTTGAGCGCGCCGATGGCACCCGCCACCGCGCTCGCGAGGTCCGAGCGCGTCGACGTGATGACGCGAGCCGCGAAGGTCGAGGCGTTGAACCCGTGCTCCGCGCCCACGATGAAATAGGCGTCGAGGGCACGCGCCGCGGATTCATCGGGTCGCGTGCCGCGCAGCTGGTAGAGGAAGCCATCGGCCAGCGGCAGATCCGGATCAGGCTCGATCGGCTGCAGTCCGTCGCGCAGCCGGGCGAAGGCGGCGAGCGCCGACGGCGCCAAGGCGGTGAGCGTGCGCGCCTGCGCGACGCTCGGTGGCCAGGCC
>JBOGTC010000151.1:0-10660 GCA_050692055.1 Candidatus Limnocylindria bacterium | reverse complement strand
ACCGGCGGCGCCTGCGCCGGCGCCTGTACCGGCGGCCCCTGCCAGGCGCGATCGTGCAGCCGCTGTCGCGCACGGGCCGCCCGCGACAGCGCGCCCAGCAGATCGCTCTCACTGGCCGCCGCGATGGCGAGGCGTCCCCGCTGCGTCGGGACCAGGATGGCGGTCCGCGCGCGGGACAGGAGCACTACGTCGATCCGCTCCTCGTCGCGCAGCCGCGCCCTCCCGAAGGCCCAGCCGAGCCCACCGAACGAGGGCCGCAGGCTCGAGGCGTTCGGGCCGCGGAGCGCGACCCGCGTCACCGGGCCCTGGACGAGCACGTAGACGCGCTCGCCGCCCATCCATCGCACGCGGATCGCCGCTTCCTCGACATCCAGGCGCACGGTCAACAGCACCACAAGGCCAGCGAGGGCCAGGACGACCACGAGGCCGCCCGCCACCGCCAGCCCGATGCCGGGCACGCCTCCGACCAGGTAGGCCGCGCCCAGGGCTGCCAGCCCGGCGAGCGCGATGACGATCGGCGCCGCGACGAGCCTCGGGATCGAGCGCGCCAGGCGCACGCGGGCGATGGGTGGAGGGCGGTCCGGCATCGGTCAGGCCTTCTCGGTGACCCTGTACTCGAGGTAGCGGCCCGTGAGCAGCCTGGTCTGGGCGTCGAGCGCCGGCAGGGTGCTGAAGAAGATCCCCACGAACGGAAGGCCCAGCCACTGGACGTAGCTGATGGTGCGCTGTCGCCAGCCCCACGAGGCGGGTCGCGGCGGGACGATGCGCCACTCGACCACGACCAGCACGAACAGGCCGATCAATGCCAGCGTCAGCATGCCGCTGGCGAACAGTGGCAGGTTCTGGCCCAGCGTGGTCTCGGCGAAGGCGGGATTGATGAGCAGCGGCACGGTCGCGCCGAACATGATGACGAACGGCGCGATCGCCCAGTTGATGTGCTCGCCGAACAGGTTCGTCACGCGCCAGAAGCGTGACCAGAACGGGATGTCCCGGCGCCGGATGGCGTTCTGCACCACGTAGGGGATGTCGGTCACTCCCCATGCCCAGCGCCGCGCCTGCAGGTACTGCTGCCCCAGGCTGCGCCAGTAGCCTCGAGCGCGCACGGCATCGCCGTAGATCGGGATGAAGAGCGGAACCGCGCGGAACCGGTCGCCGTACGTGAAATAGCTCTTCCAGTAGAAGCGGCTGTCCTCGGGAATGGCATCGGTCGCCCAGTAGCCCACCTCGTGGACCATGTTGAGCGTGGTCGAGTAGCTGCCGAAGCTCTGGAGCTTCTCCGGCAGCACGCTCCGCCACATCTGGAGCTGGGTGAGCACGGCGGCGAACAGCCGCATCAGGAACGGCGCGTCCCAGATGTTGTTGTGGAAGTACGGGATCGGCTGGTAGAGCTGCGTCTCGCGATTCGCATCGGTCACGTGCATCCAGGTCAGGTAGGCGAAATACTGAGGATGGACGCGATAGTCGGCGTCGAGGTCGGTGACCAGGATGCGCCGCGGGTCCATCCCCCGCTCGCGGACCAGGAGCCGATACAGGTACCGGCCGCCCCAGGCCATGGCGCTGCTCTTGCCCACCACGATCCCCGGCTCGAGCGGGTCCAGGATGTGGATGAGCTCGGCGAAAGCGTCGCTGAACTCCTCCTGCAGCGCACGCACATGCTCGATGCCGGCCTCGTCGGTCTCGCGGGTGATGATGGCGCAGATCTTTCGCTCGCGTGGCCACCGAGCATCGGCGAGGGCCTGGAGCGTTTGCCGCAGCGTCTCGAGCGACTCGGTGTAGGTCGGGATCAGCGCCAGGTGCACGTACTGGGCCGGTGCCGGCGGTGGCTCATCCAGGCCGGCCAGCCGATCCATGCTGCTGAGCTCTGCCTCGATCTGCCGCCGCTCGTCTACGCGCTGGGCGCCGACCGCCGCGAAGCCAAGGGCGCCAGTCCGAGCCTCGCCCCGCAGCTGCGCCAGGCGACCCTGCAGCAGCGTCCGGCGCGCAGTCGGATCGCTGAGCCCCTCGAGGCGCGCATCCCAGTCGACCGACAGCACACGTCGGATGCGCCGATAGGCCACGATCACCGCGCCGCTGAACCAGAGCGCCCGGCACAGCCAGTAGAAGTCGAAGCTCAGCACGAAATAAGCGACGAGCCACGGATAGCTGAAGCTGAGCCAGATCGGACCGATGAGGATGGCCCAGGAGATGACGCCGGGCACCATCTCCAGGAGGCGCTGCAGCCATCGGTAGGGTTCGCTCTGCTCCGCTCTCGTCATTCGTCTTCAGGCCGGCCGTTGCAGCGGCCGGTGGCGACGGGGCCGGGTGCGGCCGCGCGGTGACTCCCTAGTAGACCGGCGTGAGCCAGTCGCGATAGGCGGGCGTCTTGCCGCGGACCGCGTCAAAGTAGCGCTGAGCGAGGCCCTTCGTGATCGGCCCGGGCCTGCCATTGCCGATCCTGCGCCGATCGATCTCGATGACCGGCGAGAGCTGCGCGCCCGTCCCGCACAGGAACACCTCGTCAGCGGAGTACAGCTCGGTGCGATCGATGCTGCGCTCGATGGTCGCGACGCCGAGCTCGTCGAGGGCCATGGTCATCAGCCGCCCGCGGGTGATTCCCTCCAGGATGTTGTCCGTCACCGGCGGGGTGATGAGGCTGCCGTGCTTGACGATGAACAAGTTCTCCGCGCTGCCCTCGCTGACATGGCCGTCCGCGGTCAGCACGATGGCCTCGTCGAACCCGTCGAGCTGCGCCTCGCTCTTGGCTAGCGCTCCGTTCACGTAGGCGCCGGTGATCTTGCCGCGCGCCGGGATGGCGTTGTCATCGGTCCGGCGCCAGCTCGAGACATGGGCCCGGATGCCGCCTTCGGTGTCGATGTACTGGCCGAACGGAACGCCGAAGATGGTGATGTCCGCGTCCAGGTTGTGGAGGCGGACGCCGATCGTCTCGGAGCTCTTGTAAACGATGGGCCGGATGTAGACGTCCTCGCGCAGCCCGTCACGACGAAGGAGCTCGACGGTGATTTCGGCGAGCTCCTCCGGAGACTGGCGGACCTCCATCATCAGGAGGCGAGCGGAGGCGTGGATCCGCTCGTAATGCGGTACGAGCTCGAGCGCGAAGAGCTGCTCCTCCTCGGCGTTCCAGTAGGCCCGTATCCCCTCGAAGACCGCGGTGCCATAGTTGAAGCCGTGGGTCATCACGTTGATGTTCGCGTCGCGCAGCGGCACGAACTCGCCGCGGAAGAACGCCCACAGCTCGGTGGTGGTCCCCACCGCCGCCGTGCGCGGCCTGCTCTCCTGCTTCAGCACGCTCTCCTCCCTTGCCTAGCGACGTCTCGCCTGGATAGACGGGCAACCTCCGGCGGCCCCAGGCGCACGAAGTATACCCGTGCCCTTTGCCGAGGACGCTACGGAACGGCTCGAGGTTGCGGAATCAGTGGGCGGGAGGAGGCGACGAGTCTGGAATGTCCTCCCGCCCGCGCGTGGCCAGCAGCGACACGGCTACCGAAATGCTCAGGATGGTCACGATGATGCCCAACGAGAGCCACACGTCCAGGTGAATGACGTCGCTGAGCAGCATCTTGAGCCCGGCAAAGACGAGCAACGCCGCCAGCCCGTACTTGAGGTACTCGAACCGATCGATTAGTCCGGCGAGCAGGAAGTAGAGCGATCGCAGGCCCATGATCGCGAACGCGTTCGAAGTGAAGACGATGAACGTGTCGGTGGTGATCGCCAGGATGGCCGGCACGCTGTCGATGGCGAACATGATGTCGCTCGTCTCGACCACGACCAGCGCGGCGAACAGCGGCGTCGCCCACAGCTTCCCGTCGCGTCGCGTGAAGAATCGCTGGCCGTCGTACTGGTCCGTCACCGGGATCACCCGCCGCACCATGCGCAGGAGCGGATTGCGGCTGGGATCGACGTGCTCGGTGCCGGCCACGACCATGCGCCATGCGGTGTAGAGCAGGAGCAGGCCGAAGAGATAGATGACGAAGCTGAACGATTCGAGAAGAGCCGTGCCCGCGAGAATGAAGATCGCCCGAAACACGATCGCGCCGAGCACTCCCCAGAAGAGAAGCCGGTGCTGGTATGCCGCCGGGACTCCGAAGTAGGCGAACAGGACGGCGAAGACGAAGACGTTGTCCATCGAGAGCGAGTACTCGATGAGGTAGCCGGCCAGGTACTCAGCGCCGCTGGTCGCGCCCTGCGTCAGGAAGATCCAGCCTCCGAAGCCGAGGCCAAGCGAGACCCACACCGCCACCCAGGCGGCCGCTTCGCGCATCGCGACCGGACGCGCGTCACGGTGAAAGACGAACAGGTCGAGCGACAGGAGGCCGCCGATGGCGCCCGCGAAGATGATCCAGGACACGTAGTCGGGCAAAGGGACGGCCTCCTGTAGCGGCAGGCCGAAGGTCTCTCCCGACCATCACGCAGATCGGTCGGTGCCACCGGGCGAGTTCGATGCGCGCCGTCTTGACGATGACACCTGTCAGGGGTACTCCCCCTCGGGCGTGCCGAGTGTCGCCCAGACGGCGACGGGCGTCAACTCAGGGGCGCAGGTGCTGCGGGGCGTACGGGAGGAGCGCCACGTGCCGTGCTCGCTTGAGCGCCGTCGTCAGCATGCGCTGGTGTCGGGCGCAGGTGCCGGTCTTGCGACGCGGCTCGATCTTCGCCCGCTCGCTCAGATAGCGGCGCAGACGGTTCACTTCCTTGTAGTCGATGCTCTCGGCCTTGTCGACGCAGAAATTGCACACCTTGCGCCGCCGCCGATCACGGTAGTAGTCCGCCGAGTCGCGGCGGGATCGTGGGCTTGCCATCGTGCGTTATCGGTCCTCTGGTAGCTGGATCAGAATGGGATGTCGTCGACGTCCATTGTGTCGGACGCGCCCTGGCGCTGGCCGGCGCCCCGTGGTCTGACCGACGGCGGCGCGTCCTCGCTGGTGCGACCCCCATCGCCGTCGCCACCCGGGGTGCCGCCCTCCTCCCGGGACCGGCGTTCGAGGTTGACGACGCGGGCGAAGCGCAGCTCGAGGCTGGTCCGCTTCTGCCCGTCATTGCCCTCGTACTCGCGAGCGCGCAGCTGGCCCTCGGCGTAGATCTTGTTGCCCTTGCGGAACTGCTCGGCGGCTCGCTCGGCGGCTTGGTCCCAGACCTCGACACGCAACCACAGCGTCTCCTCGATCCACTCGCCGTCCGGACCACGACGGTTGTCGTTGACGGCGACGCGCAGATTGGTCACCGCCTTCCCGCTGGGCGTGTAGCGCAGCTCGGGATCGGCACCCAGGTTGCCGATGATCATCATCTTGTTGAGCGACATGTCGGCTTCTCCCTGCCGGGCGGGATCACTATCCCGCGGCGGCGCGCTCCTCGGCCGGCTTCTCGTCGGCCGGCTCGGTCTCCTCCGTCGCCGGCTCGCCGGGGCCGGTGTCTGCCTGCGAGCCTTCGGCGACCACCTCGGGCGGGGCTGCCTCGGGCTGCATCCCCACCGTTCGGGTGTCGGGCTCGGCCACCATGTCGCCTGCGCGCTGCTCGACGGCGGGAACCTCCTCCTGCGGCGCCGGGCCACGATCCTCGATGAGGGTGACGAGGTGGCGCAGGATCTCCTCGCTGATGAGCATGCCGCGCTCGATCTCGCGGACCTGCGCGGGCTCGATGTCGAAATGGATCAGAAAGTAGCTCGCCTCACGGAAATTCCCGATCGAGTAGGCCAGCCGGCGCTTGCCCCACGGGGAAACCTTGCTGAGGCTGCCGCCGCCGTTCACGATGGCGCGGGTCACCTTCTCCACGGCTGCCTGGAGCTTGTCGTCCTCCAGGTCGGGGCGGAGCAGAAGCATGAGCTCGTAACGGCGCATAGGCCGATTCGTCCTCCTCTCTATGGGCTTGCGGCACCGATGGCGACGGAACGTCGCGCGCGGCACGGCAGAAAGGGGCCCAGAACATGAAACGCGCCTCCGCTGCTGGAGGCGTGCGAATGAGTATAGCCACCAGATGATCCCATGGCAACGGAGCGAGCCGAATCCTATACTCGGCCAAGCGTACGCTCGCAGGGCTGCCACCGCACATGTCCTTGAACCCGATACTCATCTGCGC
The DNA here is from genome assembly GCA_050692055.1 of Candidatus Limnocylindria bacterium. Classification (GTDB taxonomy): domain Bacteria; phylum Chloroflexota; class Limnocylindria; order QHBO01; family QHBO01; genus JBOGTC01. The sequence goes on along the minus strand of JBOGTC010000151.1, from coordinate 4,594 downwards.
TCGAACCGACTCGCTCCGCGGCGAGCTGGAGGCCGCCCTGGACGCCGCCGGCTACGAGACGACCTCCGTCGCCACGCCGGCGGAGGCGGTGGCCGTCCTGCGCCGCCAGCCCATCGATCTCGTCGTCGCGGATGGGCCGGCCGCCTCCGGACGTGTCGATGAGCTGCGGACCGCCGGCGATTACGGTCGCATCCCTATCCTCGTCGTCGTTCCGCACGCCGACGACGTGGAGGCTCGCATCGCCTTCCTGGAGGCGGGAGCGGATGACGTCATCGTGACCGGTTTCGCCGAGCACGAGCTCGAGGCACGCATCACTGCGCTCCTGGTTCGCACCGGCAAGGCTCGTCCGGAGGCCGCTCGCGAACAGACCAGCGGCGAGATCGTGGCCTTCTTCTCGCCGAAGGGCGGAGTCGGCACCACGACGCTGGCCGTGAACGCCGCCGTGCTCCTGGCGGGCGGAGGCGGCTCCTCCTCGCGGACGGCGGCGAGACCGAGCTCCAACGGGGACCGTCCCGCCTCGCGCGTGCTGCTCATCGACCTCGATCTGCAGTTCGGGCAGGTGGCGACGCATCTTAACCTCACGCCGCGCTACGACCTGGCCGGCCTGGCCTCCGACGAGCAGGCCCTGGACGATCCCGAGCTGGCGCGGTCACACCTGATCAAGCACGTCTCGGGTCTCACCGTCCTCGCCGCGCCGACGCGACCGGAGGCGGAATTCGGCGTCACGCTGGATCGGCTGCAGCAGATCGTGGAGATCTTCAGCGGCGCGTTCGATCTGGTGATCGTCGATCTCGGCAGTCGCCTCGACCCGCGCACGCTTTGGATCCTTGAGCAGGCCGACGTGCACGTCTTCACCCTGTTCCCCGAGATCGCGGCGCTGCGAGCGACCAGCCTGCTCACCGCGTTCCTGGCCGAGGCGACGCCCCTGCGGGCGCGCACGCACATCGTGGTGAACCACATCTTCCCCAAGCCGCTGCTCAAGACGCGTGACCTCGAGAATCTGCTGCGCGTGAAGCCGACGGCCGAGATCCCGTTCTCCGAGGTGGACATGATCCGGGCGGTCAACGAGGGCGTGCCGCTGGTGATGAGCCGGCCATCCTCGCCGGCCGGCATCGCGCTGCGACGGCTGGCACAGGCGATCATCGGTGCGGAGGTCCAGCCCACGCCGGAGGCGCCTGAACGCAGGCGCCGAGCCATCTTCCACCGACGCTGACATCCGCACGGTCCGGCATGGCTCATGCGATGCCGGGAGCACGCATGGGCAAGCGCGATCCCGATCTCGACGACACCGCCGGCAAGTCTCCCGCCGACGACCACCCCGGTCTCACCGGGGAGCCGGCAAACCCGAGCGACCACGCCGATCCTCGTGTCGCGCAGCCCGGCGACGACCCGCCCGATGAGGACGCGTTGGGCAGCCGGCCTTCGCAGCCGTCCGCGCCATCGGACCCGTGACGTGGTGCCGGAGGAGGGACTCGAACCCCCACGCCCTTGCGGGCCGCCGGGTTTAAGCCGGCTGCGTCTGCCATTCCGCCACTCCGGCGCGCGACGCTGAGGTGGAGGCGACGACGGGAATCGAACCCGTGTACGCGGTTTTGCAGACCGCTCCCTGAACCACTCGGGCACGTCGCCACCCGCATGTGCGACTGGCTGCCCCGCGAGGATTCGAACCTCGGTTCACGGATCCTAAGTCCGCTGTCCTACCACTAGACGACGGGGCACTCAGATCCGCCACGAGGCTAGCAGGTGAACGCCAGCCGGACATGAATATGGAGCGGAAGACGGGACTCGAACCCGCGACCCTCACCTTGGCAAGGTGATGCTCTACCAACTGAGCCACTTCCGCCCGCTTCATGCCATTCTGCCACGTCCGCGGTGCTGGTGCCGAGGGTCAGAATCGAACTGACGACACCCGCCTCTTCAGGGCGGTGCTCTACCGACTGAGCTACCTCGGCGCCGATCTCGCTGAGCAGAAGCTCAGCTCCGCATCAGGCCCGGCTGAGGATACCGATGCCCGACGCCCGCCGCAACTCTCGCCCCCTCAGCTCACCGGTCCCGAGAGCCCCATTTGCCCGGCGATGTTCTCGAGGGCGCGGACGCGCTCGCCGATCGGCGGATGGGTGTCCCAGAGCGACTGCGCACGCTCCTCGAACGACTTGATCGGGTTGACGATGTACAGGTGCTGCGTGGCCCGGTTCGCCACCTCGAGCACCTCGCGGTCGTCCGAGATGGCGCGCAGGGCTCGTGCCAGGCCAAGGGGGTTGCGCGTCAGCTCGACCGCGCTCGCATCGGCCAGGCTCTCCCGGCTGCGGCTCACCGCCGCCTGCACGAGGCGGCCGATGAGTGGCGCCACGATCGCCAGCACGATGGCCACCACGACGAGGATGGCAGCCGCGCCGCCGCCGCCACCGCCGCGGTCCGAGTCGCCGCCGCTGCGACGCCCCCCGCCCCAGAAGGTGAAGCGCAGGAACCAGTCCGCGAGGAGCGCGATGCTTCCCACCAGGACGCCGACGAGCAGGGTGAAGCGAATGTCCAGGTTTCCGATGTGGCTCATCTCGTGGCCGATGACACCCTGCAGCTGCTCGCGATCCAGCTTCTGCAGGAGGCCGGTGGTGACCGCCACGCTGGCGTGCTTCGGGTCGCGCCCGGTCGCGAAGGCATTCGGCGCCGAGTCATCGATGACCCAGATCCGCGGCCGCGGCAGACCACCGGCGAGCCGCATCTCCTCCACGATATTGACGACCTGGCGGTAAGCATCAGGGGGCTGCGCGGCGTCTAGCTCGCGCGCTCCCGACGACGCCATGACGAGGGCATCGCCGGCGAAGAAGGAGCCGATGCTCATCGCGACGGCCACCGCCACGGCGATCGCCACCCCGCCCCAGCCGAACCCGGTGGCGTAGCCGATCACACCTCCCATCACGCCGAGCACGACGATGACGACCGCGACCAGCAGCCAGCTGCGGCGCCGGTTGCGGTCGATCTCGCGGTAGAAGGTGGTTGGCGCCGGGCGCTGCGGCGCGGCGCTGGCGGTCATCGGCTCAGCCGCGGAGGTTCACCTCGGGCACCGCGGTCTCGGCCTCTTCGATCTGGAAGTAATCGCGCTCCCGGAAGCCGAAGGGTCCGGCGATCACGTTGTTCGGGAAGGTCTGGACCGCCGTGTTGAGCTCGCGAACCGTGCTGTTGTAGTGCTGGCGTGAGAATCCGATCTGGTTCTCGGTCGTGGTCAGCTCTTCCTGGAGCTGCATCACGTTCTCGTTCGACTTCAGATCGGGGTAGTTCTCGACAAGAGCGAACAGCTGCCGCAGGGCGCCGGTCAGGAAATTCTCCGCCTGCGCCGTCTCCCCCGCCGCCTGCGGACCCTTGGCCTGCGCGGTGACCGCGGCGGAGCGCGCCTCGATGACGCGCGTCAGGGTCTCCTGCTCGAAGTCCATGTAGCCCTTCACCGCGTTGACCAGGTTCGGGATGAGGTCGTGGCGGCGCTTGAGCTGAACGCTGATCTGGTTCCAGGCCTCGTCGACCATGTTCCGCAGCCGAACGAGGCCGTTGTAGGTGAAGATCAGGAAGGCGGCGAGGATCGCGACGATTATCAGGATGACCCAGACGGCGGTGGGCATCGGTGGATGGCTCCTGCTCGGGATTGTGGGCGCATCGTAGCAGGCGCCCGTAGCCGAGCGGGGCTCAGCGATCGCTGAGGTCGTCCCTCGCGCCGGGCTCGCTGACCTCGACCGTTATCGCCGTAAAGCGTCCCTCGACCTCGACTCCGATGGCCGCTCGTCGCTGACCGGCCGTCGCCACATAGGTCCATTCGCCGCGAACTAGGTCGGGATCCAGCAGCTCCCACCCGTCGCGCTCCAGAATCGCGCTGTAATGCGCACGCACGGCGGCGGGATCGGCCTCGACAACGTACTCGGCCCTCGTGATCACGAGATCGCCCTGCAGCTCACGCCAAAAATCGGTACGGCTGGCGTCGGGAGGGTGCGGGAGGCTGATGTCGGGCCCGCCCAGCTCGGCACCAGGGGGCAGGAGCGACACCGGCGGTGCCGGGTTGTTGGCTTCGTCCCCCGCGATCGTATCGGCGACGCTGAACGCCCCGATGACCGCGAAGATCCAGATCCCCACACCGACGACCGAGAACGCCGCGATCAGCCCGGGCTTCATGGACACAGTGTAGCGGCACCGCCAAGCCCGCCGGTCCTCAACTTGCCGAACGGCATTGGAGTGGGCGGTGAGGGGCTCGAACCCCCGACCTCCTCGGTGTAAACGAGGCGCTCTGACCAGCTGAGCTAACCGCCCGTCGCGACATGGTACCGCTCCGGCGGGCCGCGACACAGATGACATGGTCACGGCCTCCGACTGTCCTGATTCAGGCCGGTTCACGCAGACACATGGTCTTTCCACAGCGCGTGTGTCTTTGCACCACATGAAGGCATCGGTGAAGAAGAGGCTGATCCGCCTGCCTTCTTCCCCACCGCTGTCACCGTGTCCAACATACGGGGAAGTTGAGGCCCTTCACGCCATCTTCTTCCCCGTTATCTCCACGTCATGCAAAGCCGCGCGCCGAGGGCGGTCGGACACGGCCGAAACCAGCCGAGACGCG
>JBOGTC010000150.1:0-26925 GCA_050692055.1 Candidatus Limnocylindria bacterium | reverse complement strand
GATGTGCACCAGCCCTTCCTTGCCCGGAAGGATCTCGACGAAGGCGCCGAAGTTCATGATCCTCGTCACCTTGCCGAGATACTCCTTGCCCACCTCGACGTCGCGGGTCAGGCCCTCGATCCAGCGGATCGCGGCCTGTGCAGCGTCGCCCGAGGTCGCGGCGATCTGGATCGTCCCGTCGTCTTCGACGTTGATCTGCGTGCCCGTTTCTGCCGTGATCTGGCGGATCACCTTGCCACCCGCTCCGATGACGTCGCGAATCTTGTCGACCGGGATCTTGAGGGTGGTGATGCGCGGGGCGTACGGGCTGAGCTCCTCGCGGCTGGCGCTGATGACCTCGGTCATCTTGCCCAGGATGTGCATCCGCGCCTCGCGCGCCTGCTCGAGCGCGTCTCGCATGATCTCGGTCGTGATGCCGGCGACCTTGATGTCCATCTGCAGAGCGGTCACGCCATCGGCCGTGCCGGTCACCTTGAAGTCCATATCGCCGTAGGCGTCCTCCTTGCCGGTGATGTCGGTGAGGACGGCGTAGCGGCCGCTGGTCGGGTCAGTGATGAGGCCCATCGCCGCTCCGGCGACCGGTGCCTTGATCGGCACTCCGGCATCCATCAGGGCCAGCGTGCTGCCGCAGGTGGAGGCCATGCTCGTCGAGCCGTTCGAGCTGACCACCTCGCTCACCACCCGGATGACGTACGGGAACTCGTCCGTTGTGGGCAGGACGGGAAGCAAAGCGCGCTCGGCGAGCGCTCCGTGGCCGATCTCGCGACGGCCGGGTCCGCGCATGAACTTCGCCTCGCCCACCGAGTAGGGCGGCATGTTGTAGTGGTGCATGTAGCGCTTCTCGGTTTCGGGCGAGATCGTGTCCATGCGCTGCACGTCGCTCGAGGGGCCGAGCGTGGCGATGCTGAGCGCCTGCGTCTGGCCGCGGGTGAAGATGCCCGAACCGTGCGTGCGCGGCAGGACGCCGACCTCCACGCTGATCGGTCGGATCGTCCTCGTGTCACGGCCATCGATGCGCACGTTCTCGCTGAGCACGAGCTCGCGCACCGTCGCCTTGGTCACCGCGTCCATGAGCGCCTTGCCGATGCCGTGGCGCCGGCGGATGTCCTCCATCCGATCGCCCTGCTCGGCCCGGTTATAGCCCTCGCGGGCCCGCCGAATCTCGTCGGCAATGTCGGTGCGCAGCGCCTCAAGGCGCTCAGCCAGCCCGCTGGTGAAGTGAATGAACAGCTCCGCCGTCGCCTCTGCATCCGGCATCGCTCGGTGCGCGGCGGCGTGATCGCGACCGAAGACGAACCGCACCAGGTCGGGTAGCTTGTAGCTGCCGGCATCCGGGTAGATCTGGTAGCCCAACTCGAGGGTGTCGAAGACGGCCTTCGGCTCCCATTTCACGTCGTTGGGCAGATGCCGCATGAGGAATGGCAGGTCGAAACCAATGTTGTGCGCCACGACGGGGGCATCGCCCACCCACTCGACGAAACGCGGCAGCACGTCAGCCGCAGTGGCGGCGCTGGCAACGTCGTCGGTCGACAGGCCGTGCACCTGGTGGCCCACGATGGCGCGCCCGGGATTGACGAGCGACTCGAAGCGATCGACGACCTGCCCGTCCCGCACGCGCAGGGCGGCGAGATCGACGATGTAGCCGTTCTCGGGCTTCATCGAGGTCGTCTCGAGATCGAACACGACGAACTCGGCACCGCCGGCGGCCAGCATGTCGCCAAGCTTGGCGACCGATCCTGCGCCGGGTGCCGCGAACGGCATCTTCTTCTGGGCGCCGACGGTGCCCATGAGCTTCTCCTGCAGGTCGATGGACTGCTGCAGCTCGGCGTGTCCGTAGGCGATCGCGTCGGCCATGACCGACTCGGGCAGGATCGTTGCGCCAGCCTCGACCATCATCACCGCGTCGCGCGTCCCGGCCACCACCAGGTCGAGCTCGCTCTCCGCAAGCTGGCTGTTGGTGGGGTTGGTCACGAATGCGCCGTCGATGCGGCCCACGCGCACGGCGCCGACTGGGCCCAGGAACGGGATCGGGCTGATGCTGAGCGCCGCCGAGGCGCCGTTGAGGGCCAGGATGTCGGGGTCGTTCTCCTGGTCCGTGGACAGGACGGTCAGGACGACCTGCACGTCGTTGTGATAGCCCCTCGGGAAGAGCGGGCGGATCGGCCGGTCGGTGAGGCGCATGGCCAGGATGGCCGCCTCGGACGGGCGCGACTCTCGCTTGATGAAGCCGCCGGGGATCTTGCCCGCGGCGTACATCCGCTCCTCGTAGTCGACGGTTAGCGGGAAGAAGTCGACTCCCTCCCGCGGCTCACTGGTGGCGACGGCGGTCGCCAGGACGACGGAGTCGCCATAGCGCACGATCACCGCGCCGTCGGCCTGCTCGGCGAGCTTGCCGGCTTCGAGCGAGAAGCCCTGGCCGCCGATCTCGGCCTCTACCTTGATTGCCACTGAGTTCCTCCAGGTGTGATGGTGGCACCAGCGCGCGGCTCATGTAGACGCGCTCTCGAACGAGCGCGGAGCGGCGGTCCGACGGATGCCGTGGGTGGGTGGGTGTTGCGAACGACCCAGGCGCGCGGCCCGGGTCATCTCGCAGGCGATGTGTTAGCGGCGCAGCCCCAGCCGACCGATCACTGCCCGGTAGCGGTCCACGTCATTGCGGACGAGGTACGCGAGCAGGCGCCGCCGCTGGCCGACCAGCTTGAGCAGGCCACGGCGGGAGTGGTTGTCGTTCTGGTAGGTGCGCAGGTGCTCCGTCAGCGACTTGATCCGCTCGGTGAGAAGCGCAATCTGCACCTCGGGTGACCCTGTGTCGCCCTCGTGCGTGGCGTACTCGTCGACGATTGCGCTCTTCGCGTCCTTGGCGAGCGGCACGTATTCCTCCACATTCGTTTCCGTAACGTTCGGAAGTCTAGCAGAGGAGCCCTCGCCTCGCCATCAGGCCGACGGACCCATCCCGAGCCGCCGACGCGCTTCAGCCTCATCGTTTCGCATCTGGGCCACGAGCGCGTCGACCCCCTCGAAGCGTCGCTCGTCGCGGAGGCGCTCGAGGACGTCGAGCCGCAGCTCCGCACCGTACAGGTCGCCGTCCCAGTCGAGGAGGTACGCCTCGACCAGCACGAGGCCGTCATCGTGGAAGGTGGGGCGCACGCCGACGCTCACCAGCGCCGGGTGGCCTGGTTCGACGTGCCGCTCGGCTACCGTCACGCGGCCGGTATAGATCCCGAGCGCCGGCAGGGCCGGCGTGTACGCGAACGCCAGGTTGGCGGTCGGAAAGCCGAGCTCGTGACCGCGACGATCGCCGTGGACCACGGTGCCCACCAGCATCGGCGGCTTGCCCACCAGGCGCGTCGCCTCGGCCATGTCACCGGCGGCGATGGCGGCGCGCACCCGCGACGACGAGATGGGCTCGCCGTGGTCGAGCAGCGGCTCGACGACCACAACCTCGTGACCGAGCTCGGCCATTCGTTGCGGCGTCCCGGCTCGACCACGGCCAAACGCGCTTCCGGGGGTCATGACCAGGGCTCGCAGCTCGATGGCGGGCGCCAGATCGGCAACGAACTCCTCAGGCCTGAGAGATTGCAGAGCCTCATCGAAGCGAATTGCCACCGCGTGGTCCACGCCGACGAGCCGGAGCCGTTCGAGCGTCTCCGGCAGCGGCGTGAGCCGCGGCACGCTGCTGCCCGCACGCAGCACCTCCGTGGGATGCGGGTGGAAGGCCAGCGCCACGCTCGCCATGCTCTCCTCGCGGGCCGCCCGCAGCGCGGCCGCCAGCAGGTGCCGGTGCCCACGGTGCACGCCGTCGAAGACACCCATCGCCACCACCGCGGGGCCGACCAGGGGCAGGGATGGCATTCCCACCGTGACGATGGTCACGCTGACGGAGGCTCAGGTGCGATCACCTTCTCCGGCCGGAGCACGCCGGCCTCAAGCGTACCCACGCCGAGCAGCGCGCTCGGCCCGAATACCGCGTGACGGCCCTCGTTCGAGTGGGCCTCCGACAGCTGCAGCGTCGCGCCGTGCGCGAAGCGCCAGGCGGCATCATCGTCCAGCGTCAACCGCGGCAGGGGCAGCAGCTCCCCCACCGGTAGCAGAACCTCCGACAGCCGGCCGCTGTCCGACAGCTCTTCGAGGCGGGCGGGAGTGACCGCATCGTCCACCCGCAGCCCTGCTGCCGCCGTCCTGCGCAGCGCCGCGAGGTACGCGCCGCAGCCAAGGAGCTCGCCGAGATCACGTGCGATCGACCGAACGTATGTGCCCGCGCCACAGACCAGCTCGACGTGCGCGTCCACGACGTCCGCGCGGTGCTCGACGCCGCGCAGGTCGAGCTTGGTGACCGTCACCTGGCGCGCAGGCAGATCGATGGGCTCCCCGGCGCGGGCGGCGCGATGCGCCGTCCGACCGGCCAGCTTGCGCGCGCTGAACGCCGGCGGGCGCTGGCCGAAGGTGCCGACGAAGTGGCGCAGCCCGGCGGCGATGGCCGCTTCGTCAGGCAACGGCTGGCCCGTGGGCTCGATCGGTCCCTCGGCATCGTCGGTTGCGGAGCGCTGTCCGAGCCTGACGGTCGCCTCGTAGCTCTTGGAACCTCCCGTGAGCTCCTCGCTGAAGCGGGTCGCTGGCCCAACGAGAATCGGCAGCACACCGGACGCCAGCGGATCGAGCGTCCCCGCATGCCCGATGCGCCGCGTGCCGGTCAGCCGGCGCATGAGACCAACCATGTCGTGGCTCGTGGGCCCGACCGGCTTGTCGAGGTTAACGACCCCGAGCATCGGCGCGGTCGAGCTCGCGCTCGCACTCGTCGAGGATCAGTCTGGACGCCTTCTCGAGCGGGGCCTGGACGGTGCAGCCGGCGGCCCGAGCATGGCCGCCGCCTCCGAAGACCGATGTAATGGCGACTGCGTCGGCGCGCGCCGAGGTGCGCACGCTGACCCGTATCTGCGCCGCGTCGGCCTCCTTCAGCAGGACGGTGATGTCGCCAACCTTTGTCGACGCCAGGAGATCGATGAAGCCCTCGGAGGCGACCGGGTCCGCACCCACCTCCTCGAGCATCGCGAGGGTCATGGTGGCGTGCACGATGCGTCCGTCGCGGCGCTCGCCGATGCTCGCCAGCATCCGGCCCCACAGGGCGAGCGTGCTGTACGGCTTGTCGGCGTAGATTGTGCGGTGGATGGCCGAGAGTGGCGCGCCCGCTGACAGCAGGTCGGCGGCGACGCGAAGCGTCCGCGGCGTGGCGTTGGGATGCGCGAACGTGTGCGTGTCCTGCACGATCCCCGCGGTCAGCACGGTCGCCATCTCGAGGTCGATCGCGATGCCCAGCTCCGGAATCAGCAGCGCCACGAGCTCGCAGGTCGCAGCGGCATCAGGATCGATGAGCGCCGCCACGCCGTCCCCGGGGTTCGAGACGTGATGATCGATGTTCACGATCCTGGCCCGGTCGAGCCACTCCCCGCAGTCGCGCACCACGGCGCCCGTCCGCGATAGCGGCCCGTCGAGCACCACGGCAACGTCAGGCTCGAGCTGCGGCACGCGCCGCACCTCGCCGATGTAGGGCATGAAGTCGAGCGCCGGCGGCGTCGGATCGGCCGCCACGACCTCGGCCTGCTTGCCGAGCCGCTCGGCGGCGATGCGGATGGCGAGCGCAGCGCCGAGCGTGTCGGCATCGGGATTCTCGTGGCAGATGGCGGTGATTCGCTCCGCCCCGCGCAGGACGGCGGCGACCTCGGGCAGGCTCACTGGTCCTCCTCGATGTCGCGCAGGATGCGCAGCACGCGGTCGCCGGCCTCGATTGACTCGTCGCGCCGCATCATGAGCTCGGGAACGTGACGAACACGGAGCCGCTCTCCGAGCTGACGGCGCAGCCACGGCGCGGCGGCGGTCAGCGCGTCCATCGAGCGTTCACGCTCCTCGTCGCTGCCGTAAATGCTGACCCACACCCGTGCGGTGCCGAGATCGCGCGCCGTCTCGACACGTGTGATGGTGGCGAACCCGATGCGCGGATCCTTCATCTCGCGCTGCAGCAGGCCCATCAGCTCGGCCCGGATCTGGCTGTCGAGCCGGTCGGTTCGCTGGCTCATCGGCGGCGCGGTCTCTCGATGCCTCAGGCGCTCGCGCCAACCTGCTCGGACACCATCTGGTAGCACTCGATGACGTCGCCCTCGGCGATCTCGTCGACATCGAGGCCGATGCCGCACTCGAAGCCGGTCGCGACCTCGCGCACGTCGTCCTTGAAGCGCTTGAGCGAGGTGATGCGGCCATCGGCCAGCAGCGTGCCGCCGCGGAACAGCCGCGCCTGGCCGCCGCGCACGATGCGCCCGTCGGTGACGTACGACCCGGCGATGTTGCCAGCTCGGCCGGCCTTGATCACGACACGCACCTCAGCATGGCCCTCGACCTGCTCGACCTGCTTCGGCGTCAGCAGGCCGGCGAGTGCCTGGCCGACGTCATCGGTCAGCTTGTAGATCACGTCGTAGGTCCGAACGTCCACACCGGCGGCCTCGACCGCTCGCTGTGCCCCCGCATCGAGCTTGGTGTTGAACCCGATGACCACGGCCTCCGATGCCGCGGCCAAGGTGATGTCCGACTCGCTGATGTCGCCCGCGCCCTCTCGCAGGATGTTGATGCGGACCTCGTTCGTGTTCAGGCGCTCGAGGGAATGGCGGATGGCCCCGAGCGAGCCCTGGACGTCCGTCTTGAGCACCACCCGCAGCTCCGCCACCTCGCTGGCCTGAATCTGCGCGCTGATCTCCTCCAGGCTGGTGACGGCCTTGCCATCTCCGCCCGAGGCTGCCCGCTCGGCGGCCTCGGCGGCATCGCGCGCTGCCTTCTCGTCGGCCACCACGCGCAGGATGTCCCCTGCCTCCGGCAGGTCCTGCAGGCCGATGATCTCCACGGCGGTAGCCGGCTCGGCCTGCTTCACCCGCTTGCCCGCGGCGTTGTTCAGGGCGCGCACGCGGCCATACGTGCGTCCCACGCTGACGATGTCGCCCACGCGCAGCGTGCCGGTCTGAACCAGCACCGTCGCCACGTTGCCGCGGCCCTTCTCGAGCTTGGACTCGACGATCGTGCCGATCGCCTCGCGCTTCGGGTTGGCCTTCAGGTCCTGCAGGTCCGCGACGAGCAGGACCATCTCCATCAGGTCGTCGATGCCGGTGCGCTGCTTGGCGCTCACCGGCACGGCGATGATGTCGCCGCCGTACTCCTCGATGAGCACGCCGCCGTCGGCGAGCTCCTGCTTGACGCGGTCCGGCTGCGCGTCGGCCTTGTCGACCTTGTTGATCGCAACGATCATCGGCACCCGTGCCGCGCGGACGTGGTCGATCGCCTCCTTCGTCTGCGGCATGACGCCGTCATCGGCCGCGACGACAATGATCGCGATGTCGGTCGCCTGCGCACCGCGCGCACGCATCGCCGTGAAGGCCTCGTGGCCGGGCGTGTCGAGGAAGACGATGCGCCTGTCGTTGTGCACGACCTCGCTGGCGCCGATGTGCTGGGTGATACCGCCCCGCTCGGCGGCGGCGACCTTCGTCTCGCGCACCGCGTCCAGCAGGCTCGTCTTACCGTGGTCGACGTGGCCCATGACGGTCACGATCGGGGCGCGGGTGACCAGCGCCGCGGGATCGTCCTCGACCCACAGCACCGGCTTGCCGTTGTTGTCGCCGTCGCCGCCGGCGCCCGCAACGACAAGCGCCTGCTCTCCGGCCTCGGCTGCAGCGGCGCGTTCGGCGGCGCCGCGCTCGATCGTCTCGAATCCGAGCTCCCCCGCCACCAGCGAGGCGGTGTCGAAGTCGATCGACTGGTTGATGGTGGCGAAGATCCCGTTGCGGATGAGCTCCTTGATGATCTCGCCCGTGCCCACGCCCAGCGCCTCGGCGAGGTCCTTGACGGCGATCGAGCTCGGCAGCTCGACAGGACCCGCAGGCCGCGTCGGTGCAGCGGGCTCGGTCATCACGGCGCCGGCGGCGCCCGTGGGTCGCTTGCGCGGCGGGCGTGGCCCGCGTCGCGGTCGATACCTACGTGGGGGCATGTTTCACCTCGAGTTCGAGCTCTCCGGCGCCTGGCCCTGCGCCGAGCGCTCGCCGCACCGCCTCGTCGAGTCGCCTCGGCTCCCGGCAGGCAGCATCATCACAGACATACGTTCCCCGTCCGTGGGCCTTGCCCGTGGGATCGGGAACAACCGCGCCGCGGGCATCGCGCACGAGGCGGGTCATCGATCGCTTGGGGCGCACCTGGCGGCAGACCGCGCAGGTGCGCATCGGGATGTGGTCAGGTCGTCGCTTCGGCATCGGCCGGCGCCTCCGCGACCGCCTTGCCGTCCGCCTCCTCGTGCCCTGCCGCCGCACTGGCGACTCCGGCATCGGACCGTATGTCGATCCGCCAGCCGGTGAGCTTCGCCGCCAGGCGGGCGTTCTGCCCCTCCTTGCCGATGGCGAGCGACAGCTGGCGTTCCGGCACGATGACGTTCGCGATCTTGTGCTCCTCGTCGATCCGCACGCTCAGCACCTCGGCCGGGCTGAGCGCCTCGGCTACGAATCGCGCCGCGTCCTCGTCCCACAGCACGATGTCGACCTTCTCGCCGTTGAGCTCGGCCACGATGGACTGGATCCGAGCCCCCCGCTGGCCGACGGCCGCGCCCTTGGCGTCCACGCCGAGCTGACGGCTCTCGACTGCCACCTTGGAGCGGCTTGCCGCCTCGCGGGCGATGCCGCGGATGACGACGGTCCCGTTGTAGATCTCCGGGATCTCCATCTCCATCAGGCGCCGCAGGAAGCCGCGGTGCGTGCGGCTGGCCACGATCACCGGCCCCCGCGTGGTACGCCGCACCTCCATGACATACACCTTGAGGTGCTGCCCGATGCGATACGTCTCGCTCGGCAGCTGCTCTGGCACTGCCAGCACGGCTTCCACGTCCTTGCCCATGTCGAGGATCACGGCCGAATCGGTCGTGCGCTGCACGACGCCGGTCATGATCTCGCCCTCCCGGGCCGCGTACTGCTGGAAGACGACGTCCCGCTGCGCCTCGCGCAGCCGCTGCCGGTACACCTGCCCCGCGGTCTGCGCGGCAATGCGACCCAGCTGAGCCTGGGTCACGTTCTCGGGAATGCGGACCTTGCTGCCCACGCCGGTCGTTGAGTCGGCCTTCTGCGCATCGGCCACGAGCATCTGCAGCTCGGGGTCCTCGATCTCCTCGGGCGTGGCGACCACCTCGTACTCGCGGTACACGCTGATCTCGCCGCTCTCCGGATCAACGTGGACGCCCACGTTCTCCGGCGCGTCGGCGTTGCGTCGGTACGCTGATTCGATCGCCTGCTCCAGCGTCCGGATCAGGATCTCCTGCGGGACCCCTTTCTCGGCGTTCAGCTGGAGCAACGCTCCGATGAAATCTCGATTCAACCGCTGAGCTCCTCGCTCGCCCTTCCGGGCGAAAAACAAGACGCGGGATGGCGAACCGACCCACGTCAACTGGCACACGCTCTATATCGATTCTGTTCCGCGGTTGGCCGGCAGAACCGCCCGGAGTATATCAGTCGCTCCCCCTCCTCGCCACCGACCTGGCCTGTGATCAGCCGCCGAGGAGGCGCTGGATGTCCTGGATGCTGATGAGGATGACGAGCGCGAGCAGCACCGCGAAGCCGGTGAGATAGATGAGCGCCTCGCGCTCGGCGGGCAGCCGCCGACGCCGGATCGCCTCTATGAGGACGACGGCGATTCGCCCGCCGTCGAGGGGTGGGAACGGCAGCACGTTGAGCACGGCCAGGTTGACCGACAGCACCCCAATGAACAGCAGCTGGCTCACCAGCGGCGCCTCGAGGACGCGGCCGGTCTCCTGGGCGATCCCGATCGGCCCTCGGGCATCGTCGGCGCCGTCGTGCAGCCCGATCAGGCCGCCGACCGCATCCGCCAGGCCGCCGGGGATCCGGATGGCGAGCTCCCAGGCCGCCACCGTCCCCCGTCCAGCCGCCTCGAACGGGCTCGTCACCGGCGAGGGCTCCTCGACGAGCGTTTCCGGCTCGTAGGCGAACCCGATCGGCCCCTCGCCCTGCATGCGCTCCTCCTCGGTCAGGACGCGCGGCACCACGGTGACGTCTCTCGCCCTGCCGTCGCGAATGATCCCGAGGGTCACGGCTTGGCCTGCGCGCTCGCCGACGTACTCCGTCAGGTCGCGGGACCGTTCGAACTCCTGCCCGTCGGCAGCGACGATGAGATCCCCCACCTCGAGTGCCTCCTCGGCGGGGCTGCCCTCCTGGATCTCGACCACCGAGAGCGGACCGTTGCCCACGAGGGCCGGAAGGCTGAATGCCACCGCGAACAGGATCGCGGCGAGCACGAAGTTCATGAGCACGCCGGCGAGGAGGACCCCGATCCTGAGCCAGATCGGCTTGCGGTTGAAGGCTCCGGCCATGGCCCGCTCGATCTCGGCCTCGCTGCCGCCCTCGTCGCGCATTCGCTGCAGCTCCATGTCGCCGTCCTCGCCGAGCATCTTCACGAAGCCGCCGAGCGGGATCCAGTTCAGCGAGTAGCGGGTCCCGCGCCACCTGAGCGACGCGATGCGTGGCGGAAAGCCGATTCCGAACTCCTGCACCGTGATCCCAGCGCGCTTCGCGACGACGAAGTGACCGAGCTCATGCACCAGCACGAGCACCACGAGCACGCCGATGAAGGCGGCCACGGTGCCGAGGACATCCATCAGGCGTGCGCCTGCAGGAGCTCTGCGGAGAGCGCGGCGCGCACCTCCTCGTCGAGAGCCACGATCCCGGCCAGCGATGGCTCTTCATCCGCGCCCCAGCGCGCGACCGCGCCCTCGATCGTGGCCGGGATGGAGCTGAGCGGCAGCCGCCGGTGGAGGAAGGCGTCGACCGCGATCTCGTCCGCCGCATTGAGCACGGTCCCCCGGTTGCCCCCGAGTCGCGCCGCGGCGAGCACCGTGTCGAACGCCGGGAAGTCGCCGACCTTGAGAGGCGCGAAGTCGAGGCTGCCCCACTCGGCCGGCGGCGCATGGCGCGCGGGCGATGGCAGGCGATGCGGATAGGTCAGCGCGAACCGGATCGGCAGGCGCATGTCGGGCGGGCCCAGCTGGGCCTTGTACGAGCCGTCGGCGAACTCGACGAGCGAGTGCACGACGCTCTGGGGGTGGATCACGGCGTCGATACTAGAGTACGGGAGCCGATACAGCCACCGAGCCTCGATCACCTCGAATGCCTTGTTCACCAGCGTGGCCGAGTCTACGGAGATCTTCGGCCCCATCCGCCAGGTGGGGTGGGCCAGCGCCTCATCCGGGGTCACGCCGGCCAGTGTCGAGGCCTCGCGGCCGCGGAAGGGTCCGCCGCTGGCGGTGAGGACGAGACGCCTGACGTCTTCCATCCGCTCCCCCACCAGGCACTGCCAGATCGCGGAATGCTCGCTGTCGATCGGCCGCAGCCAACCCAGCCGGTCACCTCCCAGCCGATCGAGCTCCGCCGCCACGAGGTGGCCGCCGGTGACGAGCGTCTCCTTGTTGGCGAGCGCGACATGTCGCCCGGAGCGCAGCGACGCGAGCACCGCCGGCAGCGCCGCCATGCCGGTGGTCGCGACCACGACCAGGTCAACGCCCTCGAGCGTGGCGAGCTCCTCGAGGCCTCCGTCGGCCCAGCGCTCGCCGGGCAGGCGATCCGGTCGCCCCCCGGCGGACCAGGCGCGCGCGAGCGGCCATTCGGCGAGCTGCGTCTCGAACCGTTCGCCGACGTGTCCCGCCGCCAGGCCCCGGATGGTGAAGCGGTCGCCCAACCCGCGGATCACCTCGAGCGTCTGGCTGCCGATCGAGCCGGTCGAGCCCAGGATCGCGAGACCGGTCATATCGCCTGTCCCGCCACCAACAGCGCGTAGCCCGCCAGGACCGGCGCGGCGAACAGGAACGAGTCGAGGCGATCGAGGACGCCGCCGTGCCCGGGCACGAGGAAGCCGGACTCCTTGCGGCCGGCGGCACGCTTGAGCATCGACTCAGCCAGGTCCCCGGCCTGCGCGGCGAGCCCCACGACCGGGCCGATGACGAGCGGGTGCCAGGGCTCCAGGCCCAGCAGCGCGGCGCCGATGCCGGCCCCGATCGTCCCCACGACGAGCCCCCCGGCCAGGCCCTCCACCGTCTTCGACGGGCTGATGTGGTCGATCAGGCGCCGCCGGCCGAGCCAGCGGCCGGTCAGGTACGCGCCGGTGTCGTAGCCCCACACGGCAAGGACGAGCATCAGCGTCCAGCCCACGCCGGAGGCGATGCCGAGCGGTCCTACCCCCGTGGCCGCCGAGCCTCCCGCCGGGCTCAGGTGGGCCACGAACGAGATCGCCGGCAGGAGCAGGCCCACGTACGCGACGCCGAAGGTGGTCGTCGCCCAGGTCAGAAATCCCTTCCGGGCGTCGCCGCGCATGAACGCCGCGGTGCCCAGGAGCAGGATCACGGCGATGAGCGCGCCGGCGACCAACCCGGGCGTGCGGGTCGTTTCGAGCAGGCCGGCCAGCGGCCCGCCGACGTTGGCACGATTGGCGGTCACCAGGCCCGCGGCCGTCAGTGCGACGCCGCACAGCAGCGCGAGCACCTGGGGAGGCTCGAACTCCGCGGCGTCGAGGAGCGCCACGATCTCGACGAGCGCCAGGAAGGCGAGGATGCCGAGGAGCACCGACAGCCACGGCTCGCCGAGCAGCACGATGCCGACGATGATCGGCGCGAGGACGACGGCGGTCAGGGCCCGCGTGCAAAGCATCGGCGCGTCAGCCACCAAAACGCCGCTCGCGGCGTGCGTACGCGTCGAGAGCGGCGTCGAAATCGGCCTGGCTGAAGTCCGGCCAATACTTCGAGCAGAAGACGAGCTCGGCGTACGCCGCCTGCCAGATCAGGAAGTTGCTCGTGCGCTGATCGCCGCCGGTGCGGATCAGCAGGTCCACGTCCGGCTGGCCGGCGGTGTAGAGATGGTCGGCAAAGCGCTCCTCGCTGATCTGCTCCGGCGGAAGCTGGCTGGCGGCGAGGGCCCGTGTCGCGTCCACGATCTCCGCCCGTCCCGAGTAGTTGAAGCAGATGTTCAGCGTGAGCCGTTTCCCGCCGCTCGTTCGCTCCTCCGCGGCGCGGATCGAGCGCTGGACGTCGGGCGGGGCCTCGTGCAGCCTTCCGATGACGCGCACCCGCACGCCCTCGGCGATCAGCTCGTCGGTGTGCTGTCGCACCGCGCCGTCGATCAGTCCGAAGAGCCCGGTCACCTCCTCGTCGGGCCGGGTCCAGTTCTCGGTCGAGAATGTGTACACGCTGAGCGTGCTGACGCCACGGTCGCGTGCCAGGCGCACGATGGGCCGAATCGTCTCGACGCCCTGCACGTGGCCGGCGATGACCGGGAGCCCACGCGCCCGCGCCCAGCGGCGGTTGCCGTCCGCGATGATCGCCACGTGACGGGGGCGAAGCGGGTCCGACATCGGTCAGACCTCCAGGACTTCGGCTTCCTTGCGCTCGGCGCGCCCGTCGATCGCCTCGACGTATCGATCGGTCAGCTTCTGGAGCGAGTCCAGCTCGCGACGTTCCTCGTCCTCGGAGAGGTCGCCGTCGCGCAGTCCCTTCTTGAGCTGGTCGGCCGCTTCGCGGCGGTGGTTGCGCACCTCCACCCGCGCCTCCTCGGTTCGGCGACGAACCTGCTTGACCAGATCGTGCCGGCGCTCCTCGGTGAGGGGTGGGACGTTGAGCCGCACCACGGTGCCGTCGACGTTGGGGACCAGACCGATGTCGCTCTTCGTGATTGCCTTCTCGATCGCCGACAGCACGGATCGGTCCCACGGCTGGATGACGATGAGATGCGCGTCGGGGACGCTGATGCCGGCCATCTGGTTGATCGGGGTGGGCGTGCCGTAGTAGTCGACCATGATCCGCTCCACGAGCGCGCTCGACGCCCGCCCGGTCCGGATCCCGGCGAAGTCGCGCTCCATCGCGTCGACGGCGCGCCGCATCTTCGGCTCGATGGCTACGAGCGCCTCGTGCGTCATCGGGTCACCTCCCCTGCGATGAGCGTGCCGATCGGCTCGCCGCGCACGGCGCGGGCGATATTCCCCGCCACCGTCATGTCGAAGACGACGATCGGCATCTCGTTGTCCATGGCCAGGCTGACGGCCGTCGCGTCGAGCGCCTCCAGCCGGTTGCTCAGAAGATCGGTATAGCCGATCTGGCTGTAACGCTGCGCCTTGGGATGCGTTTCGGGGTCGGCATCGTACACCCCGTCCACGCGGGTCGCCTTCAGGATGACCTCGGCCCCGACCTCGACCGCCCGCAGGGTCGCGGCGGTATCGGTTGTGAAGTACGGGTTGCCGGTGCCGGCGACCATCACCACGACGCGGCCCTTCTCCAGGTGACGAACCGCCCGGCGCCGGATGTACGGCTCACAGATCTCGTTCATCGCGATCGCGGACAGCACCCGGGTCGGGCAGCCGACCTGCTCCAGCGCGTCCTGGATGGCCAGACCGTTCATGACGGTCGCCAGCATGCCCATGTAGTCGCCGGTCGCGCGATCCATGCCGCTGGCGCTGGCGGCCACGCCGCGGAAGATGTTCCCGCCGCCCACGACGATCGCGATCTCGAGGTCCGAGCCCTTGGCCTCGGCCACCTGCGTGGCGATCGCGCGCGCCACGTCTGGGTCGATGCCGTACTGCCGTTCGCCCATCAGGGATTCGCCCGACAGCTTGAGCAGCACACGGCGCCAGGCCGGCCGGCGCGCGCCGGCGCCGTCAGTCACTAGGCTGCCTCCTCGTCGGCCCCCTCGGCGGCGCTCTGCTCGCCGACCGCCATGCGCACGAACCGCGCGACCTGGATGTTCTCGCCCAGCAGCGCGACCTTCTCGGTGATCAGGTCGCCGACCCTCTTGTCCGTGTCCCGGTACGGCAGGTCGAGCAGGCTGACTGACTCGAGCCACTTGTTGAGCTTGCCCTCCACGATCATCGGCACGCGGTCGGCGGGACGGCCCTCACGCTCGGCATCGAGTGCGAAGAGCCGCTTCTGCTCCTCGATGACCTCCGCCGGCACGTCGTCACGGCTCACGTACCGCGGGCCCATCCCCGCGACCTGCATCGCCAGCTCGCGGGCGAGCTGCTGGAAGTCATCGGTGCGGGCGACGAAATCGGTCTCGCAGTTGAGCTCCAGGAGGACGCCGAGGCGCGAGCCGTGATGGATGTAGCTCGTCACCACGCCTTCGCGCGCCTCGCGCCCCGCCTTCTTGGCCGCGGTCGACAGGCCCTTCTCGCGCAGCCAGGCGACGGCCGTCTCGTAGTCGCCGTCCGCCTCCTGCAGGGCTCGCTTGCAATCCATGATGCCGGCGCCGGTCTGCTCGCGCAGCCGCTTCACGTCCTCAGGCTTGATCATCAATGTGCTCGACATGTTCCTTCCTGCTGCGCAGGCCGCGGATCAGCGGCTGCTGCGCTCCTTGTTGTGCTCCTCCCGCTCGCGCTCGCGCTGCCGCTCGCGATCCTCGTCCGGTCCCGAGTCCTCGAGATGGGCGGCGCGACGCGCGCGCGCGCGACGCTCCTCCTCCTCGTCCTCCTCCGAGTCGGGCTCGAAGACGAGGGCCTCGCCGGACGCCAGCGCAGCCGTGTAGTCGGAGTCCTCGCCGAGTGACGTCTCGTCGACCGGCGGCAGCGCCTCGGCCTGCTCGAACTCCTCGTCCAGCCGCGCCTGCCGCTCCAGCTGCGCCTCAAGCACGGCATCGGCGACCTTGGCGCAGATGAGCCGGACCGATCGAATGGCATCGTCGTTCGACGGGATCACCCAGTCGACCAGGTCGGGATTGCAGTTCGTGTCGGTCATGGCGACGATCGGAATCTCGAGGCGGCGCGCCTCGGCGATCGCTATCGACTCGCGGTGCGGGTCCACCACGAACAGTGCCCCGGGCAGCCTTCGCATCTTGCGGATCCCGCCGAGCGCATGGTTGAGCTTGGCGATCTCCTCGGTGAGCTTCGAGGCTTCCTTCTTGGTGAGCCGCTCGAACTCGCCGGCGTCACGCCGCGCCTCCAGCGCCTCGAGGCGCTGGATGCGGCGCTTGATGGTCGTGAAGTTGGTCAGCATGCCGCCCAGCCAGCGGTTGTTGACGTAGTGCTGGCCGCTGCGCTCGGCCTCGGATCGAAGCGACTCCTGCGCCTGCTTCTTGGTGCCGACGAACAGGATGCTGTCGCCACGTCGCACGGTCTCTCGCAGGAACTCGAGCGCGACGTCGAGACGGCTGACCGTCTGGGCCAGGTCGATGATGTGGATCCCGTTGCGCTCGGCGAAGATGAACTCGCGCATCTTCGGGTTCCACCGGCGGGTCTGATGTCCAAAGTGGACGCCCGCCTCGAGCAGCTGCTTCATGCTCGTGGCAGCCAAGGGTACCTCCGGTTCTTTCCTCCGCCGGCCTTCGGCTCCATGCGATCGACCCGGCGAGACGCATCTCGCGACGGGCACCGTGGCGCAGGATCGGGCCGACGTGTGTGATGGGTGGCATGCTCGCGCCACACGGCGCGAAGCCGTCGGAAAGTATAGCAGCAGCCGCTTCGAGGCGCCCTGGCCGGGGCTACTGGTCCCCGCTGACTGTCCGGCAAGGTCGAGTCGCGTTCCCCGCGCTCGGTCACCTCACCCCACCGCACGGTACCGAAGTACTCCCACGGTACCCGCTCGTACCTTGACCCTCCCCGGAGCGCTCGTAGCATGCGCCCGCTGCGGCCTTGCGTCGCGGCACGAGCCGACAGGAGCGACAGGAGGACCGATGCTGACGTCACGATTCAGGTCCCTTGCCCTGCTTGCGACCGCCACGGCCGCGGCAGCAGTGCCTGCCGTGGCTGCGTCGGTGCTCGCCGGCGAGCCCGTCGTCGTGGTGAGGCACGGCGATACGCTGAGCGAGCTGTCGCTCGAGCACGGTGTGGCGGTGGAGGAGATCGTCGCCCACAACCGCCTGGCTGACCCGAATCGCATCTACGTTGGTCAGATCCTTCGCCTCGTCCCGACGCCGGATCCCGCCCCCGCAGCTCCGGCGCAGGCGCAGGCGCCGGCGCCGGCCGCATCCGCTCCGCGCAGTCATGTCGTGGCGCAGGGCGAGAACCTGACCTGGATCGCGCGCCGCTACGGCGTGACCGTGGCGGCGATCGTATCGACCAACGACATCAGCAACGCCAGCCGCATCTTCGCCGGGCAGCGGCTCAGCATCCCGGGCACGGAGCCCGCCGCTCCTGCGCCGGCTGCGGCTGCGACCGCGCCCGCGCTGCCCGAGGCGATGGCGGCCCTCGTCGCCAAGCGTGACGACGTGCGGCGTGTGATCCTCGAGGAGGCTGCCCGATACGAGGTGCCGCCCGCGCTTGCGCTGGCTGTCGCCTGGCAGGAGTCCGGGTGGCAGCAGGGAGTCGTCAGCCATGCCGGCGCCGTGGGCGTGATGCAGCTCCTTCCCGCGACGGGCCAATGGGTCGGCGAGGCCATGCTCGCGGCACCGGTCGACCTTCACGACGCGCGCGGCAATGTGCGCGCCGGCGTCCGGCTGCTGGCGCATTACCTGGATCGATACGACGGGCGCCGCGAGCTCACGCTCGCGGCGTACTACCAGGGACAGCGCGGAACCGACCAGCACGGCATCTATCCCGCCAGCCGGCAGTACATCGCCTCCATCCTGGCCCTCGAGAAGCTCTTCGGCGGCTGACGCTGACGTTCGCTCACCAGGCATCCACCCCGGCGAGGCGCCGCAGGTGCCACTGTCCAGGCTGCGCGCCGGCGGCGGGGCTGACCGCCACGAGGTCGATGCGCAGACCGTGGTGCGGCACGGTCGCACCGGCCGCGTAGGCAGCAAGCGCGGTACGCAGCCGCAGCACGCGACGCCGGTCCACTGACTCGGCCGCCGACCCCGCCCGATCCGTGCGCCGCGCGCGGACCTCGATGCCGACCAGGGTTCGATCGGCTGCGAGGCAGATGAGATCGAGCTCGCCGCCCGCCGAGCCGCGCCAGCGGCGAGCCAGCACGCGCCATCCGGAGCCGGACAGCCAGGCGGCAACGGCCTCCTCCGCCCGAAGGCCGAGCGAATGACGCGGATCGCCCATCGACTGCTTCCTCGCGGGAGGCGAGCTCCGTCAGCGTCAGTCGAGCGCCGGCTCGTCCTCCTCCTCGTCCACGATCGCGAACTCGAGATCGAGCGGCAGCTGCGTGCCGGCGAGGATCAGGCGCACGGGCGCAAACGAGCGTCGATGCCACGAGCACGGCCCGGCGGCGAGCAGGGCGTCGACGTGGCGCCGGGTTCCGTAGCCCTTGTTGCGCGCGAAGCCATATGCCGGATAGCGGGCATCGAACTCGTCGCAGATGCGGTCGCGGGTCACCTTGGCCACGATGCTGGCCGCCGCGATCGAGGCGCTGATGGCGTCGCCGTCGATGATGGGTCGCTGCGGCAGGTCGACGTCTCGCAGGCTGAGCGCGTCGATCAGAAGGTGATCGGGCCTGGACGGCAGCCGCGCCAGCGCCTGGCGCATCGCGAGCTTCGTCGCCTGCAGGATGTTGATGCGGTCGATGACCTCGACCTCGACGCAACCGACGCCGATCCCGTCGGCGCGGTCCAGGATCCGCTCGTACAACGCCTCCCGGCGGCGGCGAGGGATGACCTTGCTGTCACGGATGCCCTTGATCCGATGGCGCTCGGGCAGGATCACGGCGGCCGCCACCACGGGGCCGGCGAGGCAGCCGCGGCCGACTTCGTCGAGCCCCGCGACGCGGGTGAAGCCGGCCATGCGGAGCTCTCGCTCGTGCCGCATGTGGGCATCCCGCACCCGCGGGTGGCGCGCTGGACGGCGCGCGCGGACCGGTTCCAGAGGGAGACCGGTCAACGGGTCAGTTCGCGCGGCGCTCGCGGAGCGTGGCCGCCTTGCCAACCCGGCTGCGGAGGAAGTAGAGCTGTGCTCGTCGGGCAACGCCGTGTCGAACGACCTCGATCTTGTCGATGCGCGGGGCATGCACCATGAAGGTGCGCTCCACGCCGACACCGCTCGCGATGCGGCGCACGGTGATCTGGTGGTTCAGGCCCCCGCCACGCATGCGCATCACCGTGCCCTCGAAGACCTGGATTCGCTCACGGTTGCCCTCGACCACCTTCACCGACACGCGCACCGTGTCGCCCGGGGCGATCTGCGGCACGTCGGTGCGGAGCTGCTCGCGCTCGAGCTCCTTGATGGCATTCATCCTACGGACGACCTCGTTATCGCGGGCTTATCCGCGGCTTATCGACGATGACGTGACACACGAACGCGACCGCGCTCAGCGGCCGCGACGCCGCGGAGTATAGCAGCGCGTTGCGGCCGGCAGCAAGGCGACAGCATGCAGCGGCGCAGCACCGGCGGCACCGGCGGCGCCATCGCCACACGGTCGGGACCTCCGTCAAGGCGCTCGCTCAGGTCGGCGGACGGTCAGCGCGCAGCTCGTCCAGGATGACGCGGTCGTCATCGGTCAGCCCCGCGGACTCGAGAAGGTCCGGCCGGCGCTCGAGGGTCCGACGCAGCGCTTCCCGTCGACGCCAGCGATCCACCTCGCCGTGGTTGCCACTCAGCAGGACCGATGGAACCGCCTCGCCCCGAAACGCTTCGGGCCTCGTGTACTGCGGATGCTCGAGCAGGCCTGTCGCGAACGAGTCGCCCTCGTGCGACGTGGCCTCGATCACGCCCGGGACGAGACGGACCACGGCATCGATCAGCACGAGCGCTGGCAGCTCGCCACCGCTGAGGACGTAGTCGCCGATGCTCACCTCGCGGGTCGCGAGGGCACGCGCCCGCTCGTCGATTCCCTCGTAGCGGCCGCAGACGAGCGCCAAGTGCGGCACTGCTGACAGCGCGCGAGCCAGCCGATCGGTGAGCATCTCGCCCGCGGGATCGAGGAAGACGACCTGGGCGCCGGCATCGAGCAGGGGCTCCACGGCCGCGAACAGCGGCTCCGGCCGCATCACCATCCCCGCTCCCCCGCCGTACGGATAGTCGTCGACGGACCGATGGCGTCCCAGCCCATGCTCGCGCAGGTCGTGGATGGCGAATTCCACCAGCCCGCGCTCCACGCCACGCCCGATGATCGATGTCTGCAACGGCAGATCGAAGAGCCCCGGGAACAGCGTCACGACATCGATCCGCATTGGCGTCAGACCGATTCCTCCGGGTCCGGGCGCACGACCATCAGGCCCGCCTCGAGGTCGATCCTGCGCACGACTCGGGCCAGCGCCGGCAGCAGGAGCTCCCCGGCTGGGCCGGTCACGCGGTAGACCTCACTCTCACCGGCGCGGAAGATCTCCACCACCGTTCCGAGGCCGACGCCGCGCTCATCGATCACGCGCAGGCCCTCGAGCTGGTGCCAGTAGTAGGTGCCTTCCGGCAGCGGGCGCGCCGGCACCTCGAGGTACCGCTCCATCAGCGCCTCGGCCGCCTCGCGGGTTCCGATGCCTTCGAGGTGGACCACCGGCACCCGGCCGCCCCACTCCACGTGCGTCACCCGCCGCGGCTGATCCTCGCCCTCCACGAACAGCTCGCTGCCGGCGTCGAAGCGCTCCGGCCAGTCGGTGAGCAGCTCGAGGCGCACCGCGCCGGCCAGGCCCTTCGCCCCGATCACACGGGCGACGGCGAGCCGGTCACTCGGTATCTGAGACGATGTCCAGCTCGACGTGTCGGCCATCGCGGGTCGCCATGACGCGCAGCAGGCTGCGGATGGCATTCGCGATCCGCCCATCGCGGCCGATCACCCGGCCCATGTCGGCTTCGTCGACGCCCAGGGTCAGGGTGACCTCGTCACCGTCCTCGTCGACCTCGACCACGACGGCGTCCGGGTTGTCGACCAGCGAGCGCGCAACGTACTCGAGAAAATCCTTCACGCCTCGGCCTTCTCAGCCCTGGCGGCCTCATCAGCTTCGGGGGCGGAGGCAGCGCCATCGGCGCTCTCGGGCTCGCCCTCGGCTGGCGTGGCTGCCGCGTCCGCCGCGTCCAACGGCTCATCGGCAGGCGCCGTCTCGGCGACCTCGGGCGTGGGTGCAGCATCGACCGCGGCCGCGGCCTCCTTCTCCGCCTTTGCCTTGCGGGCCTTCGGCTTCGCAGACGCCTTCGGCGCGGTCCGCTGGTCACCGCTCTCGGCGATCCGCATGAGCTTCACGACCGTCTCGGACGGCTGCGCGCCGTTGCCGATCCAGGCCTTGATCTTGTCGGTCTCGAGCCGAACCGTGGCGGGCTCGGTGAGGGGATCGTAGAACCCCAGGATCTCGAGCGCGCGTCCATCGCGTGCCCGACGCTTGTCGATGGCGATGACGCGGTACGAGGGCCGTTTGGTGGCCCCCACGCGCGTCAGCCGGATCCGAACTGCCAAGTCGTCTCTCTTCCTCTCTGTGGGTTGCTTCGGTTCTGATGATCGGCGCCGGCGTCAGCGGAGGGTCAGCACCGCGTGGAACTCGATCCGGTCATTGCGGGATGGCGTCGTGAAGGCGAACGCCTCGATCTGCTGCAGGATATCGCGACCGTCGGGCGACAGGTCATCGCTGGCCCCGAGCGCGTCGGCCACCGCCGGGACGTTCACGAACAGCTCGTTGCCGGCACGCGTGCCGGCGAGATCGAAGGCGCGCCGGTAGGCATCGCTGGCCGCGAGCGTCGCGCCGCTGTCGTGCGCCTCCAGCGCCGCCTGCACATCATCGGCCCCGATGCCGAATACGATGATTCCCTCGATGGTCGCCAGCGCGATCTCGCCGAGCCCGTCGAGGCTGACCACCGTGATTTCGGCTGCGCCGCCGTCCTCGGTCCGCACCGATGCGCCGGTTTCCTCCAGGCGCGCGAGCACCCGGCCGATCGCCTCCTCGGAAGCTGCCGCCTCCGTCGGGCGCAGCAGCAGCTGGCCGCTGGGCAGGTCGCCATCGATGCCACCGAAGGCGAGGGCAACCTCATGATCCAGGAGCGGCAGGATGTCGACATCGAGGTCGATGCCCAGCCCGAGGGCGGCCACCGCACGGATCGTGTCGAGCGCGCTCATCACCTCGGCCGCCTCGGGAGTCACCGCCACGGCCGCCTCGGCGTCCTCGAGTACCTGACGCAGGTCGAAGATCACCAGCCCGGCCTGCGTGCCGGCCGGCATCCACTCGACGAGAACGGCGGGCTCGCTGGACTCCGGCGGCAGCGCCGCTGGAGAGCCAGGCGCCGCGGCATCGAAGGGAGCGCTGCCGCTCAGCCGCAGCCCTTCGGCTTCGGCGACGAGCACGGCGCTCGCGACGGAGTAGCCCTGCAGCTCCGCCGCTCCGCCGGTCGCCTCGGCCACCCCCGCGAGGTCGACGAACACCGAGGCGAGGTGGTCGGCCGGCAGCGACGTGGTCGCCCTGCGGAAGTTCTCCTCGTCAGCGAGCGACGGCGCGCCAGCGGCCACATCGATGGTCGCCTCAACCGGGACTGCGGCATCGCTGACCACCAGCATCTCCTCGACGAAGGCGTACGTCGTGCTCTCGGCGACCTGCAGATCGACGCCGCCGTAGGCGCGCGTCTCGAAGACCAGGGCATTCGCTGCCGACACGTCCTCGAGCGCGGCCTCGGCCGCAGGACGGTCCTTGACGGCCAGCAGCAGCACGACATCGGCGTCCAGGACGTCGTCGGCACCGGGCACCGCCGCGATGGCCACCTGGTTGCCGAGCCATGGCTTGATCTCCTCGAGATAGTCGATTCCGCTGTCGGCCAGGAGGTTCTGGACCAGCTGGTCGATCTTCTCGTCGAGCGTGGCGGTATCCGCGAAGCCGGGAAGGCGGCCGATCAGGCTCGACAGGTTCATCTGCTGCGCCGCCGACGGCTGGAGATAGACGTTGACGTAGACGGCCGTATCGGCTGGGGCGAGAGATGCTGCTCGGTCGGTCGAAGCGCTGAAGAACAGGAAGTAGGCGCCGAGAAACGCCGCACCCACGAGGCCGATCAGAGCCGTGAGCGCGATGACGAGGCGGTGCATGCGCTCAGCGGCGGCCCAGGAGGGCACCCAGGCCACCAGCCCCATCAGGCAGGCGGCCGCTGCTGATCATCTTCATGACTCGCTGCATCTCGGCGAACTGCTTGAGCAGCCGGTTGATGTCCGCGGTCGACGTGCCGCTGCCCAGCGCGATGCGCCGACGGCGGCTGGCCTTGATGAGCTCCGGCCGTCGCCGCTCCTCTGGCGTCATGGAGTCGATGATGGCCTCGATACGCCTGAGCTCCCCCGAATCGACGGCCTGCTGCGCTGCGCCGGCCATCTGCCCGGCGCCGGGCACCATCTGCAGCAGCTGGCCGATCGGGCCCATCTTCTTGACCTGCTGCAGCTGGCTGCGAAAGTCGTCGAGCGTGAAGCGCGACTCCATCATGCGCTGCGACACGCGCTCGGCTTCCTCCCGATCGACGGTCTCCTGCACGCGCTCGACCAGGCTGAGGATGTCCCCCATGCCGAGGATGCGCTGGGCCAGCCGATCGGGATGGAACGGCTCGAGGCCATCCGTGCGCTCGCCAGTGCCCATGAACGTGATCGGGATGCCGGTGGCGCTGCGGATGCTCAGCGCCGCGCCGCCACGAGCGTCGCCATCCATCTTGGTCAGCACGAGGCCGCTCACCGGCAGCTTCGCATGGAATGCCTCGGCCACCCGCACCGATTCCTGGCCCGTCATGGCGTCGACCACCAGCAGCGTCTCGGACGGTGTCACGGCGCCTGAGATACGCACCAGCTCGTCCATCATCGGCTCATCGACATGCAGGCGTCCGGCGGTGTCGAGCAGCATTACATCGACCCCGCGCTGGCGAGCCGCCTCGAGCCCGCTACGTGCAACCTCCAGGGCCGGCGTCCCGACCGGTCGCGTGTGCACCTCGATTCCAATCTGGTCGCCGAGCTGCACGAGCTGGTCGACGGCGGCCGGGCGATACACGTCGGCCGCCACCAGCAGCGGCCTGCGGCCGTCCCTGCGGAGACGCACCGCCAGCTTCGCGGCGCTGGTCGTCTTACCCGAGCCCTGTAGACCCACCAGCATCACGACCGATGGGCGCTGCTCCAGACGCAGTGGCTGCCGCTCGCCACCGAGGACGGCGACGAGCTCGTCGTGGACGATCTTCACGACCTGTTGGCCCGGATGCACGCCGCTCAGCACGTCGCTGTGGAGCGCGCGCTCGCGCACGCGTGCCACGAACTCCTTGACGACCTTGAAGTTGACGTCGGCCTCGAGTAGCGCCAGGCGGATCTCGCGCAATGCGAGCCCGAGGTCGGCCTCGGTGATCTTCGCCTTGCCACGCAGGCGCTGGGCGACGTCCTGCAGGCGCGCAGAAAGGGATTCGAACATGAATGGGACCGATACGGACTCAGCCCGAGTCGCGCCGACCGCTCGCCGGCGCCAAACGGCTGCCCATTCTACGGGCCGACGGCTGAGGGGGCAACGCGCGTCGGCGGGCGGCTACTCCGCGACGAGCCATTCCACGTACGCCGCCGGATCGAACGGCGCCAGCGCATCGAGCTCCTCTCCGACGCCGGCGAACGTGATCGGGACGCCCAGCCGATCGGCGGCTGAGACTGCCACGCCGCCCTTGGCCGTGCCGTCGAGCTTGGTGAGGATGATGCCGGTCACGCCGGCCTCGCGGCTGAACGCCTCGGCCTGCAGCAGCCCGTTCTGTCCGGTGGTCGCGTCCAGCACCAGGAGGACGTGCCGCGGCTGGTCGGGCAGGCGGCGCTCGATCACGCGACGGATCTTGGCCAGCTCATCCATCAGCTGCTGCTTGTTGTGCAGCCGCCCGGCGGTGTCGACCAGGACTGCATCGAGCTTGCGGGACTGGGCAGCCTGCATCGCATCGAAGGCCACGGCTCCGGGGTCCGCTCCGGCACGTTGTGCCACCACCGGCACCCCGACCTGCTCGCCCCAGATCCGCAGCTGCTCGATGGCCGCCGCCCGGAATGTGTCAGCGGCCGCCAGCACCAGGCTGCGGCCCTCGCCCTTCAAGCGCGCCGCCAGCTTGGCGATCGTGGTTGTCTTCCCGGTGCCGTTGACGCCCACGAAGAGCAGGACCGACGGCGCGGGGCCGAGCTCGAAGACACCCGAGCCGACGCGCGCGAGACGCTCGTGGATCTCCGCGGCCAGGGCTCCGCGCACGTCATCGCCGCTTCGGCCCCCGTCGCGTCGAAACCGCTCCCGGGCCGCATCGACCAGCTCGAGCGTGGTCGCGGCGCCGACATCGGCGGCGATCAGTGCCTCCTCCACCTCGTCCCAGCTCGCGTCGCTGGCCGCCCCGGCGCCGAGGATCGATCGCAGCCGCGCCCCTAAGCCGGAGGGTCGTGCCCGAAGGCCCATGCCCGTCGGCTCGCGCCGTGGGCGCGCCATGGTCGTAGGCAGCGGAGGGGCGACCTCCTCGGCGGGCTGCTCCTCATCAGTCTCCTCGCCGCGGCGCCAGAACATCTAGGCGCTGACCTCGGCCGGGACGTCGGCGAGGCGCAGGGACAGGATGCGGCTCACGGCGGCGTCGGTCATCGTCACGCCGTAGATCGTGTCCGCGACCTCGATCGTGGCGCGATTGTGGGTGATGACGACGAAGTCGATCGACTCGGCCAGCTTGCGCAGCGCGTCGGCGAAACGGCCGATGTTCGCCTCGTCCAGGGCGGCATCCACCTCGTCAAGGATGCAGAACGGCACCGGGTTGACGCTCAACATGGCGAACAGCAGCGCCACGCCGGTGAGCGCGCGCTCGCCGCCGGAGAGCATGGCCAGGCGCTGGAGCCGCTTGCCGGGCGGGCGGACCACGATCTCGATCCCGCCCGGCGCGTCACGGTCCGCCTCGTCACCCATCTGCAGCGAGGCGGACCCCCCGGCGAACAGCAGCCGGCAGTACTCGTCGAAGCGCTCGCCGATGGCCCGGAAGGCGGCGTCGAAGCGCTCGCCGATCTCCGCGTCGAGGCGGGCCATGAGCTCATCGGTCGCGCCGATCGCCGTCTGCAGATCGGCATCCTGTGTGCTGAGCTCCTCCAGGCGGGCGGCGAGCTCACGGTGCTCTTCCACCGCGAACGGGTTCACCGAGCCGATCTGCGACAGCGTCCTGCGCACGCGCCGCAGCTCGGCCTCCAGCGCGGCATCGTCGAGCCCCGAGACGTCGGCGACCGGCTCGACCGGCACGGCCCCCTCGCTCGGCTCGCGCTCCGGGAGGCCTTCCAGCGCCAGCTCGTGCTCGCGGGCCAGCGAGGCCAGCGCCTCCTCGCGCCGAGACACTTCGATCGCCGATGCCTGCGCCGCGCGCTCGAGCTCCGCAAGCCGTGCGGCCGCGCCACCTCCGCCGCGCTCCAGCTCGAGCAGCTCGCCTCTCCGTGCCTCCCGTGCCTGATCGGCCGCCGCCCTGGCGGCGCTGGCCTCTGCGGCGGCGGCGCGGTGCTCCTCCGCGACGGACAGAGCCGTGTCGCGCTCCGCGGCCGACGTTTCGAGGGAGGCGCGGGCCGCCGGCAGCTCGCTCTCGAGGTGCGCGATCCGAGCCTCCAGCGCCGCCCGATCCCGCCGCTGTCCCACCGTGCGCGTCTCAGCCGCTTCCGCGACCTGGCGAGCCACGTTCCATGCCTCGCGGGCCACGTCCCGGGCGGTCGAGGCTCGCTCGCGCGCTGCCCGCGCTTCGGACGCGCGCAGGTGGAGCTGCCCCAGCTCAGCGTCAATCGCGGCGCCTGCCGGCTCCGGCGGGGCGTCCCCCTCGTCTGTCAGCGCCGACAGCTCTGCCTCCAATCGCCCGGACGCTCGCTCATCGCGGGCGACCCCCGCCTCGGCGGTCTCCACGTCCTCTCGCGCCCGCCGAGACGCGCGCAGGGCTTCGTCGCGTGCCTCGGCGCTGGCCACGTGCGCATCTCGGATCACGCGCAGCGCCTCCGCGGCAGCGTGGGATGCCGCGCCGGCCTCCTCGAGCTCCCTCTGCAGGGCGAGGAGCGCGTCGGCGAGCTCGCGCCGCCGGGCGTGCTGCCGCGCCGATGCCCCGCCG
>JBOGTC010000149.1:0-58552 GCA_050692055.1 Candidatus Limnocylindria bacterium | reverse complement strand
GGCCACGGCGGCGGCCGCGTCGCGGGCCGCGGGAGCGATGAGCAGCCCCACGCCGCCGGCCCGGGCCTCGAGCATCGACAGGCGGTCCAGCGCCGCGCGGGGAACCACCGAGGTGCCGAGGTCAAGGACGAAGGCGTCGATCAGCCCGCCGCGCGCCAGCCAGGCGGCCAGCTCGATTGCCTCGGCGCCGTCGCGCGGTCGTCCCATCAGGAGCCAGGCGAGGTCGACGCCGGCGTGGGCGGCAGTGGCCGGATCGAACGTTCCATCGGCATCCAGCCATGCGACGAGCCCGCCGGACGCCTGGCACGCCGCCAGCGAGCCGAGCGCCAGCGTGGTCGCGCCGCTTCCCGGGATGGCGTCGAGGAGCGCCAGCGCGCTGCGTGGCCAGCCGCCGGTACCCAGCGCGACGTCGAGCGCGGCGCGGCCCGTGGGAATCGCCGGGCGCGATCGGTCGGGAGTGGGCGGCTCGCTCCCGCGACGCAGCTCCAGCCCGCGGGCGCGCAGCGCCTCCATGGCGGTGTCGAGGGACGGTCGGACGGCGGCGGCATCGGTCCTCATCGGCCCTGCCATGATAGAACAGATGTTCTAGTTTGTGAAGGTCCCCAGGCGCCTTGCTATACTCGCCGCTGGCCCGTGGGGATGTAGCTCAGCTGGGAGAGCACCGCGTTCGCATCGCGGGGGTCAGGGGTTCGAGTCCCCTCATCTCCACCACTCCGACTCCTCGCACGTCACGTCCTCGCACGTCACGGTTCTTGACCGGTTTGCATCCGGTGGCCTGGCGGCGTTGCACGTGGTGGAGATAACGGGGAAGAAGTGGCCGAGTCCGCGCTGATCTTCACCGCCGGTTGCATCCGGTGCAATGGACGGGGAACTACCGCGCCGGCGCCTTCTTCACCGATACCTCCACGTGATGCAACGAACGGCCAGCCTGCAGGGACTCACCGCGTCGAAAATACTGGACCGGCGATCACGTCACAGGGCATGATGGGCGGCGCGAAACCAAGCAGGTGCGGTGTCCGCGGCTCGACCACGGTCGGCGGCCCGGTCCGCGTCGCATGAACCGAGGGAGGTAGCGTCCATGTCCAGACCCGTAATGTCGATCGTCGGCCTTGTTCTCCTCGCGCTGATCGTCGCGGCCTGCGGGGAAACGCCACCGCCGGCAGAGTCGCCCGGAGACCCCGCGGCCGAGAGCCCGGACGAGACGGTCGCCCAGGCTCCGGAGGAGACCCCGGCAGCGACTGCGGCACCGCCGCCCGCCGAAGGACGGCTGGCGCTCGTGCAGGAGCGCGGCCAGCTCATCTGCGGCGTGAACGGCAGCCTTCCGGGCTTCAGCTTCCTGGATTCGGCCACCGGCGAGAACACTGGCTTCGACGCCGACTTCTGCCGAGCGGTGGCCGCAGCCGTGCTGGGCGATCCGGAGGCCGTCGAGTTCCGCGCCACGACCGCGGATGCACGCGGACCGGCCCTCCAGACCGGGGAGGTCGACGTCCTGATCCGCAACACGACCTGGACGGTCAGCCGCGACACGTCGTGGGGCCTCTTCGCTCCCACCACCTTCTACGACGGGCAGGGCATGATGGTCCGTGAAGCGGACGGCATCAGCACCCTCGAGGACCTGGCAGGCGCGACCATCTGCGTCCAGACCGGCACCACCACCGAGCTGAACCTGGCCGATGTCATGGGAGCTCGGGACATCGACTTTGACCCGGAGACCTTCGGAGAGCTCGAGCAGACCTACTCCGCGTACGACGAGGGCAGCTGTGACGCGGTCACCAGCGACCGATCCCAGCTGTTGGCCACCCGGACCACGCTCAGCAACCCGGACGAGCATGTGATCCTGGACGAGGTCATGTCCAAGGAGCCGCTCGGCCCCGTGGCGCCGCTGGGCGACCATCAATGGTTCAACGTCGTCAAGTGGGTTGTCATCGCCACCATCCAGGCCGAGGAGTCCGGGATCACCCAGGACAACGTGGCGGAGATGGTCGGCAGCGATGACCCGAACATCGCCCGTCTCCTTGGCGCGGACGGCGACCTGGGGCTCGGCCTCGAAGCCGACTGGGTCGTGGACGTCATCTCGGCCGTGGGCAACTATGGCGAGATCTACGATCGCAACCTGGGCCCCGGCACGCCGTTCGAGCTGGAGCGAGGCCCGAACAGCCTATGGACCGATGGTGGGCTGCTGTACGCACCACCCTATCGGTAGTCGAGCCTGAGGCCCCGGGACGGAGCCGCTCCGTCCCGGGGCCGACCGTATCCAGGGAGCCATGACCGCCGCTCCCCCTCCCGAGCAGCACACGGCGGTGCCGCCCTGGCGCGACGTGCGCGTGCTGCGTGTCGCCGGCCAGGTCGTCGCCGTGCTGGCCGTGGCGGCCCTGCTCGCCTTTCTGTACTTCAACCTGACCGGCACCATGGCCCAGCGGGGGCTCGCGTTCAACTTCGACTTCCTCGACAACCGGGCCGGCTTCGAGATCGGCGAGAGCCCGTTCCCCTACAGCTCCAACGACACGTATGGGCAGGCCTTCATGGTCGGGCTGCTCAACACCCTCTTCGTCAGCATCGTGGGCATCGTGCTGGCCACCGTGCTGGGGCTGGTCGTGGGCGTGGCGCGCCTCTCGTCCAACTGGCTGGTGAGCCGCGTGGCGGCCGGGTACGTGGAGGTGATGCGCAACACGCCGCTGCTGGTGCAGCTGTTCTTCAT
This sequence comes from Candidatus Limnocylindria bacterium, assembly GCA_050692055.1. Lineage (GTDB taxonomy): Bacteria > Chloroflexota > Limnocylindria > QHBO01 > QHBO01 > JBOGTC01. The sequence goes on along the minus strand of JBOGTC010000149.1, from coordinate 55,854 downwards.
CTACTTCGCCATCCTGCTGCAGCTGCCCTCCGTCGCGGAGACGATCGAGCTCCCCGGCTCCGTGTTCCTCAACCAGCGCGGCCTGTTCATACCGGCGCCCCTTCGGGCTCCGACGTTCTCGACCTGGCTCGTCATCGCCGGAGTCGGCCTGGTCATCGCCATCGCGACGCGCATCATCGGCTCCCGGCTGAGGGCGTCGGGCCGCCGCAGCCATAGCATCGGCCTCATCGGCGCCCTCGCGTTCCCGGTACTGGCCATCGGCGCGTGGCTGCTGGCGGGCGAGGCACCGATCCAGTTCGACGTCCCGGAGCGCGGCCGCTTCAACTTCAGCGGCGGCATGGCGCTGTCGACCTCGTTCACCGCCATCCTGGTCGGGCTGGTGATCTACACCGCTGCCTTCATCGGTGAGGTCGTGCGCGGCGGCATCCAGGCCGTCCGCCGCGGCCAGCTGGAGGCGGCACGCGCCCTAGGGCTGTCGGAGGGCGATACCCTGCGGCTCGTCGTCTTTCCCCAGGCCTTGCGGGTCATCGTTCCGCCGCTGACCAGCCAGTATCTGAACCTGGCCAAGAACTCGAGCCTGGCCATCGCGGTCGGCTACCCGGACCTCTTCAAGGTCGGGCAGACCATGACCAACCAGACCGGGCAGCCGGTGCCGGTGATCGTGCTGATCATGGGCACGTACCTCGCCATCAGCCTGGTGACCTCGCTGCTCATGAACCTGTACAACCGGCGCGTCCAGGTGCTCGAGCGATGACCACGAACACCTTGCCTCCTCCGAGGCTCTCGGTCGGGCCGATCGGCTGGCTTCGGCAGAACCTCTTCTCCGGCCCGGTGAACGCGTTCATGACGATCGTGGTCGGCGCCGCAGTGCTGTGGCTGCTGGTCCAGATCGGGCAGTGGGCGATGACCGACGCGCGCTGGGACGTGGTGACCCGCAACCTGCGCCTGCTGCTGGTGGGCCAGTACCCGGTCGAGCAGGCGTGGCGCATCTGGCTGAGCCTCGCCGTCCTGTCGCTCCTCACCGGCCTCTCGGCCGCGGTCTTCGGACGCACCACCCGGTCCCTCGCGATCGCGGTCTCCGCCTGCCAGGCGATCCTGGCGGCGCTGATGGCGGTCTCGCCGGTCGGCCCGCTGGTGACCATCGGCTTCGTGGCCAACGCGCTGGGCGTGTGGGGCGCCTACGCGCTTGCGCTGAAGGTGCCGGTCCCGCGCCGGCCGCTGACGATTGCCTGGCTGCTCTCGATTCCGGTCATATTTCTACTGCTGAGCGGCATCGACGGCACGCCGGTGCCGGAGGTGAGCTCCAACCTGTGGGGCGGGCTGCTGCTGACGATCCTGCTCGCCGGCATCGGCATCGTCCTGTCCTTCCCCCTCGGCGTGCTCCTTGCGCTGGGCCGGCGCAGCAACCTGCCGGCGGTGAGCTGGCTCAGCACCGCCTACATCGAGCTGATCCGCGGCGTGCCGCTGGTGACCATCCTGTTCATGGCCGACATCATGCTGCCGCTCCTCCTGCCCGGGGAGTGGCGGATCGACCGCGTGGCCCGGGCGATGGGCGGCATCACCCTCTTCTCGGCCGCCTACGTGGCCGAGAACGTGCGCGGCGGCCTGCAGGCCATCCCGTCCGGACAGATCGAGGCCTCCCAGGCGCTGGGGCTGAGCGGCGTGCAGACGAACGCGTACATCGTCCTGCCGCAGGCCCTGCGTGCCGTGATCCCCGCCAACGTGGGGCTCTTCATCAGCCTGCTCAAGGACACGACCCTGGTCACCATCGTGGGCCTGCTGGAGATCCTCGGCATCGGGCGGGCGATCCTTGCCCAGCCGGAGTCACTGGGCGCGCACATGGAGGTCTTCGTCTTCGTCGCCGCCGTCTTCTTCGTCCTCTGCTACGCCATGTCGCAGGCCAGCTACCGGCTCGAGCGAGTGCTCGGGGTGGGCACGCGATGACCAACCAACTCACCGAGGTGGACCGATGACCGACCAGCCGACCCCGACGAGCTCCGGCGAGATGATCGTCGCCCGTGACGTGCACAAGTGGTTCGGGCAGCTCCACGTGCTGAGGGGCATCGACCTGACCGTGCGCAGCGGCGAGGTGGTCGTCATCTTCGGCGCGTCTGGCTCCGGCAAGTCGACCTTCATCCGCACCATCAACCGCCTCGAGGAGCACCAGCGCGGTCAGATCTTCGTGGACGGCATCGAGCTCACCAACGACATTCGCAACATCGCCGCGGTGCGCAGCGAGATTGGCATGGTGTTCCAGTCCTTCAACCTGTTTCCGCATCTGACCGCGCTCCAGAACGTCACCCTGGCGCCGATGCGGGTGCGGAGGTGGCCGCGCGAGCGCGCCGACGAGGCCGGCATGCAGCTCCTCACCCGCGTCGGCATCCCGGAGCAGGCGCTGAAGTATCCCGCACAGCTGTCGGGCGGCCAGCAGCAGCGCGTAGCGATCGCGCGGGCGCTGGCTATGCAGCCCAAGATCATGCTCTTCGACGAGCCGACCTCCGCGCTCGACCCCGAGATGATCAGCGAGGTGCTCGACGTGATGCGCGAGCTGGCCGGCGAGTCCGGCATGACGATGATCTGCGTCACGCACGAGATGGGCTTCGCTCGGGCCGTCGCCAACCGGATGGTCTTCTTCGATGAAGGGGTGATCGTGGAGGAAGGCCCGCCAAAGCAGATCTTCGAGGCGCCGGCGCAGGAGCGGACGCGCCAGTTCCTGTCGCAGATCCTGCACTGAGGTCCGGCTGGCGGAGCCTGGGCCGCGTCCGCGTCAGATTCCAATCACCGTCGGCTTACGGCCCTATACACGCCTGCGACGTGCCAGGTTCCAACCACAGCCGGCTTGGAAACGCTGGCGAGGGTCTGAGGGCCGATTCGCCGCTTTTCCCACGCTCGCGCACGCCCCCGCGATGGCGCGTGATCCGCACGAGACGTCGGCCGGCTCGCCCAAGCCCGCCCTGATTGGCGTCTGGCACCTCTCACGGAGGGGAGGGCGAGGCCGGTGTCCCGTGGTGCCGGCGGTGTTTCCCGTGGTCCAGTTGCCAGATTCAGACCACGTCTGCATCGGTGACCCAGTCGCGGCCTCCAGTCGCCACCTGCGGTCGGAGCAGACAAATGGCGACCGCACGCGCCACGAGGGCCGTGCGCGCATACCAGGTATGAATCTGGCGACACGACGACCCACGGGCGACGAGCCGCATCGGGGGAGATCTATGGAAATCTATGACTCAGGTTTGACGCCGGCGTCCTCGGGACCCTAGCCTCGTCATCGGCCCCGCACCGATACCCCGCTTTCGCGTGTTGTCATAGATTTGCGAACGCCTGATTCCGATATCGACGCGCTCGACCGTCTGACGGTGCTCAGCGCCACCTTCCGTGACCTGCCGACGCAGGAGCGGGAGGCGCTGGCCGCCAACCTTGCCCCGATCGCGACTGCGTGGGACGAGCGCATCCTGATCCACACCTGCCATCGCGTCGAGCTCGTCGGCCTGCCGCAGGATTCCGCCGCCGAGCCGCCGCCCGGCGTGGAGCTGCGCCGTGGAAGGGATGCCGTCGCGCGCGTCTTCAACGTCGCAGCCGGGTTCGACTCTGCGGTCGTGGCCGAGGAGCAGGTGCTGGGCCAGGTGCGCGAGGCATACCAGACCGCCCTGGCCCGCCGCGAGACCGGGCCGATTCTCAACGAGCTGCTGCGTCGCGCCATCCGCTTCGGCAAGCGCGTACGGGCCGAGGCCGCTCCCGGAGCCGACCAGTCGCTCGCCGAGCGGGCCTCACGCTGGGCGCTCGAGCGACTCGCGCAGCCGGCGGAGCGCCGGGCGCTCGTCGCCGGCAGCGGCGAGATGGGCCGCCGGATGGCTGATGCGTTCGCCACTGCCGGCATGCGCGTCACCGTCGCGTCGAGGGCCGAGAGCCGGGCCGCCGCGATCACCGGCGCGCTCCCGAGCGGCCGACACGCCACCGCCACGCTCCCCGAAGGAATGCGGCTCGCGGCCGGCCACGACGTGGTGGCCATCGCGGTGCGTGGCTCGGCCAGCTCGCTCGAGGTTTCCCATCTGGGTGACGGCCAGCTACCGCTGGTCATCGACCTCTCGTCGCCGGGCGCCGTCAGCGCCGAAGCGGCGGATCGCCTCGGCGAACGATTGCTGGACCTCGATCGTATCGGCCGGCTGGACGGTCAGGGCGCTGCATCGGTCCTGGACCCTGCTGCGGAGCGCCGGCTGCGAACGGCGCTCGGCGACGAGCGCGATCGGTTCGTCGCCTGGATGCATGCACGAGAAGGAATCGGAGCCGTCGCCCTGCTCCAAGCGCAGGCCTCGGAGCTCGCGGATCGCCACCTCGACCGCCTTCGCCGGCGCGCCGATCTCGATGAGGCGCAGCTGGCCGACGTCTCGACCGCGATGCGCGCGCTCCTGGCCGAGCTGCTACACGTTCCGACCGAGCAGCTGCGCGGCGGCGGTGCCGACGCGGACCGGGTTCGCGAGCTCTTCGGGTTCGGCAGGTGACCTCGACCGGGACGCTCCGCATCGGCAGCCGCGGAAGCCGCCTGGCGCGGGCGCAGACCGACCTCGCCATGGCCGCGCTGCGCGCGACCGGCCTGGATGGACCGATGGAGGTGGTCGAGATCTCCACGCGCGGCGACGCGATCAGCGCGCGGCGACCTTCGGGTGGCTGGGAGTCGACCGATGGACAGTTCACGAGCGAGCTCGAGCGAGCCCTGCTCGATGGGCGCGTGGACGTGGTCGTCCATTCCTACAAGGATCTCCCCACCGCGCCGACGCCGGGCCTGGTCATCGCCGCCGTGCTCGAGCGCGGCGATCCGCGCGACTGCCTGCTGACCCGCCACGAGGGCGGACTCGAGGGACTGCCCTTCGGTGCGAGAGTGGCGACGAGCTCGCCGCGTCGCGCCGCGCAGCTCGCGGCGGCACGCCCGGATCTCGTCACATGCCCCATCCGGGGCAACGTGGAGTCCCGGCTCGCGCGCCTGGAGCGCGGCGAGTTCGACGCCGTGATGCTGGCCGCGGCCGGGTTGGACCGATTGGGGCTGCCCATCTCGCCCGAGGCCAGGCTCCGGCTCGACCTCGTCCTGCCGGCGCCGGCCCAGGCCGCCCTCGCGGTCCAGGCTCGAAGCCACGACGAGACGCTGCTCGCTGCGCTGGCCGCCGCCGACCACGCCCCGACCCGCATCGCCGTGGAGGCGGAACGCGCGCTGCTGCGGCGCATCGGCGGCGGATGCCTGGCGCCGCTCGGGACATTCGGCGAGGTTCACGATGGCCTGCTGCGCCTGCGAGCGGCGTACGAGGCTCGAGACGGATGGTTCGTGAGGGCCGAAGCCAGTGGGCCCGCCGCGGACGCCGCCGCGGTCGTCGAGGCCGCCGCTGCCCGGACCCTGGACGCGATCGGGGCGCCGGCGTGAGCGCGAAGCGCAAGATCCTCGTTACCCGGCCGCGACCGCAGGCACTCGAGCTCGTGGATCTGCTCGCCGAGCGCGGCGTCGGGGCGATCTCGGTCCCGACCGTCGAGATCGAGCCGGTGCCGGCATCCGAGCTGGACAGCGCGCTGGCGCGGCTCGACGACGCGGACTGGCTCGTCATCACCAGCGTCAACGGCGCCAACGCCGTGCTCGAGCGGCTGCGTGACCGCGCCGCTCCGCTGCCCGACAGGCTGCGCATCGCGGCGGTCGGACCCGCCACGGCGGCGGCTCTGCAGGCAGGCGGCCTGCGCGTCGACCACGTCCCCGACGATTACCTGACCGTCATGATCGCGGATGGGATGGGAGAGGTGCGCGGCCGTCGGGTGATGCTTGCCCGCGCGGACGCAGCCACGCCCGACCTCCGCGATGTTCTCGTCGCGCGCGGGGCGGATGTCGACGAGGTGGTGGCCTACCGCACGATCGAAGGTCCGGCGGAGAGCCGCGACCCGCTACGCGCGGCGCTGGCACGGCACCTCGACGGCGTCAGCTTCACCTCGGGATCCACGGTTCGCGGGCTCATGCGCCTGGCCTCGACCTTCGACCGCGCTCGGCTCCGCGCGCTGGGCGCGTTCTGCATCGGCCCTGTCTCCGCTGACGTCGCTCGCCGCCGGGGCTTCGGCGTCGCCGCGGTGGCCGAGGAGCACACCACGATCGGCCTCGCCGATGCCATCGCCGCCCACTTCTCCACGGAGGCCAGATGACCCTGCTCGACAGCGCCACCATCACCGCCACGATCGCGCTGCGGGCCCGGCGCCTTCGTCGCACGCCAGCCCTCCGCGACCTGGTACGCGAGACGCGGCTCCATCCCGCCATGCTGGTGCAGCCACTCTTTGTCCGCGCCGGCGTCGGCATTCGCGAAGAGATCCCCGCCATGCCCGGGCAGCATCGGCTGAGCGTGGATCGCGTCGGCCCGGAGGCCGAGCAGCTGGTGACGGCCGGCATCAGATCGGTCCTGCTCTTCGGCCTGCCCGAGACGAAGGACGCGGACGGCTCGGGCGCCTGGCACCCGGACGGAGTCGTGCAGCAGGCGATCCGGGAGATCCGCGCGGCGGTCGGCAACGAGCTCGCCGTCATCGCCGACGTCTGCCTGTGCGAGTACACCAGCCACGGGCACTGCGGCGTACTGCGGGACGCGGCGGTCGACAACGACGCCACCCTTCCGCTGCTGGCTCGCGCGGCCGTCTCCCTGGCCCAGGCAGGAGCGGACGTGGTGGCGCCGAGCGCCATGATGGACGGCCAGGTCGCCGCGATCCGCGCCGCGCTCGACGACTCGGGCCACGGCGACACGGCGCTCCTCGCCTACGCCGCCAAGCATGCGTCTGCCTTCTACGGCCCGTTCCGCCAGGCCGCGGACTCCACGCCGTCCTTTGGCGACCGGCGTGCCTACCAGATGGATCCGGCCAATGGCAGGGAGGCGCTGCGCGAGATCGACGCCGACCTCGCCGAGGGTGCCGACATGATCATGGTCAAGCCCGCGTTGCCAGCGCTCGACCTCGTGGCCGCCGCCCGTACGCGCGTGGACGTGCCGGTGGCCGCCTACCAGGTCTCGGGCGAGTACGCGGCCATCTGCGCCGCCGCCGAGCGCGGCTGGCTCGACCGTCGGGCGGCCGCGCTCGAGTCGCTGACCGCCATCGCCCGGGCGGGGGCGGGCGTGATCGTCACCTACTTCGCGCGCGAGGCAGCGGCCTGGCTGCGGGACGAGGCGCCCAGGTGACGGCGCATGTGTCGGCGGGATGACCGCCAGCGACGAGCGCTTCGTCCACGCCTGGCTGTTGCGCCTCGACCCGGCCTGGCGCCGGCGGAGCGCGGACGAGCGCCGCGCCGACCTGGACGCGTTCTGCACCGCAGCCGCCCGTGCCGATCAGCGGCTCATGCAGCTGAGCTACTCGACCATCGGCCTGCGCGCCGAGGGCGACCTGCTGCTGTGGCGAATGGCCGAGTCGATCGAGGCGGTCGAGGAGACGGCGGCCGACCTGCTGAGCGCCGGCATCGGTCAATGGCTGGCGCCGGCTGTCTCGATGGTCGGCCTCACGCGACCCAGCCAGTACGTGAAGCGACCCACCACCCAGGAGCAGTCGCTGTTCACCGGCGAGCGGTCGCGCTACCTGGTCGTCTATCCGTTTGTGAAATCGGTCGACTGGTACCTCGCATCCGCCGAGGAGCGCGGTGAGGTGATGCGCGGCCACATGCGCGTCGGCCATCGCTACCCGCAGGTCCGTCAGCTCCTGGCCTACAGCTTCGGCCTGGACGATCAGGAGTTCATCGTTGCCTACGAGACCGATGATCTCGTCGCCTTCCAGGATCTCGTCCGCGAGCTGCGCTCCACCGAGTCGCGGCGGTCGACGGTGCGCGACACGCCCATCATCACCGGCATCCATCGCCCGCTCGGTGAGATCCTCGGCATGCTCTCAGGGCCGCCGGCCGAATGACGGTGTTTCCGTCACATACGACTGGTAGTCGTATTAGCCGTCCGGCGCCGTCGACGTTCCGTCATGTACGACTGGTGGTCGTACTAACCGGTTGGGACGACTCCGCGCAGCGGTTGTCCGCCCTGGGCCACGCTCAGCAGATGCGTCGACGGCGAGCCAACTGCGACGGAATCCCGGTTACCACGACTGGTGGTCGTATATGACGGAAACCGCCAGGGCATCGCGCTCGGCCGAGCTCATGGAGCGAGCCGAGCGCCTCTTTCCGGGTGGGGTCAACTCCCCGGTGCGCGCCTTCCGCAGCGTCGGCGGGACGCCCCGCGTTATCGAGCGCGCGCAGGGAGCCCGCATGTGGGACGTCGACGGCAACGAGTACCTCGACTACATCGGCTCCTGGGGGCCGATGATCCTGGGCCACGCCCACCCGGCGGTCGTGGCGGCGGTGACCGATGCGACGACGAGAGGCACCTCGTACGGCGCGCCCAGCCTGGGCGAGGTCGCCCTCGCCGAGGCAATCGTCGGGGCGATGCCGTCGATCGAGCTCCTGCGTTTCACCAGCTCCGGCACGGAGGCGGCGATGAGCGCACTGCGCCTGGCCCGCGCCTTCACGGGGCGGGACCGGATCGTGAAGGTGGCCGGCGGCTACCACGGCCACGCCGACGCCCTCCTGGTGCAGGCGGGCTCCGCGGCCACGGGCCTGCCGGCCAGCGCCGGCGTGACCCGTGGCGCGGCGCAGGACACGCTGGTCGTGCCCTACAACGACCTCGACGCCGCCGCGACGGCGCTGGCGGGCGGCGACGCGGCGGCCTTCATCGTCGAGCCGGTGGCGGCGAACATGGGCGTGGTGCCGCCAGCGCCCGGATACCTCGACGGCCTGCGGACGCTCACCCTGCGCCACGGCACGCTGCTCGTCTTCGACGAGGTGATCACCGGCTTCCGCGTCGCCCGCGGCGGCGCGCAGGAGCGCTACGGCGTGACGGCCGACCTCACCGTGCTGGGCAAGATCATCGGCGGCGGGCTGCCGGTCGGCGCCTACGGCGGCCGCGCCGAGATCATGGCGATGATCGCGCCGCAGGGCCCGGTCTACCAGGCCGGGACGCTGAGCGGGAACCCGCTGGCCATGGCCGCCGGGCTGGCGACGCTCGAGGCGCTGACGCCATCGGTCCATGAAGCGCTGGAAGCGTCGGGCGCCATGCTGGAGGCCGGCCTGGCCGATGCCGCGGCGGCGGCCGGCGTGCCGGTCCGCATCGCCCGGGTCGCCTCGCTGCTCACCGTCTTCTTCGACGACGATGCGCGCTTCGCGCGGTTCTTCCACGCAATGCTCGACGCAGGCATCATGCTGCCACCCAGCCAGCACGAGGCGTGGTTCGTCTCGGCCGCCCACGGACGGCGGGAGCTGGACGCGACGCTGGGCGCGGCGCGGGCAGCGTTCATGGAGGTATCCGGGTGAGCTTCGAGTGGCTGATCGATCCACAGATCTGGATCGCGCTGCTGACCCTGACAGTCCTGGAGATCGTCCTGGGCATCGACAACATCGTGTTCATCTCGATCCTGGCGGCGAAGCTGCCGGCCGAGCAGCAGAACCGCGCTCGGATCGTCGGGCTGGGGCTGGCGATGATCATGCGCATCATCCTGCTGTTCAGCCTCTCCTGGGTGATCGGGCTCACCGCCCCGCTGTTCGAGATCCTCGGCCAGGAGATCAGCGGACGCGACCTCATCCTGCTCGGCGGCGGCCTCTTCCTGATCGGCAAGGCGACCTTCGAGATCCACGAGAAGCTGGAAGGCGAGGATCCACACGACCAGGCCGCCGGCGCCACGGCGACGTTCGGCGCGACCCTCGTGCAGATCGTGCTGCTCGACGCAGTCTTCAGCCTCGACTCGGTCATCACGGCGGTGGGCATGGTCGATGAGATCCCGGTGATGATCGCGGCCGTGATCGTCGCCATCGGCGTGATGATGGTCTCGGCGGGGTCGATCAGCGACTTCGTGAACCGGCACCCCACCGTCAAGATGCTGGCGCTCAGCTTCCTGCTGCTCATCGGCATGGCGCTCGTGGCCGAGGGCTGGGACCTGCACATCCCGAAGGGCTACATCTACTTCGCCATGGGCTTCAGCATCTTCGTGGAGGTCCTCAACCTGCGCATGCGGCGCGGCCGCAAGGCGGACAAGACGCCGCCCATCGAGCTCCACCCGACGTACCTGAAGTCACCCGAGGCCTCCGGCGCGGTCGGCCACTTCCAGCCGCGAGCGCGACAGGAGCCCCCCGCACCCGAGGCGGGCCGATGACGTCTTCCACCCTCGCCACCACGGGCGAGGCTCGATTCCTGGCCGCGCTGCGCCACGAGCAGCCGGACCGCACCCCGGTCTGGTTCATGCGCCAGGCAGGCCGTTGCCTGGCCGACTACCGGGCCCTGCGCGAGCGCTACGAGATCCTGATCCTGGCCAAGACGCCGGAGCTCTGCACCCAGGTGACGCTCATGCCGGTCGAGGCCTTCGGCGTCGACGCGGCGGTGCTCTTCGCGGACATCGTGCTGCCGCTGGAACCGATGGGCGTCAGCCTCGAGATCCAGCCCGAGATCGGGCCGATCATCCACAATCCGATCCGCTCCGGGGCCGACGTGGACAGGCTGCGGCTGATCGCGCCCGCCGACGAGACGGCGTTCGTGATGGAGGCCATCCGGCTCGTGCGACACGAGCTGGCCGGGAAGCAGGCGGTCATCGGCTTCTCTGGATCGCCGTTCACGCTGGCCTGCTACCTGGTCGAGGGCCGGCCGTCGCGGGACTATGCCATTGCCAAGGCGTTCATGTACCGCGAGCCCGATGCCTGGCACGCGCTCATGGAGAAGCTGTCGACGGTCGTCATCCGCTACCTGAACGCCCAGATCGATGCCGGCGCGCAGGTGGTCCAGCTGTTCGACTCCTGGGTCGGCGGGCTGGGGCCGTCCGACTACGCGACCTACGTGCAGCCGCACGTGGCGCGCATCTTCGCCGAGGTGCGAGGGGCGCCCACCATCCATTTCGGGACGGGCACCGCCGCGCTGCTGGAGCTCATGGCTGAGGCGGGCGGCGATGTCATCGGCATCGACCACCGGCAGTCGCTGGACCTCGCCTGGCAGCGGGTCGGCTACGAGCACGGCGTGCAGGGCAACCTCGACGCGACGCGCCTGCTCGCCGGCTGGGAGGCGACGGCCGACGGCGCGCGGGAGGTCCTCAGCCGCGCGGACGGCCGGCCGGGGCATATCTTCAACCTGGGCCACGGTGTGCTGCCCGACACCGATCCGGACCTTCTGCGTCGCCTGGCCGATCTCGTGCACGAAGAATCGGCCCGATGAGCGACGCCACCCGCCTCGGCGTGCTACTGATGACCTACGGCTCGCCGCGCGCCGATCTCGGAGATCTGGCGCGCTACCTGGCGGCCGTGCGCGGCGGGCGGGAGCCGTCGCCGGCCGTGATCGCCGAGTTCAGGCGCCGGTACGAGCTCATCGGCGGCTCGCCGCTGATTCCCATCACCCAGGCCCAGGCCGCGGCGCTCGAGGAGCGGCTGCGCGACGACGGCGTCGACGCGCGCTGCGCGGCGGGGATGCGCTTCAGCGAGCCGAGCGTGGAGGCCGGCCTGCGGCACCTGACGGACCTGGGCTGTGATCCCGTCATCGGCATCGTCATGAGCCCGCAGCATTCCGACCTGCTGATGGGCGGGTACCGGCGCGCGATCGAGGCGGCCCGCGCGGAGCTCGGGCCATCCGCCCCCTCGGTCACGATGGCGCCGGCCTGGTATCGAGAGCCCGGGTTCAGCGAGGCGATCGCGGAGCGCATCCGAGAGGGGCTCGCCTCGCTGCCGAACGACACGCCGGTGCTGCTGACCGCGCACTCGCTCCCCCGCCGCGTCGCCGACGCCGAGCCGGGCTACCTGGACCAGCTGCGCGACACCGCCGAGCTGGTTGCCGCCGCCGCCGGGCTGGCGCCCGAGCGCTGGTTCTTCTGCTGGCAGTCGGCGGGGCACGATCCGGGGGAGTGGATGACCCCGGACTTCGCGGACATCCTGCCGGCGCTCAGCGACGCGGGCCATCGGTCCGTGCTGGTGGCGCCGATCCAGTTCCTGGCCGACCATCTCGAGGTGCTCTATGACATCGACATCGGTGCCCGGAAGCAGGCGGAGAGCGCGGGCATGGCCTTCGCGCGCATCGAGTCGCTCAACGTGTCGCCCACGTTCGTCGGGGCGCTGGCAAGGATCGCTCGCCTGTGCGCGGCGCTCTCATCCGTGTAGCCCACGGAGGACACACCAGGGCCGCGGGCCCGGGCGTGTGCGCTTCACGGATGGATCGCGTCCAGCGAACCGCCGGGGTCGCGGCCCATTCGCCGAAGCGCACGTCCCCGGACATGCCTCGACCATCCACCAGCTAGGACCATGCGCCGTCGCGGAATCGGCGCAGCGAGGCTCGCGTGGCGTAGCTCTGAAACCATCGGGAGAAGGGCCCCGCCACCCGGGCCAGCGGGTCGGCCAACGCCCACGCCTTCTCGACGGTGAGGGTAGAGCGATGGAGCGCGGGATCGTACACGAGCTCGTAGCGCTCGACGCCGCGCTCGGGATGCCCATCCAGCGTCGCGCAGGCGATCGCCACGCGCCACCGTTCGTCCACGACCTCCACCACCCGCAGCGGCGCGTCGACGCTGAGCCATGGGCCGATGCGACAGCGCTGCAGAATGGTCGTGCCAACGCCAGGTGATTCGCCTCCGCAGGCGAAGGCCTCCACGAGCCGCGGCGGGAACCAGCGGACGGCCAGGACCTCCATGCGAGCTCGCGCAAACCGTTCCTGCGGCTCGATTGCCGAGCGGCCTTCAAGCTCCACCTCGAGCCGACTGCGGATGAGGCCCCCGCCATTGCTCCGGAGCTCGGCCAGGAAAGCGGTGACATCGGCGTCGCGCCAGCGGCCGCAGTCGGACGCCGGTGGCGAGCCGATTCCGAAAGCGAACCTCATCGGTCAGTCGCCCACCAGCCGCCAGCCGAGCAGCCCGCAGAAGACGACGCCCACCGCGGCAACCGCACCGTGGAGCGGCACCATGGCGTCGATCGATAGCACGGGAGTGCCCACCGCTTCGCCGATGGCATACACCGTGGCGAGCCCGCCGACGAGAAGCGGCGATGCCGCGGCGACGGCCAGCCACGGCCTGGCGGAGCGCGCCGCGTGGTCCTCGCGGATCCTGAGGACCGTGCCCAGGGCGACGGCGAGGAGCCCCGCCACGACGCAGAGCACGCCGGCCAACTGGATGAGCGGCAGGGTCATGAAGCCGATGGGAGTGACGATCATGCCCGCCAGCAGCAGCAGCACCGCCAACCCGCCGAGCGCATACCCCGGGCCACGGCGTGCCAGTTGCCCGGCGATGAGGAGCAACCCGAAGCCGGTATAGACGAAGTGGACGGCGGTCAGGTGGATGATCACGTCACCGAATCCCATCACCGCGATCCCCCCGCGATAGAGGACGAAGAAGAATGCCCCGACCACCAGGAAGGCCGATGCGCCGATCTGGGCCAGCTCCGACCGCCGCCACAGGTTGCCGCTGCGGAGTCCGCCGACCGCCCTGATCGCCGCGGCCACCCCGACCAGCAGCGCGGGCACGGCCCAGACCGCGGCGACAGCTCCCGACAGCTCACCACGCGGGAAGGCGAGCGTCACAAGCGCGGCAACGCCTCCAAACCGAAACAGCACGCGGGCGGATAGCAGCAGACCGTGCTCGATCGGCCGCCGTGCCGCGAAGAGGAGCAGGCCAAGCGGCACGATCACCAGCTGGCCGAAGAGCAGGAGCAACGCGATCGAGCCGAGCCGCGGCTCGCCGAATCCTGCGTCAACGCCAACCACGAGGAGCCACACCGACAGGCCACCGAGGGCATCCAGCCCGATCGCCCGCATGAGTCGCCGCGTCAATAACGTGCTCATCTCAGGTAGCATTATATCGCGAGTGTGCGGGCAGACGGCGCGGCATACCATGCGCAGCATGCAGCGCGTTCAACGCAGCTCGGTGATCGCCGCGGCGCCGGCCGAGCTCTTTGCCTACCTCGCCGATCTCGACAACCTCGCGGACTGGCAGAGCGGCGTGACGAGCGCGCGCCGAACGTCGGACGGCCCGATCGGCGTCGGCTCCACGGCCCACCTCGTGCGCCAGCTGATGGGTCAGCGCATCGAGGCCCCGCTCACCATCACCCAGCATGATCCGCCTCGACGGCTCGCGATCGAATCGACGGTCAGCGGCATCGGCGCGACTGCACTGCTCGAGCTTGCTCCCGCGAACGATGGTGCGGCGACGAGCCTGACGTTCACGATGGAGATCCGCGGCTCGGGCATGACCGCCTTCATGGAGCCGATGGTCGCCTCGGCCGCGGCCGGCGACATCCAGGCCAGTCTCGAGCGGCTGGCAACCCGGTTCCTCGCCGACGGATGAAGGCCTAAGTGAACGTTTCGCGCCGCGTTCCCTGCTCGGCCTCACAGGCGCCACAGTCGCACGCCTGTGCTATCCTCGATCTCGAACGCGACGACGCGGGAGCAGTACGCGCTGCGCCTCGTGAGCAGCGAGCCGGGACCGGTGCAAGCCGGCGACGAGGAGCGCGGAACCTCACCCGCCGAGCAGCCGGGCGAACGGCGCGGCGACGAGCCCTGAGCCCGACCGGAGTGGCCCTCCGATACGAACGCCAACGAGTGGACCGACGTATCGTGGGGTTGTAGCTCAGCTGGGAGAGCACCTGCATGGCATGCAGGGGGTCGGGGGTTCGAGTCCCCCCAGCTCCACCATCTCATCGGTCAAGCTCAGGTGGTACCGCGAAGATTCGTCCCCCTTCGTCCTGACGGCGGAGGGGCTTTGTTGTCTTCCGGAGCAGCACGTTGATCGCGACCGGCGCGAGTGAACCCCGGACGGCCACCGACGGCCGGCGCTGGCTGCTGCGCCCCGCACGACCCACCGACGGGCGCGCGCTGGCCCGCCTCTTCGGCGCGGTCCGCGCTGAGGGTCGCTGGTTGATCACCACGCCCGGTGCGGGTAGCGAGCCGTCAGAGGCGTTCTGGATCGCGGAGCTGATCCGCGGCGAGGAGCACCTGGCGCTCGTGGCCGAGAGCGCGGGCGAGGTCGTCGGCAACGTGCTGGTCAGCGTCGACCGCAACCAGACGACGGGCCATATCGGCACGCTCTCCATCTGCGTCGCAAGGGAGTGGCGCGACATCGGCATCGGCAAGGCGCTGGTCGCCGGCGCCCAGGACTGGGCGCGCGAGCACGGCCTGCGCAAGCTGGCGTTGGGCGTCTTTCCGGACAACGCGCGCGCCATCGCCGTCTACGAGCAGGCCGGCTTCGAGCGCGAGGGCGTGCGGCGGCAGCAATATCGGTCTGGCGACAACTATCGCGACGAGCTCCTGATGGCGTGGTTCGCCGCTGAGGCGGTCAACCCGTGAACAGCTCGGCGCAGTTCCCTCGGCATCAGACGGCGCTCCCGACCGGGTGGCCGAAACCCGAGGTTGCGGGTGGACTGGGCGGGTTGCACCAGGTGGAGGTATCGGGGAAGAAGAGGCCGATTCAGCCGCCTGCTTCACCGTCTCCTTCACCCCATGCAACCAGCGGGGAAGATGAGCCCATTGAGCGGCTCTTCCTCGCCGTTAGCTCCACCTCATGCAATGGGGGCGGAGGTCACGGCCCACGCCCATCGCACGATTGCGCGGCGGTCCGATGACGTCCACCGCCGCACGCGCCCGCAGCTTCGACGCCTGGGCGCCGGAGTACGACCGCTACCGGCCGGGCTATCCGGACGCGCTCTTCGACGAGATCGCCAAGCGTCTGGGCCTGCCCCACCAGCCGACGGTCGCTGACCTGGGCGCCGGTACCGGTCGGGCGGCGCTGGCCATGGCCGAGCGAGGCTGGCAGGTCACCGCCGTCGAGCCGGGAGAGCCGATGCTCGACGTCCTGCGCGCCCGGGCCAGCAGCGACGGACTGCCGGTGGCGACACGGCAAGCGAGCGCCGAGGAGACCGGCCTCGACCCGGCGTCGGTCGACCTCGCGACGGCGGCCCAGGCGTTTCACTGGTTTGACAGGCCACGCGCAGTGGTCGAGATGGCGCGCATCGTGCGGCCGCGCGGAGGAATCGCCCTCTTTTGGAACGTGCGAGACGCGAGCCGCTCGCCGTTGGTCGCCGAGTACCACCAGCTCCTGGAGCACCACTTCGGCGACGGCGAGACGGGCCGCTACCTGCAGGCCGGATGGGCGACCGGCCGCGATGCGACGCGCAGCGCTTTCGACGGCGTCAGCTCCTTCGATGGGCTGGCGCTGACCGAGATCCAGCACGACCTGACGATGACCGCTGACGAGTTCGTCGGAATGGCCTTCACCGCGTCCTACGTCCGCGCGTTGCGGTCCGACGCTCAGGAGGCGTTTCGTGCCCAGCTCGTCGAGCTGCTGGCGCGCCACGAGACCAGCGGACGGCCACTCGCGATCCCGTACCGCGTAGACCTGTGGACCGCACGAAGGAAGGACCGATGACGCGACGCTTTTCGCGTCCCAGTCATGTGGTGACTGGTACGCCGTGGATCGATGCCGTTTCGGGTCCCGAGGCGCCTCGCGCCAGGGGCGCTGAGCGTGGAACCCGGATCGCCGCAGCGCATCCGGGTTCGCATCCTGGCACAGCAGTAATCCCATTGCTGATACGCGGAATCGCGGCCGAGGAAGGGCGCTGATGTCCACGCAAACCCCGACCCGCGCGACACGCGCCGGGCGCTTCGACCCTGCCTCCTTCGAGGCGAAGTGGCGCGATCGCTGGGAGCGCGATCGGCTCTACGTGGCCGATGACGCCGATCCGCGAGACAAGCACTACCTGCTGACCATGTACCCGTACACCTCGGGCGACCTCCACGTCGGCCACTGGTACGCCGTGACCGGCCCCGACATCGTCGCCCGCATGCGGCGCATGCAGGGGCTCAACGTCATGTTCCCGATGGGCTTCGACAGCTTCGGGCTGCCGGCCGAGAACGCCGCCATCGACCGCGGGATCCACCCCGCCGAATGGACCCACGCCAACATCCAGCGGATGCGTGAGCAGTTCCGCACGACCGGGTGCAGCTTCGATTGGACACGCGACCTGGCGACCAGCGATCCGGAGTACTACCGCTGGACGCAGTGGCTCTTCCTGCAGCTGTACCGAGCCGGCCTGGCGTACCGATCGATGGCGCCGGTCGACTGGTGCCCCAAGGACCAGGTCGTGCTGGCCCGTGAGCAGGTCCTGGGGGCCGATCGGCGTTGCTGGCGCTGCGACACGCCGGTTGTCAAGCGCGACCTGGAGCAGTGGTTCTTCGCCATCACGCGCTACGCCGACGAGCTGCTGGCGAGCATCGCGGGGCTCGACTGGCCCGAGCCGATCAAGCTGATGCAGACGAACTGGATCGGCCGCTCGGAAGGCGCCGAGATCGACTTCCCGGTCGTGCTGCCGGGCGGCGGCGAGGACCGCATCCGGGTCTTCACCACGCGCCCCGATACGGTCTTCGGTGCGACCTTCATGGTCCTGGCGCCGGAGCACCCGTTGGTATCGGTCCTGACGACCGATGCGCAGCGCGCCGAGGTGGAGGCCTACGTCGCCCGCGCGCGCCGCGAGACGGAGATCGAGCGTCTCTCCACCGATCGGGAGAAGACCGGCGTCTTCGTCGGTGCCCATGCGACCAACCCCATGACGCAGGAGCGGATCCCGATCTGGATCGCCGACTACGTCCTGCCCGGCTACGGAACCGGGGCGATCATGGCGGTGCCGGCCCACGACGAGCGCGACTATGAGTTCGCGCTGCAGTTCGAGCTGCCGATCCGCTACGTCGTCGTCCCGCGCGGCGAAGAGCCGCCAGATGGCGAGGCGTTCGTGGCGCACAGTGGCGACGAGGTCCTGGTCGAATCCGGCGAGTTCTCCGGCATGCCGGCCAGCGAGGCAATCCCCGCGATCACTCAGCAGCTGGCCGATCTCGGGCTCGGGCAGCCGGCGGTCAGCTACCGCATCCGGGACTGGCTGGTGAGCCGCCAGCGCTACTGGGGCCCACCGATCCCGATCATCTACTGCGACCAGCACGGCGCACAGCCGGTGCCCGAGGACCAGCTGCCGGTCCGCCTGCCGGCCGACGTCGACTTCGCGCCGACCGGCGTCAGCCCCCTGCAGTCGCACGCCGAGTGGCTGGCTGCCAGGTGCCCGGTCTGTGACGGGCCGGCGCGGCGCGAGACCGACACCATGGACACCTTCGTCGACTCCGCGTGGTACTTCCTGCGCTTCTGCTCACCGCACGACGACGAGCAAGCCTGGGATCCGGAGCGCGCTCGTCACTGGATGCCGGTGAACCTGTACACCGGCGGCGCAGAGCATGCGGTCATGCACCTGCTGTATGCGCGGTTCTTCGTCAAGGCGTTGCGCGACATCGGACTGGTGGCCTTCGACGAGCCGTTCCTTGCCCTGCGCAACCAGGGACAGATCCTGGGTGCCGACCACAACCGCATGAGCAAGTCACGCGGCAACGTGCAGGCGCCCGACGAGCTCACTGCGCGCTACGGCTCGGACACGGTGCGGGCGTTCCTGATGTTCATCGGCCCCTGGGACCAGGGAGGACCCTGGAACCCGACCGGGATCGAAGGCATCCACCGCTGGCTGGCCCGCGTCTGGGGTGCCGCGCAACCGGCCTCGACGGCCTCCAGCGGCACCCAGGGCGAGGAGCTGGAGCGGGCGCTGCGTCGCGCGACCCACACCACCATCGCGGCGGTCACCGACGACTTCGAGGGCTTCCGCTTCAACACCGCCATCGCCAAGCTCATGGAGCTGACGAACGCGATCATCCGCGAGCGCGAGGCCGGCGTGGCCGGCGGCGAGGCGTACGCGGAGGCGGTCGATACCCTGCTGGTGCTCATGGCGCCGGTGACCCCGCACATCGCGGAGGAGCTGTGGGAGCGGCGCGGCCACGGCTACAGCGTCCACCGGCAGTCGTGGCCGGCGGCGGATGCGGAGCTGGCCGCCGTTGACACCATTGAGCTGCCGGTACAGGTCGACGGCAAGCTCCGTGATCGGCTGATCGTCACGCCGGACACTCCTGCGGACGAGATCGAACGCATGGCGCTCGCCTCGGAGCGGGTCCAGGCCCACCTCGGCGGCCGTGCTCCGCGCCGCGTCATCCAGATCCCCGGCAAGCTGGTGAACGTCGTCACGCCACGCGATTGATCCGTGCTCCTGATCCCCGCAACCGGCGCGTAAGCGGCCAGTAAGCGCCCATGCGCTAGCCTGCGGCTCCTGCTTCCGGAGCCCGGCGTCGAGTGCCCGGGCGCCGGGCTTCGGACGCAGCACCTGACTTGCGACCGCCTCGCCTCCGTAGCGGGAGGCCGATGGTGTCCCAGTCCGAGCGCATCCTTGCCGCCGCCGTCGGCGGCGCCCTCATCCTGGCCATCGCGGCCGTGTGGATCCTCCTGGCGCCGTCCGACGCTGACGATCCGGCCAGCCTCCTGATCGCAAGCCCGGGCATGCCCGGTGCCACGCCGGCGGCCGAGCGTCTCGAAGCAGGGCGCTCGCCGTCACCGGCCGCGCCGTCCATGATCGTGGTGGACGTCGAAGGCGGCGTCGCGCGGCCGGGAATCCAGCGCCTGCCTGCCGGCGCGCGGATCGCCGACGCGATCGCCGCGGCCGGCGGCTACGGCCCACAGGTGGATCTGCGCGCGGCCGCATCGCAGCTCAACCTGGCCCAGCCGCTCAGCGACGGGGAGCAGGTCTACGTTCCGCTCATTGGTGACGCGGCGGCGGCCGGCTCGCCGGACGACCCTGCGCAGCCGGGGGCCAGCTCGGGCGGAGCAGCGGCCGGCGGCCCGGTCAACCTCAACACCGCCACGCCCGAGGAGCTCGACTCGCTGCCCGGCATCGGTCCGGTCACGGTCCAGAAGATCGTCGCCGCCAGGCAGGAAACGCCGTTCTCCTCGCTCGAGGAGGCGGTGGAGCGTGGCGTGATGAACCGGGGACAGCTGGAGGATATCCGGGACCTCGCCACCGCAGGCTGAGCTTCGCACGGTGGGCGCCGGTCGCCTTCTCACCGTTGCCGCGCTGGCAGGAGTCGCTGGCGGGATTCTGCTGGCCGATGCGGGCCTGCCCGGCGGCAAGCTGGCCGCACCGATGGCGGTCGTCGCCGTCATCGCGTTGCTCACCGCCCTAGGCGCCGACCGCGGACGGATCGGCGGTGGTGCGCTGCTCGTGGGCGTGGCATGCGCGGCCTGCGCCACTGGCGCCTGGCGAGCCGACGGGACTGCGCTCGCGTCGGGACCCGACAGCGTCCTGGCCCTCGTCGATCGAACGCAGCACCGGCTCGTGGGCACGGTCGTGGACGATCCAAGGCCGAAGGCAGACCGGCTGCAGCTCGTCCTCGACGAGCTCACCGTGGTCGACGACGGCCTCGCGCGCGAGGTGCGAGGCCGGCTCCTCGTCTGGCTGCCGCGCGGGATCGATGCCGGGAGCGGCGACCGGCTGGCGATCGAGGCCACGCTCGAGGCGCCGCGCGACTTCGACGGCTTCGCGTACCGGGAGTATCTCGCGCGGCAGGGCATCGGCGCCATCGCCCGCGCCTTTGCCGCGGAATCCGCCCAGGGGCGGGTCGGGCCAAGAGCCGCGATTGCCGGGATCCGCGGCTCGCTTCTGGACGGGCTCAACTCCCTCGTCCCCGAGCCCGAGGCCGCTCTCGGCGCGGGCATCCTGCTGGGTGTCCGCAGCTCGATCGCGCCGGAGGTCAACGACGCCTTCGCTGATGCCGGGCTGACCCACGTCGTCGCCATCTCCGTTTGGAACATCGCCATCGTCACGGCGCTGATCATGGCGCTCATCCGACCCCTCGAACGGCGGCCCGGCGGCCGCTGGATGACCGCCGGCCTGGCGGTGGTCTCGGTCGGCGGCTACGTGTTGCTGACCGGTGCCAGCCCATCCGTCGTCCGCGCCGGGCTCATGGCGGGCGCCATGCTCGTGGCTCGCCTGAGCGGCTCACGATCGCACGCCACGTCCGCGCTCGTCCTGGCCGCGCTGGTCATGCTGCTCGCCGCGCCACCGGTGCTGTGGGATGTCGGCTTTCAGCTCTCGCTGCTGGCCACTGCCGGGCTGATCTGGTTCGGGGCGGCGATCGAAGCCCGGCTCGGCAGGTGGCCGGGCTGGCTGCGCGAGCCCGTGGCGCTGACGATGGCGGCGCAGCTCACGACCCTGCCGATCATCCTGCTCAACTTCGAGCGACTCTCGCTGGTGGCGCCGCTGGCGAACGTCTTCGTGGTCCCCATCGTGCCGCTCGCCATGCTCGCCTCCGCCATCGCGGCGCTGGTCGGCGCGGCCTGGGCGACCCTGCCGCTTGGCCTGGCCGGTGACGCGCTCGCCTGGCTGGCGGGTGGTGCCGCGTGGCTGACGCTGCGCGCGATGATCGCGGTGGGCCTCGCGGCGGCCTCGGTGCCATTGGCCGCGGTCGATGTGAGCCTCCCGACGCCGCTGGTGGCCGCGTGGTACCCCATCCTCGCCCTCGCCGCCTGGTCCCGAACCGGTGGCCGGGATGCGGGTGAGCCCGGCGAGGACGTCCCCCTGCGCGTGGCGCATCACGGCCTTGGTGGACATGAGGGGCCGCGCCCGCCCACCTGGCTGCATCGCGTCCTCCACCCGCGATGGGCGCTGGCCGGGCTGGTCGCGATCCTCGGCGTCCTTACCCTGGGCTCGCTGCCGGACGGCCGGCTGCACGTCTTCGTCCTCGACATCGGGCAGGGCGACGCGGTGCTGGTTCGCACGCCAACGGGAGGCACGATGCTCGTGGATGGCGGTCCGGACCCGGAGCTCACGCTGCGCCGGCTCGGCGAAACGCTGCCCTTCCACGACCGGGATATCGACGTGCTGCTGCTCAGCCACCCGCACCAGGATCACGTGGCCGGGTTGATCGATGCGCTGGCGCGCTTTCGGGTCCGGCTGGTGGTGCACGCCGGCATTCCGTACGCGAACCTCGCCTATGACCGTCTGCTCGCCGACGCGCGGCGAGAGCCGGGCGCCAGCGTCGCCTTCGCGCGCGCGGGCCAGGTGCTCGCGCTCGACCCGGCGACGAGCGTGGAGATCATCTATCCCTCCGAGGCTGACGCGGCCTCCCCGCTCCCCGATGGCGACATCAACAACGGCTCGGTCGTGGCCGTCGTGCGCCACGGCAGGTTTGCGGCGCTGCTGACCGGCGACGCCGAGGAGCCGGTCGAGCGGCTGCTCGTCGGACGCGGGCGCGTGCCGCGCGTCGACCTGCTCAAGGTCGGGCACCACGGCTCCACCAGCTCGACGACCGGGCCGCTCCTCGACGCTGCCCGTCCCGGGGTCGCGGTCATCTCTGCCGGAGTCGACAACGAGCACGGGCATCCGGCGCCGGAGGTGATCGCCGCGCTCCAGGCGCGACCCGGCGTCGCCATCTTCCGGACCGACCTCCACGGCACCGTGGAGGTGATCAGCGATGGCCTCCGATACGCGGTGCGCACGCGAGCCGGCACGAGCTCCTGGCGGCCGGTCGGCGCGACGGGCACGTCGTCGGCCGATGCGGGTAGCATCGGTCCGTGGCCATCCCCGACCTCCAGCGCGCGCGCGAGCTGCTCGCCGAGTTCGAGCTGCCCTCCGGCATCGTGGTTCACTCCGAGGGCGTCCGGCGCGTGGCCAGCGAGGCTGCTCGCCTGGTGGCGGGGGCCGGTATCCCGGTCGAGATCGACCTCGTGGGAGCGGCTGCGCTGCTGCACGACGTCGACAAGCCGCAGGTCCGCCGCGACGGTGGCGAGCACGGCGTGGTCGGCGCGCGGGCACTCGAGGAGCTCGGCCACGCGGAGCTCGCCATGCCGGTCGCCTCCCATCCGATCAGCGCCCTGCTCGACGACGATCGCTTCCCGATCGGCTGGCCGTCGGTGCTTGTCGCCGTGGCCGATCGCCACGTGGCGCAGGAGTTCATGACGATCGACGAGCGGCTCGACGACATGGCGCGGCGGCATCCCGAGCTCGCGGATCAGATCGACACCGCGCGGCGCCCGGCCCACGCGTTGGAGGCGCAGGTCGCTGAGGGAATCGGCATCGAGGTCGACGATCTCGTCGCGCGTCTGCGTGGCGCCTGGCAGGCCGGCGCATGAGCGGGCGGCTGCTCCTCGTCCATGGCGATGACGGCTTCCAGCTCGCTGCGGCCGTGCGCGACTTCGCGCGCGAGGTCGATGCCACCGACACGGCCGAGATCGTTCCGGAGCGCAGCCCTGACGAGGCCGCGCTCGACCGCGCCAGGCTCGAGGCGGCCTCGGTCGGGATGTTCGGGGCGCACCTCGCCGTGCTGCGGCAGCCGCTGCGCGCGGCGGGGCGTTCCACGGCCGCGGCGGACCGGCTGCTGGCCATGGTCGACGAGCTGCCCGACGGTGCGGCGCTGGCCCTCGCCGAGGAGCGGCCGTCGCGCGACGCCGGCAAGCCGCCCGCCCTCCTCAGACGCCTCGAGGCAGCGGTGCGCGAGCGCGGGGGCAGCGTCGCCGAGCGCAACGCGCCGCGTCGCGGCGAGCTGCGCGGCTGGGTCATCCGCCACGCAGCCGAGCAGGGCATCCGCATCGAGCCCAAGGCGGCAGCCACCCTGGCGGACCGTATCGGCGGCGCCGTCTGGGAGACCGACATCGAGCGCGGCGAGCAGACGCGCGTGGCCGACTCGGAGCTGCGGAAGCTGGCGACCTTCGCCGGCGACGAGCCCATCGGCGTCGAGCATGTCGAGGCCCTGACCGCCGACAGCCGGCCGTCATCGGTCTTCGCCATCACCAACGCCATCGATCGCCGGGAGCCGGCCGCAGCCGCCGGGGCGCTGCGCCGCGCCATGGCCGAGGGACAGCCGGTGCTGCGCATCATGGCCTCGCTGGCCGGACGGGTGTCTGACCTGATCGTTGCGCGCGACCTCGTCGCACGCGGCGCGCCGGCCCCCCAGCTGACCAAGCGCGTCGGGCGCGGCAACCCGCGGGTCGCGGAGCGAATCGTCGAGGCGGCCCGGCGCTACCGGGGCGAGGAGCTGGAGGCCATGCTTCGCGGCCTCTTCGCCGCGGACCTGGCGATCAAGGCCAACGAGGTCGACCCCGAGTCCGCGCTGATCGCCTGGCTCGGCGAGCACCTGCTGGCGACCCGAAGGATGGGTTGAAACCCCCTGGCCGAGCTCATTCGTAACCGTTTCGGTTACGAATACGCCGCGCCGCTCGCAGGAGCAGTGTCAGGCGGCCCCGGCCTGGCCGGTCTGGCCGGGCTGGCCGGCCTGCAGGATGCGGTCGCTCTCGATGGCAAAGGTGCAGCGTGCCTCCGCGAGGCCCAGGATGCCGATCAGCTGCTGATCGACATACAGCTGACGGCACGGGATGCACAGCGCGCCGGGAACGGCGAAGAAGAGCCGCTCCTCCGACTCATGGTCGCGGAAGGCCGTATCGAACACGCTGGTCAGCAGCGTGCCGTCGCAGAAGCGGCAGGCCTCGATGGGGCGCGAGCGACCGGCGGACTGAGTCATGGGCAGGAGAATGAAAAGGCACGCCGTGCGCCTCAATGGGACCGATGCCGATTGGCGGGTGGTACCCGACCGGTACTTCGATCCGGACCGGCGACGCGCCGGTAGAATCGGCCCGGATGGCCGCCGTCGAAGACCGAACGCCGATCCCGGTCAGCGAGGAACGGCGCCGTGGCCCTCGCGCCGCCCTCGTGATCGGCTCGGCCGTCGGCTGGGCCGCGTTCGTGCTCGTGACCGTGCGCTACCTGGTCATCAGCGTAGAACGGAAGGCCGAGCAGCAGAACTTCATTCACTTCGATTGGCACGCCTACGCCGCGGGCGCGACGGATCTGATCGACCGCTCCCTCTACCGACAGCCGCTGGAGCTGGGGCCGATCCCCCTGCCGCTGACCGTCTACAACCTTCCACCACTGGCGGCACTGGAGGCGGCGCTCTTCCTGCCCGTCGGCATCACGCCGGGCGGCGTGGCATGGCAGATCCTCGCGGCCGGTTCGGTGGCGTTCGCGGCAGTGGTGCTGGCGCGGCTGTGGCACGCGGGTACGTCGTGGCGCGATGCAATCGTGGTCGGCGGCGTGCTGCTGGGCGCATACATGCTCATCGATCACCTGGTGATACCCGACCCGCTCTCGTACTGGTGGGGGCTGGTGCTGGGCACGAACAACTACCTGGTCCTGGGGCTCATCGCCGCCTTCGCGCTCGCCCACCAGCGGGGCTGGGCGCGGCCGGCGGGAATCCTCCTGGGGATCGCCGCCGCGACGAAGCTGTGGCCAGTGACCATCGGCGTGCTGCTGCTGCGCGAGAGGCAGTGGCGGGTGGCGGGTTGGGCTGCTGGCTTCGTGGTCCTCCAGGGAGCGCTGGCCGTGCTGTGGCTGGGGCCCGATGTCGCGCCGTTGGCCGCGCGCGCCCTCCTGCAGCAGGACGAGTCGCCCGTGGCCGTGATCGGCGTGGCGGCACTCCGCGGCATCGTCGACTGGTGGCCGAGCTGGGCCGGCTGGGCGGTCGGTGCCGCGCTGCTGGCGGTGCCGGCGACCGGGCGCGCCGGCATCGGCCTGGGGATCCTGGCCGGCCTGGCCGTGATCACGAACCTGTGGGGGCACTACCTGCCGACGGTGCTCTTCGCCCTGGGACTGATCACCGCCCACCTGGTCGCGCGGCGCCGCGAGGCGAGCTAGACGATGCGAACGACCGGTGCGGCCTTGCTCCACAGGCGCTCGAGCCCGTAGTACTCGCGCTCCTGCGGTGCAAAGACGTGGACGATCACACCGCCGAAGTCGATGAGCACCCATCGCGCCGAGTCGCCGCCCTCCACGCCGAGCGCCCGGATGCCGTCGGCCTTGAGGTCGTCGACGATCGCGCCCGCCAGCGCCTGCACCTGGCGTTCGCTGCGGCCTGAACAGATGACGAAGTAGTCGGCCATGGTCGTCAGCTCCGAGGTTCGAAGCATGACGATGTCGCTGCCCTTCTTGTCCGAAGCGATCTCGACGATGCGATGCGCCAGCTCCGCGGTATCGATCGTGGCGGCATCCAGAACGGTCTTGGCTGGGTCCGTTGCGCGTTGCTCCAGGCGTCTTCTCCTCGTTTTCAGCGACGGCGCCGATACAGGCCGCGGTCGGCGATCAGCTCCTCCACGCTCCGCGGCACAAGGTAGCGGATGGCCCTGCCCGCCGCCACTCGCCGACGGATCTCGGAGCTGCTGACGTCAAACGACGGGCCATCGAGCAGGTGGATTCGCGACGCCGCAGCCCCAAAGCGCTGCTCGAGTGCCGAGCGCTCGGGCGGCGCGCTGCGCGGCCGTGGTCCGATGACCCACTCCACGAGGCTGAGCAGGCGGTCCGGCTCGCGCCAGGTGTCGATCTGGGCCAGCGAGTCGGCGGCCATGAGCAGGTAGAGCCGCGAGCCTTCCCCGTGCTGCCGCAGCAGCTCCTCGATGCTGTCCACGGTGTAGGACGGCCCGGGCCGCTCCATCTCGACCGGGCACAGCTCGAAGGCGGGATCGTCGCCGATGGCAAGCCGCGTCATGAGCAGCCGGTCCGTGGCGCTCGACAGCTGCCGGCGGGGCTTGTGCGGCGGTTGCGAGGCCGGCATGAAGAGCACGCGGTCGAGACCAAGCGCGTCGATCGCCGACGTCGCCAGCCACAGGTGCCCGAGATGCGGCGGGTCGAACGTTCCGCCCAGCACGCCGATCCTGCGCAGCTCCTCGCGCCGGCTCCGCGCCGGCTCCGCCTCCACCGCCTGCTCTCCCCGGACCGATGGTCGCGCGCTGCCACGCGCCGGGCCCCGCGGCGCAAGCACCGCCGATGACGGGCTCAATCGCTCATTCCTCGTCGCCCCACTCGAGCTGCGCACGGCCGATGTGCACGATGGCCCCCGCGGCAGCACCGCGCCGCCGAAGCTCGGCATCGATCCCCAGGCGTTCGAGCAGATGTTGGAATCGGTCCCGCGACTCGGAGTTCTCGAAGTCGGTCCTCGCGGCGGCCGTCTCGATCCGGCGACCGCGCACCCGCAGCTGACCGCCATCCGTGACGACCTCCCAGCCCTCCGCCAGCGGATCGAAGCGATGAACGCGGACCTCGTCCGGAGCACGCTCCTCGACGCGCTGATCGGCTTCGTCGAGCGCCTCGCCGAGCGCGGTGCGCAGCTCGTCGAGCCCGGCCCCGTCGTGGGCGCTCACCGCGATGGCGTGCTCACCGGTGGCGGCAAGCCCATCCCGCGTCGAGGGCCATCGGTCGCGCACCTCCGCCAGGTCGAGCTTGGTCACCACCAGGCGTATGGGACGGTCCGCCAATCTCGGGTCGTGGAGGCGCAGCTCGTCGGCGACCGCGCGCCACTGGGCGACCGGATCGGCAGCCGCGCCGTCGATGACGCCGACCAGCGCACGCGTGCGTTCGACGTGACGCAGGAACTGGTGTCCCAGCCCGCGCCCCTCATGCGCGCCCTCGATGAGGCCGGGCACGTCGGCCATCACCGCGACGCGCTCGTCTCCGAGCTCAACGACGCCCAGATTCGGACTGATGGTGGTGAAGGGGTACTCGCCAACGTCGGGCCGCGCCGCGGTCAGGGCGGCGAGCAGCGTGGACTTGCCCGCGTTCGGCGCGCCAACCAGGCCGATGTCGGCGATGAGCTTGAGCTCGAGCTCGATCCACGCCTCCTCCCCCGGCGTGCCTTTCTCCGCGTGCTGGGGCGCACGGTGCGTTGCCGTCGCGAAGTGGACGTTGCCACGGCCACCGCGACCACCTCGCGCGACCACGAGACGCTCGCCGGGTGCCATGAGCTCGCCGATCCAGGTGCCGTCGGGATGCGTCCTCGCCACCGTCCCCGGCGGGACGCGCACGATCGCATCGGCACCGTTCCGGCCGTGCGAGCGACGGCGCGACCCCCGGCCACCAGCGGTGGCCCGCACGTGACGCCTGCGGCGGTGATCGCCGAGCGTGGTCATGCCCGCCTCGACAAGGAGGATGACATCGCCGCCATCCCCGCCGTCTCCGCCGTCGGGCCCGCCGCGGGGGACATGCGCCTCTCGCCGGAACGACGACGAGCCGTCGCCTCCGGCGCCAGCCTGCACGAAGATCCGGGTGCGGTCAGCGAACATCGGCCTGAGCATAGCAACGCCGGCGCGATGCGCCGGCGTGAGGTCTCCGCTCCCGGACGACGGGGCTACATGTAGCGAAGCGGATTCTGGGTGACCCCGTTGACGACAACCGCGAAATGCACATGCGGGCCGGTGCAGATGCCGGTGCAGCCGACGCTGCCGATGCCCTGTCCTGCGCTGACGGCCTGGCCCGCCGACACCCACGGCGCGCCGAGATGGTTGTAGGAGGTCACGATCCCATTGCCATGGTCGATGCTGACGACGATACCGCCGCCGTTGTTGCGCCAGCCGGCCGAAGTCACGACCCCGGCCTGGGCCGCCACCACCTGCGAGCCGTAGGGGGCCGCGATGTCCACCGCGAGATGGCCGGCGTGGAAGTACTGGCTGATGGAGCCGGCAGGCACAGGCCATGCAAGCGCACCGCTGCCGACGGGCGCAGCAGCTGGCGCGGTCGCGGGGCCGGATGCCTGGCCGACCGCGTTGGCCACCGGACCGGGGAGGGGTGTCTGATTGGGATCGATCGGAACGGGCGTGGGCTTCGGCTCGCCGATGAACGCCACCCGTCCGGGCCCTCCACGCGCCGCGAGTTCAGGCGGAGCGGCAGGCTCCGGCTCGATCTCGAGCGTCATCTGACGCAGTGGATCGCTTCCGGGCGCGGCGCCGCGGGCCGTCGACACGATGGAGAAGAAGGCTGAGTCCGCGGCGGAGCCACCGGCCTGGCCCTGCGACTGGGTGACGCCGAAGGCGGTGGCGGAGACGACGAGACCGACGACGATGAGGTGCGCGAAGGCTCGCGAGATGAGGGTGGTGTCGGTCAGGCGGCGATATGGCCGTCGCGGATCAGGCAATAGTCGTCAGAGCTCCACGTGTAGGGGAGGCGGCGTCCAAGTCTGGCGCACGAGCCCCCGGTCGCTCCGTCCCCCGAGTCGACTCCCTCTCGCGGCGATGGCCGGCGTCGTGCGGGAGGCATCGTAGCAGCGCCTCAAACATCGGGTCAACTTTACGTCAAGCGACCCCGTACCGGTACGAAGGATTCGGTCGATCCGGTGTGGTGCGCATCGGATCAGGGCGCCTGGGTACCCAGCTGGAGAGCGGGCGAGCCAAGATCGGCAAGGGTCCGGTCGCCATCTGCGAGCGTGATCCAGGCGACGTGGCGTGCTCCACCCAGCGGCTCCTCGAGCCTGATCCTGAGCTCGACGGACTCCCCCGGGCCCAGGGCCGGAACGTCGACGTCCAGCGGCGCCAGGGTCGAAGGCGGAGCCGCGAGGTAGGGCTCCTCGGCGGCTTCCCAGCCCGCCAGGAGCCGAAGGTCGCTCGGCCAGTCCTGCTGGCCGGTGTTGACCACGCGCACCACGAACGGGGCGACTGCCTGATCCGCGAGCACGCCGGGCCAGAACGGTGGACCGTCTCCCGGCACCTGGTCCGGGGGCCCATCGACCGGCACGGGCTCGATCCGTGCGGCGAGCTGGCGCTCGGCGAAGTACGCGGCCAGCCCATCGAACAGCCCGACGGCCGCCGCGTTGACACCGTCGGCCGTCAGCAGCAGCTCATGCTCGGCTGGTAGCGTGATGGAGCCGACCTCGACCAGGACCGTTGGCATGAGCGCGCCGCGGGTCGGCTGTCTGAGTGGATCGTCTCGCTCGGGAGTCGTCTCGAACAGCGGCGGCGCGACGATATACAGGTTGTGAGCGCGCAGGCCGCGATCCTGCCGGTCGTAGCCGGCGACCGCGGCCATGCTGCTCACGACGGCCGCCTGCAGCTCTGCCGCCAGGCGCTCGGTCTCGGATGCGCCCCACGGCGTCTCGTCGGTGTAGAACGTCTCCGTCCGCGCGATCGGCAGCAGGTTCCCCGCCGCGTCGGCGATCGAGTCGACATGGATGCTGATCAGGGCGTCGGCGCGCGCCAGGTTCGCGAGGTCCAGGCGCGCCTGGAGCTCGTCGCGCGTGCGGGTCGCCTCTGGCACGTCGGGACCGAAGCCCGCGACCCCGTCTCCGTTCACGTCGCGCCATGGCTCGCCCTGGCAGCCGAGCTCGGGATACAGGTCCCCCGCCAGCGCCACGTCGCCTTCGCGAAGGATGACGACGGTGACGCCCTCAGCCTCGAGGCGCGCGCGCAGCGCTTCGGCGATGGCAAGGTTGATCGCCTTCTCGCTGAACTCCTCGCCCCGCTGCTGGGGATCCGGGACGCCCCAGTCGAGGCAGCCGCCGTGCCCGGGATCGATGGCCACCACGACTGCACCGGGGTTCGGCCCGTACACCGCGCTGTCGCTGCCCGGCGCCGGCAGCACGTCGCCGGTCGCCGGCGTGGGTGCCGCCGCGGCGGGCGGCGCAACGGGCACCGATGGCGACGGCAGCACCGGGGGCTGTGCATCGCCGCAGGCAGTCGCGAGCAGCATGATGGCGAGGAGGCAGGCGGGCAGCCTGAAGCGACGATGGCCCGGCAGAGTCATGGCAGGCGACGCTATCGGTCTAGGACGACCGCTCCGATGCCTCGACGCTCTTGCTGAGCGAGACCAGGAACTCGGCGTTGTCCTTCGTCTTGCCAAGGCGCTGCATCAGGAGCTCGATCCCCTCGTTGGGGCCGACCGCGCTGAGCATTCGGCGCATCGTCCACGTCATGCGCAGCGTGTTCTCGTCGAGGAGCAGCTCCTCGCGGCGAGTTCCAGAGCGCAGGACGTCGATGGCCGGGAAGATCCGCTTCTCGCTCAGCTTGCGGTCGAGCGCCAGCTCCATGTTGCCGGTGCCCTTGAACTCCTCGTAGATCACGTCGTCCATGCGCGAGCCGGTATCGACCAGGCAGGTGGCGATGATCGTCAGTGATCCCCCGTGCTCGATGTTGCGCGCCGCGCCGAAGAAGCGCTTTGGCGGGTAGAGAGCAACGGGATCCACGCCGCCGGACAGGGTCTTGCCGCTCGCCGGCAGCGCGAGGTTATACGCCCGGGCCAGGCGCGTGATCGAGTCGAGCAGGATCACCACGTCGCGGCCGGTCTCGACCTGCCGCTTCGCGATCTCGAGCGCCATCTCCGCCACGCGCGTGTGGTTCTCGGTGGGCTCGTCGAAGGTCGAGGAATAGATCTCGCCCTGGACCGATCGCTGCATGTCGGTCACCTCCTCGGGCCGCTCGCCGATGAGGGCGACCATGAGGAGCGCTTCGGGTGAGTTGTCGGTGATGCCGGCGGCGATCTGCTTGAGGACCGTCGTCTTGCCGGCCTTGGCCGGCGAGAGGATGAGCCCGCGCTGGCCCTTGCCCACCGGGCTGATCAGGTTGATGAGCCGCTGCGTCAGGTTCTTCTGGTCAGTCTCCAGGTCGAACATCTGGTCGGGGAAGACCGGGACCAGCGTGTCGAAGAACGGTCGCCGCTTGGCGACCTCCGGCTCGACGCCGTTGACCGTATCGACGCGCAACAGGCCCCAGTACTTCTCCTGGTCCTTGGGGGCACGCGTCTGTCCGGTGACGCGGTCGCCGGTGCGCAGGCCGAAGCGGCGAACCTGCGAGGAGCTGACGTAGATGTCGTTGGACGACGGCATGACACCGTTGACGCGGAGGAAGCCGAAGCCCTCGTCGACGATCTCGAGGATGCCCTCGGCCACGCCCGGCTGCCCGTTGCGATCCCGTGGCTGCAAAGGCGCGAGTGGCACCACGTCAAGCAGCTTGAGGACCAGGTCCGAGTGCTCGAGCTCGTCATGCCCTTCGATCTCGTGCTCGGCGGCGAGCTCGCGCAGCTCGTCGACCGACTTGGCCTGCAGGTCCGCCAGGTTGAGCCCCTCGCCCTCGTCCGCGTCGGTCGGAAACGGCCCGGTGTAGATCGACGAGTACCCACCCGAGGCGTAGTCGTTGCGCCGGCGCGGAGCGTAGCCGGTGCGCGGGGGTCGACGGCCGCCACCGCCACCGTCGGTGCGGCGCCGCGAGCGGCGTCGCTGCTGCGGACGTGCCTCGTCGTTCATGGCCGCCTCGCCTGCCAGCAATGCTTCATGTAGGACCTGACCTCGATGAGCTTGGGGGAACCGTCCCTGCTGCACCACCCGCGGCCCTCGATCAGGGTCCGAGTGAAGCGACGGCAGGTGCGGCAGTTGAACAGGTCGACCTGGGGGTCGGAATGGCCGCGCCCGGGAGTGGAGCTCTCGTGCGGGGGCCGCGCGTCGGTCAAGCGGTCAGACCTTGCGGGTCCCGGCGCGAGTGGTGATGTTGGGGCCGCCGTATCCGCTCATCTCGCCAATGAGCTGCGTCCGAATCTGACGCAGGACCGGTCGCCAGTCGAGTTGATCATACTCCAGTTGCGCAATGGCGTGCTCTGCATCGGGGGCAGCCCCGAGCCGGCGCACGGTGTCGCGCGCCGCCGCATCGCGCCACCAGCCGGCGCCGTGTCGCGCATGCAGTGCCTCGCCGGCCATCGCACCGAGCATCTCGGTACGGAGCCGCACGCCCGACGCGAACGGCTGCGCGACCTCGGCCAGATAGCCCTCCTCCGGGACGGCGACGCCGGTGACGAGGCTTACGAGGCCGTTGAAGTACGCGCGACGCAGGTCGGCGTCGTCGGTCCGGTACAGGCGCAGCTCGTAGCCGAGGTAGGCAACATCACGGCGGAGTCGCCACAGGCGCCAGAATGCCGTGAAGTCCACGAAGGCCATGGCTTGATCGTCCGGGATGCGCAGCTCCGAGGTGAGCCACTCTGGATCTGTGAGCAACGAGGCGTAGAGCATGCCAACGGCCTCTCCGCCCAGAGCCCCGCCACCGCCGTCCCCCACGCCCCGGCCAGCAGCGGCAAGCCGATCCGCGGCTCCGAGCCAGTCCGTCTCCGAGTCCGTGCCGCTCCCTGCTGAGCGTGCGCCCGATGCCGCCGCGATGGCGGCAGCCAGCCGGCGCTCCGCGAACCAGCGCGTCCAGCCACCGCCGCGTCGGACGTGCCACAGGTCGGCCTCCGTGGCGTCTCCCTGTTCGATGTCGACGAGAGCGAGGTAACGACGCAGCGCAGCGAAGTACACGGTCTCGGAATCCACGAGGAACCGCTGCATCTCGACGGCCAGGTCGTCCGGCACAAAGCCAAAGGTCGCGCCCACGGCATGCACCAGTCCGTCGTAGGAGCTCGCGCGCGCCGACTCGCCGATGCGACGCAGCCGCTCCTCGCGCAGTGGGTTGATCGCCTCCACCGCGTCGAGGTAGCTGCGAAAGAGCGCGTTGCGCTCGCCGCGATCCCCGATGGCCGCGATCCGCTGCGGCATCGAGGCGTAGGCGATGCGCTCGCCGCGCCACACGATGACCGCATCGCGTTCGGATGCCTCGATGGCTGCGTCCAGATCAGTGGCGGTCGAGAAGTCGGCAGGCGCCTTGCGACGGCGTCGCGTGGTGGTGCCGACCGTCATGCGGTGCTCTCCACCGGAGGGGCCCGCCGCCCCCTGCGCTCCGGGCCGAGGAGCTCGACGTGAGCCGCGGCCGCGCCCACGAAGTCGCGGAAGAGCGGATGCGGCCGGTTCGGGCGGCTCTTGAGCTCGGGATGAGCCTGGGTCGCCACGAACCACGGGTGGTCGCGCAGCTCGATGTACTCGACCAGCCGGCCGTCGGGCGAGACGCCGCTGAACGCCATGCCCGCCGCATCCAGGCGCTCGCGATAGGCGTTGTTCACCTCGAACCGATGCCGATGGCGCTCGTAGGCGATCTCGGCCCCGTACGCCGCCCGCACCTTCGAGCCATCCTCCAGGCGGGCGGGATAAAGGCCCAGGCGCATGGTGCCGCCCTTGTCGGTGACATCGGCCTGGTCGGGCATGAGGTCGATGACCGGATGCTCGGTGAAGACGTTGAACTCGCTGCTGTTGGCGTCGTCGGTGTCGAGCGCGTGGCGGGCGAACTCGATGACCGCGCACTGCAGGCCCAGGCACAGGCCGAGGTATGGGACGCGCTGCTCGCGCGCCCATCGAATGGCGCGGATCTTCCCCTCCACGCCACGGTAGCCGAAACCGCCCGGAACGAGAACACCGGCCACGCCGGCGAGCTGCTCGGGCACCTGCTCATGCTCGACGCGCTCGAGATGCTCGGACCGAACCCAACGCACCTTGACCTCGACGTTGTGGTGCAGCGCGGCGTGCTTCAACGCCTCCGTCACGCTGATGTAGGCATCCGGCAGCTCGGTGTACTTGCCGACGATGGCGATCTCCAGCTCGGGGCGCGTTGCGCGGATGCGACTGACGAGCTCCTGCCAATCGGCCAGATCCGGCTCGACGGCCGGGATCTCGAGCTCGCGGCTGAGCAGCTTGCCAAGTCCGGCGCGCTCGAGCTGCAGCGGCACCTCGTAGATGCTCCGCGCGGTGCGCAATGGGATGACGGCATGGACGTCGACATCGGTGAAGAGGGCAACCTTGTCGAGGATCTCGTCGTCGATCGGCTCGTCGCTGCGCAGAATGATGATGTCGGGCTGGATGCCGATGCCGCGCAGCGTGCTCACCGAGTGCTGCGTCGGCTTCGTCTTCAGCTCGCCGGTGGCGCCGATCGACGGGAGCCAGGTGACGTGGACGTAGTGCACATTGCGGCGGCCGACGTCCTTGCGCATCTGGCGAATCGCCTCCAGGAAAGGCAGGGACTCGATGTCGCCGACCGTGCCGCCGACCTCGACGATGACGACGCCGTGGGCCGCCAGTCCGCTCGCCGCCACGCTGCCGGTCCCCTCACGGGCAACGCGGGCGATCCGCTCCTTGATCTCATTGGTGATGTGCGGAATGACCTGGACCGTGCCGCCGAGGTAATCGCCGCGCCGCTCCTTGGCGATCACGCTCTGGTAGATGCGTCCCGTGGTGACGTTGCTCGCCTGGGACAGGTTCTCGTCGATGAAGCGCTCGTAATGGCCGAGGTCGAGATCGGTCTCCGCGCCGTCATCGGTCACGAAGACCTCGCCGTGCTGGTACGGCGACATCGTCCCCGGATCGATGTTGATGTACGGATCGAGCTTGAGGATGGAGACGGGCACGCCGCGCGCCTTGAGGATGCGGCCGATGGAGGCGGCGGTGATGCCCTTGCCGAGCGAGCTGGTGACGCCGCCCGTGACGAAGACATACTTGGGCATCGGTGCAGTTCCCTCAGCCTATGCTGGCTCGAGCGCGCGATGACGCCTGGCGGCCGGCGCGCGAGTAGCGTCGCCTTCGTCTACTCGGGAGGTGATCATACCGCAGTCGCAACGGGGGCGCGGTGTACCGTTGACCGATGCCGGCCGGCCTGCGCGTCATCCACCCGGCGCCGGCCATCGCGGTGGTGGCACTCTCCGCCGCCCTGGCGCTGATCCTCGCCGACCAGACGCGGCTGCCGGTCGACGCGCGAGTCGCGTTGATCGTCCTGAGCGTGGCCGGCTCGCAGGTCTTCACCGGAGCGACGAATGACTGGGCCGATCGCGATCGAGACGCCGAGGTCCGCCCGGAGAAGCCGATTCCGGCCGGCGAGCTCACCGAGCGGTCGGCGCTGGCCATCGCCGGTGCCGGGCTGGCGCTGCAGCTCGCGACTTCCGCGGTCCTCGGGCTTCTTCCGCTGCTGCTGGGGGCTGCGGCGAGCGCCTCGGCGCTGGCATACAACCTGTGGCTTTCGCGAACGCCGGCGTCGGTGCTCCCCTACCTCGTGAGCTTCGGACTCCTGCCGGCCTGGATCGGCGCCGGCGTCGGCGTGCCACTCGACCGCGTCGTCGCGGCGAGCCTGCTCGCCGCGCCATTCGCGTCAGCCGCCCACCTCGCCAACACGGCTCGAGACTTCGAGGCCGATGCAAGCGCTGGCTCGCGTGACCTGGCGCAGGTGCTCGGTCGGAGAACCAGCCATCGGGTCGCGCTCGGGCTGGCGCTGATGGTCGGCGTCGCCGTGGGGGTCGGCCTCCTGGTGGACGGTCGGCTGAGCGCGCCGGGCGCGCTCCTCGGCCTCATCGGCCTCGTTGCCGTTGCGCAGGGAGTGGCCGGCCCCCGCCAGCTCTGGTACGGCATGCTCGTGGCCGCGGTCTGCTGGACAGTTGCCTGGGCGCTCTCCACCGGGTAACGCGGGGACCACGGGAAGCAGTGCCGGCGAATGTGGCAGACGCCAATCACGGCCGGCTTGGGCGAGCTGGACGGCGTCGCCTGAAGGTCGCGCCGCCTCGCGCGAGCGTGGAGGGGATGCCGGATTCCCCACCGGACCCGCCTGAGCGTGCCTAACCCGGCTGTGGTTGGAGCCTGACATCCAACTGCCGCGTAACCGGCCGTAAGCCGACGGTCATTGGAATCCGGGCGACGTCCGCGAGGTCCGGTGCGGCGGCGTGCGCGAGGTCGGAGTGCCGCGAGATCCGCGGCGCCCGCGAGGTCCGCGGCGCCCGACGTCTGGATCCCCGCCCGTCGCAGCTCCTGCGCGCAATCGGCGGGTAAGCGGCTGGTAAGGCACTCTCTGGCAGCATCACCTGATGGACGATCGTCGCGCCGGCAGGGTCATCCGGATGCTTCGCCATCGGCGAGGTTGGCGTCAACGCGACCTGGCTGATCGGTCCGGCGTGAGCGAGTCTGCGATCTCGGATATGGAGCTCGGCCGGATCGACCGATACACGCTCGCGACGGTCCGTGCAGTCCTCAACGCGCTGGACGGGCGCGCCGCGCTCGACGTGCTCTGGGGTGGCCGCGGCGACCTGGATCGCCTGCTCGACGCCGATCATGCCTGGCTGCAGGAAGAGTGGGCGAAACGGAAGACTGCCGCCGGTTGGCTCGTATGGCCGGAGGCGAGCTACAACCACTACGGGGAGCGCGGGCGGATCGACTCGTTGTCGTTTCATCCACCCACCGGGATCCTTGACGTATCGGAGCTCAAGACCGGAGTGTTCGACCTACAGGATCTGATCGGCTCGGTCGACGCGAAGGTCCGGATCGGACGACGGCTCGCCGCGGATCGTGGGTGGCGCATTCAGCACGTCGTGGCCAGCCTGGTCGTGGCGGACGGTCGTACTGCTCGGCGGCGCATCGAGCATCATCCAACGCTCTTCGCACGCTTCGACCTGCGAGGCCGTGCGGCATCCGCCTGGCTTCGTCGCCCGCGCGGTGGCACCTCTGGCCTGCTCCTGTTTGTGAAATTGCCACATGCCAATCAGGGCCGGCTTGGGCGAGCTGGACGGCGTCGGGTCCGGATAACGCGGCCTCGCGCGAGCGTGGAGGGGATGCCGGATCCCCCATCGGACCCGCCTGAGCGTGCCTAACCCGGCTGTGGTTGGAGCCTGACATCAAACGGGCGCGTAACCGGCCATAAAGCCGACCGTCATTGGAATCTGGCCCGAACCGGTGCACCGGCCGCGCAAACCCGCCCGCGGAAGCGGCCCGATCGGCCCACCTTGCCGAGGAACGCCGAGGGACGCCGAGGAACGCCGAGGAACGCCGGGGAACGCCGAGGAACGCCGAGGACGGCCGGCGCCACGCGCCCGCCGAAACCGCGATCGGCCGCTCAGGGCCGATCAGATGGCGTCGTCGAGCTCCATCTCCTCTTCATCGGTCTCTTCGGTGAGCTTGAGCCACACGAAGAGCCCGGCCAGGATCGTGAGCGGAATGACGATCATCGCCGCCAGAAGCGCGCCGATGCTGATGAGGATGACCTTCAGGGCCTTCATGTGCGTCTCCTGCGCTACCGCGCGCCGGGCGGGTCCGGCGCGGCCTACTGTCGCTGTTCAGGTGCCGAGTGGATCATAGCCAAGATCTCGTCGCGGGTGAACTCGGCGAGCTGATGACCTGCAGCGTGCGTGCCGGCGGCACCGAAGAGGCGCACGACGAACGAGTGATCCTGCTCGAAGAAGAAGACGTCATGCGCCCGCTGGCTGTCGATATAGGCGCCCACCACGCGCAGCGCCAGCTCGTAGAAGTTGAGGAGATCCGGGTGCGGACGGTCGTCGGCCCCGCTGCCGCGCTTGGCGGGCAGCTCCTCCATGAGCTCCGCCACCTGGTCGTCGGTCAGCTCATACATCCGCTTCGCGAGCGCGCCGAAGCTGTCCGCGTCCGCGCCGCCGCTCGGCAGTGCCAGGCCCTGCAGCAGGAAGCCGCCCTCGAGCTCGAGGAGCAGCAGCTCCTTGAGCTTCTCGCGGTCGGCGAATGCGCCGATGCTGCGGAGAACCTCTTCCCAGTCCTGTCGCGGGCTTCCTTCGTAGATGCGCATACCGTTGCCTCGCTCTCCGTCCGCGCCGCTCGACGGAGCATACCCCGAGGCTGCCCGAGGTCAAGGCCGATGCGCCGCCTGCGACATCGCGACCGAGATCGCCCCCGCGGTCCGCGCGTTGTTGACGATGAGACCGATGTTCGCGCGCAGCGCGCCTCCCCCCGATGCGGCCGCGACTGCCGACAGCAGGCGTGGCGTCACGCCCGCGCCACTCGTCCCCTGTGCCGCCGCATCGGCAACTGCCTGGGCGATCCAGGCCTCGACCTCCGCCGCATCGAGCGCCACCTCTGCCGGCGGAGGCTGAACGATGAGGATGCCGCCGGCACCCCGGATGGCTCGATGCGCGGCCACGGCCCGCGCCGCCTGCTGCAGATCGTCGACGCGATGCGCGACGTGCAGGCCGGAGGAGGCGGCGTAGAAGGCCGGTAGCTCATCGGTCCCGAAGCCGATGACCGGAACCCGGCGCGTCTCGAGCAGCTCCAGCGTGGCCGCCACGTCCAGGATCGATTTCGCCCCGCAGCAGACGACCGCCACCGGCGTTGCGGCGAGCTCGTCGATATCGCTGCTGACGTCGAAGCTGGTCGCCGCGCCGCGATGGACGCCGCCGATGCCGCCGGTGGCGATGATCGCGATGCCCGCCAGGTGCGCGGCGCGGATCGTGGCGCTGACGGTCGTGGACGCCAGCCGTTCCGCGGCGAGCAAGGGACCGATGTCGCGCGAGGCGGCTTTGCCCGCTCGGCTCCCCAAATCCGCCAGCCGCTCGAGCAGCGCCCGGTCCGCCCCGACCCACAGCCGGCCGTCGGCGAGCGCCGTGGTCGCCGGGACGGCGCCTGCCTCGCGAATCGCGGCCTCCGCCGCCAGCGCAGTCGCAAGGTTGTGCGGTTCCGGCAACCCCTGGGCGATCAGGCTGGACTCGAGGGCGACCACAGGCCGGCCGGCGTCGAGCGCCTCGAGCGCCTCTTCGCCGATGGCCAACCAGTCCGGCGTCACGCGGGCACCTCGCCGCTCACCCTGCCCTGCGCCCCATGGACGCGGGCGACGGACGCCCCGGCGCGTGCCCCCGCCCGCATGGCACGCCGCAGCACGTCCGTGGTCAGCGGCCATGCTGCTCCTATGACCTCCGCCAGGAAGGCGGCGGCATAGCCATCCCCGGCGCCGGTCGCATCGATCATCGGCGTTGCCTCCTCGCTCGAGGCGACGCGCAGTGGAGCAGCCCCGCCGCCGAGCGCCGAACCATCGCGCGGATCGGTCACGATGACGAGCGCGCCGAAGCGTGACCCCAGTCCGGCGGACAGCTCCGCGAGATCCTCGGATGGAGGGTCGTCGGCCAGGAGGGCGGAGGCCTCGGCGCGGTTGACGAAGAGGAGGTCTGGGCGCGCAGCAAAGATGCGGTCGGCCAGGTCGGAGCTCACGGGAGGCACGGCGCAGCCGGCGATCGCCAGCCGCGGCGAGCCGCGGTCGGCGAGCAACGCCGCGAGCGAGGCCCCGATCGCATCGAGCAGCGCATAGCCCGAGCAGACCACCCATGCCGTCCCGCGGACCGCGCCCGTCACTTCGGGGGCGAAATGCGCCGGAAAGGGAGGCCGGTCGCTCAGCATCGTGCGCTCGCCATCGGCGGCGAGCAGGGCGACCACCGCGCCGCCGCCGCTCCCCGGCAGCGCGCGGAGCTCGACGCCCTCGTCCTCGAGGCCGGCACGCACCAGGCGCCCCGCCGCATCGAGGCCGACCGGCGCCACCAGCCGCACCGACACGCCGCGCCGAGCGAGCCGTACCGCGATGTTCGCGCCCTGGCCGCCCGGCGCCAGTCGGATGGATGCCGGCGTGTCGCCGCCGGACGAGATCGGTCCAGCAGGAGCGACCGTCACGTCCAGCAGACAGTCGCCGATTATCGCCACGGGCTCGGTCACAACGGCTTGCGCGAGGCGAATCCCTCGCGCGTGGAATGCCAGAAGGCGAGCTCCGGGTCGGACAGGCGCCAGCACAGCCAGGCCGCCTCGCCGTCCCGACGCGTCGGGATGTCGATGAGCCCTTCATCGAGGTCGCGCACCTCGACGCCGATTGAGTCGAGATGGTCCAGCAGGCTACGCACGCGCGCGCGCAGCTCGGCGGTCACCGCCTCCTGTCGCCTCACGGCGGCTGCGCGGTCCAGGTCGCCATCCTCCTCGTCGTGCATGAGCGCGTGG
Organism: Candidatus Limnocylindria bacterium; assembly: GCA_050692055.1. Classification (GTDB taxonomy): domain Bacteria; phylum Chloroflexota; class Limnocylindria; order QHBO01; family QHBO01; genus JBOGTC01. The sequence goes on along the minus strand of JBOGTC010000149.1, from coordinate 15,562 downwards.
AGCTGCGCGTGCGCTTCGGCATGGCGGTGGCGCTCGACCGCGAGCTGCAGCAGGGTGGCCCGAATCGTGGGCAGAAGCGCCCGCGCCTCCTCCAGCGTGTAGCTCGCTCGCTCGTCGTCCATCGGAGGCCGATGGTAGCGTGCTAGCATCGATCGCCGGGACAGGCCTGCTCCGCGCAGCGACGGCGCCTGTCCGCTGCGACGGGAGACGCTGCACGCCCCATGGCCGAGGAGACACGCCGCCCTGGTCGCGGCCTGAACGACGAGGCCCCGCCCGGGGCCGATCCCTACACCTCCTACGACGACTTCGACCTGCCTTCCTACGTCGGCATGCCGAGCTTCCAGAAGCTCCCGCTGGTGACCGATGCGGCGGCGCTCGCGGAGCGCCGGCCGGACGTGGCGATCGTGGGAGCACCCTTCGACGATGCCGTCAGCCACCGGCCGGGGGCCCGGTTCGGGCCGCGCGCGATCCGGCAGGCGAGCTACCACAGCGGTGACATCAACTCGCTGCAGCTGGGCATCGAGCCGTACGCCTACGTGGACGTGGTCGACGCCGGCGACGCCCCGGTGGTGCCGATGGACATCGAGCGCGGGCACACGGTGATCAGGCGCAAGGTGCTCGACGTGGCGCGCAGCGGCGCGGTGCCGATCGTGCTGGGCGGCGACCATTCGATCACCTACCCGTCCGCGTCGGCCGTGGCCGAGGCGGTCGCGCCGCGGCGCCTGGGCATCGTGCACTTTGACGCGCACGCCGATGCGGCGAACTCCACCTGGGGCAACCTGCGCTCCCACGGCACGCCGATGCGCCGCCTGATCGAATCGGGTGCCGTGTCAGGCCGCAACTTCGTGCAGGTCGGGCTGCGCGGCTACTGGCCCGCGCCCGAGACCCTGGACTGGATGCGCGACCACGGCATGCGCTGGCACCTCATGACCGAGATCGAGGAGCGCGGCGCGGAGGCGGTCGTCCGCGACGCCATCGGCGAGGCGCTCGACGGGCCGGAGGTCGTCTACCTGTCGGTCGACATCGACGTCATCGATCCGGGCATGGCGCCCGGGACGGGCACCCCGGAGCCCGGTGGCATGCTCACCCGCGAGCTGCTGCGCGCGATTCGCCAGGTCGTCGTGGCGGTCGAGCTGGCCGGCATGGACGTCGTGGAGGTGGCGCCGCCGTTCGACCACGCCGAGGTCACCGCGGCAGCCGCCCATCGCTGCGTGCTCGAGGCGATCAGCGCCCTCGCCGTGCGGCGACGCGATGCCGGTGCCTCGCCGGCGGCCGGGCACGCGGCGACCTCGGAGATCGGCGCCGGCGGCTGAGCCGCCCCGCCAAGGGCCCACACGGCCGTGACGCTGAGCTTCCGCCAAACTCCAATCAGGCGCGGCTTGGGCAGACTGGGCTCGGCATATCGGTCCCAGAATCTCTGTATATCAATGCCGCGAAGCGCATCAGGGGCCTCTCAGCGTGCCCAAGCCGGCGGTCGTTGGAATCTGGCACAGATCGAGCGGGAAATCGGCTCATCGGCTCACGGTCCACGCTTGGTGAAGCTCGTCGTCGCGATCTGGGTGCCGTTGCGGGTCGCCGTCACGGTGTACTCGCCGGCCGGAAGGCCTCCGGCCTGGAAGGTCGAGTAGTAGTAGCCATCGCCACCACCCTGCAGCGTGTATCCACCGCCGGAGATCTCGCCCGACGGCCCATCCAGGATCGCGTTCATGACGTCGCCAGCCCGGGCATCGGTGAAGCGCACGAGAGCGACGAAGGAATCGGCGTTCGGCGGCAGGTTGTTGATCTCACGGTCGCAGCTCGAGCCCGATATCGATCGGCAGGCGAGCACCTCCGCGCCGCCGAATGGGGCGTCGTCCTCGGAAACCGGTGGGGCCGATGGCGTGGGGACCGGTGTCGGGCTGGCGCGGGCGGCAACCGTCGGGATCGGCGTGAACGCAGGGGTCGGAGCCGGCGTTGGCGTCTTGGCCGGTCGAGCCTCGCCACCAACGGGCAGGACGATCACCTGCGATGCCGTCGGCGCCGGCGTCGAGCCTTCCCCGTCGTCGCGCGGGAAGAGCACGAACCCGAGGACCACCAACAAGACGAGGCCGATGGGAAGGCGCAGCCGCTCGAAGCGGGTTCGGATGGTCATCGACGAGCGATGGTGCATGCCGCGCGCCATGCGCGTGATCGGGGGCTTTACTGAACGATGAACGTCGCCTGGTCGGCGAACTCCCCGTTGCGCTCGAGCAGGAGCGTGTAGCTGCCGGGAGCGAGCCCACGGAAGCCCTGGATCAGGTAGCCCTGGCATACGTCCGGGCAGTTCACGCTCTCGCTCATGACGCGCTCCTGCTGGCTGATCGTCTGGCCATCCGACTGCAGCGACAGCACGAGGGTGTCATCGCCCCTGGCGTCATCGAAGCCGATCCAGGTCCACATCGCATCGCCCGAGATCGTCGATCCATCTTCGTCACAGCCATCGAAGTCCATGGCAGAAGTGGCGCAGGGCTGCAGCTCGCCGAGGAACCCATCTGGGAACGTGACCGGACCGTCGGTGGGCGGCGGCGAGCCGCCGGTTCCGGGCGATCCACCGGGCGCGGGGGATCCACCCGGCGAGCCGGGTGTTGCGGAGACCGATGCCGCTGGCGACGGCGTGACGGCCACGCTCGGCGTGGGGGATGCTGCGCCGATGCCGGACGGATCCTCGCCGAACATGCCGGCCAGCACCGCTCCACCCAGCAGCGCGAGGACGCCCAGCGCCAAGAAGCCGAGAATGGCGAATGCCCCCGCCCCGGAGCGACGATCGTCCCGCTCGTCGTAACGGTCGTGGTCGTACTCCTCCGGGTCGTAATCGTAGGGCGCATCGGCGTCATAGGCATCGTCGTAGTTGTCGACGCGACGCACTGGCTCGTCCACCGACGGCGGGGCGTAGGCCGGCGGCGGGGCGTAGGCCGGCGCCGGCGGCGGTTCCTCCCAGCGCGGCTCGTCACGCCGATCCCACGCATCTCCACTCCGCCATTCGTCGGCATCGGTGTCGCGGGTGACGTCGGGGGGCGGCGCCACCGGCACGGGAGGCGGTGGAGGATGTGCTTCCTCGTCGAAGTAGTCGATTCGGCGCTCGGTGGCCGCCGGCTCGTCGCCACGCGGGCGAGAGTCATTGGGGTCGGGCTCGTACCGCTCATATGCCGGCTCATCGGCCATCCCGCCGCGGCGGTACGGATCGCCGCCGGATCGGCGAGCGCGGATGCGATCCTGCAGTTCGTCACGGTCCATGCCCCGCGGCCGGATGCGGGCATCAGTCGGGATCGCGGAGCCGCACTGGGTGCAGAACCCGGCTGGAGGCGTGGATCGGTGGCACGTCGGGCAGCGGATCTCGCCCGGCTTGGGAGTCGCCATGTCGGGCAGCATTGTGCACGGACCGGTCCATGTTTGCACGCTGTCAACATCGTCTAGACTCCCCCGCCGATGCGACGGATCAACGTGGTGGGCACCTCATGCTCCGGCAAGACGACGCTCGCGCGACGCCTGGCCACCGCCGTTGGCGTACGGCACGTCGAGCTCGATGCGCTGTACTGGGGGCCGGATTGGCAGCCAGTCGCGACCGAGCTGTTCGAGGGACGGGTGCGCCAGGCCACCGACGCGCCGGCCTGGGTCGTCGACGGCGGGTACCGCTCCGTGCGGCATATCACCTGGTCCCGCGTCGACACCATTGTGTGGCTCGACTACCCGCTGCACCTCGTCCTGTCCCGCTGGGCCCGTCGAACGCTGGCCCGGGTGCAGAGCCGCGAGGAATTCTGGCCCGGTACCGGCAACCGCGAGCGGATGAGCCACATCGCCGGGCGCGACTCCCTGCTGTGGTGGATCCTCACCACTCACCGCGGGCGGCGGCAGCGGCTGGTCGAGCACCTGGCCCTGCGCCCCGACCTGCGCCTCGTCCATTTGCGATCTCCCAGCGAGGCGGAAGCGTGGATCGCATCGATCGCCGGCGGGCGCTGAGGACGGCAAGCACGCCGCCGCTGCCATACGCCAACCACCGCCGGCTTTGGCACGCTCGACACGGCCTCTTGGGAGGGGCGCCGCGACACAGTTGTCATACGCCAACCACGGCCGGCTTCGGCACTCTCGAGGAGGCACTAAGGCCTGCAAATCTGGGTATATCTATGTCGGAAGGGCCATGCGGCGGAATCTCAGCTCGCCGAAGCCGCCGGTGGTTGGAATCTGGCACGGACGGCGGCCAACCGGGCGGTACGCGGCGCGGACGGCGGCCAACCGGGCGGTCCGCTGCGCGAACGAACGCTGTCGAGGGCCAAACGGCTCGAACGAGCGACGTCAGGCGCCGGGACGCTTCCACTCGCTGCCGTCGGCGAAGCGCTCCCGCTTCCAGATCGGCAGCCGCTCCTTGATCGCCTCGATGACGTGGCGATTGGCGTCGTACGCCTCCCCACGGTGCGCCGAGGCGGTGACGATGGCCACCGCAGCCTCGCCGATCGGCACGATCCCGGTGCGGTGCACGACCGCGACCGCGCAGCTCCAGCGGTCGGCTGCCTCGGCCGCGATCTCGCGCAGGACGGACGCGGCCATCTCGGGATAGGCCTCGTACTCGAGCTCGGTCACGGCGCGGCCGTCATCGGCGTGGTCGCGGGCACGGCCCACGAAGGTCACCACCGCGCCGTGGGCGTGGCGAGCGACGGCGGCCTCCAGCGCGGCGACGTCGATGGGCCGATCGCTGAGCTCGGCGATGAGCGGCGCAGCGCCGCCGGAAACCGGAGGCAGGAAGGCGACCTCGTCGTCATCGGCGAGCGGCACGTCCCAGCCGGCATAAGCGCCATTGCGGGCGGCGCGTACGTAGTCGCGGTGCGGAGCCAGCGCCGGAAAGCGAGCGACAAGCTCGGTCCAGGCATCGGCCACGGTGGCGCCGTCGGGGAGGTCGAGGTCGCATCGGTCCAGGCTGAGCTCGCGCAGCGAGGCGAAGCAGCGGGCGCGCACGCGCATCGGTCCGTCCGGAGGCTAGACCGGCACGCCGGTCAGGTAGGTGATGCTGGCGCCGGCGATCGAGCCGGCCATGACCATCGCCAGGCCCACGTACAGCAGCCCCGTCGAGGCCTGCAGCGAGGCCGCGCGGCTGGCCAGGATGGCGAGGACGGTGATCACGATCGGCAGCAGGATCCCGACCGCCAGGCGCAGCCAGGTGAGCCAGCCCATGCCGCCCGCGAGCGGGTCGGCTCCGACCCCGACCAGGGCCGCGCCGAAGGCGATTCCCTGCAGCACCAGCACGGCCATGAGCAGCCACATCATGCGTCGCAGCGGCGCAGGGCTCAGCCTGGGCGTCACCAGGTACCAGTGGCCGAGCAGCATCGCGGCGTTGACCGCTCCGAGGGCGAGGGCGGCAAGCACGAGCTGCCCGGCGAAGAGCGGGACGCTCCGCACGCCGCCTGCCGCGGCCAGGGTGACCAGCGCGGCCAGCCCCAGGATCCCGGTGCCGATGGCGAGGCCGCTGCGTGGCCATCGGCCCAGCGACGCGACCAGGTAGGCGACGCAGCCGGCGGCGAACGCGAGCACCAGCGGGCGCCGCAGGCCGGCGGTGGCCGATGCTTCCGCGCCGGCCGGGAGGGCGAGCTCGCTGGCGACGAGCACAGCGGCGAGGACGACGAGCAGCCAGGCCATGAAGAGCCGATAGCCACGCGTCGTGCCGCCGAGCCGCTCCGTCAGGCCCACGATCAGAACGGTGCCGGCCGACAGCGCGGCCCAGAAGATCCAGTTGACGAAGAAGAGGGCCTCGATGCTCACGTCCGGCCGTCCCTCGTCAGGCCGCGCCGCGCGATTGGTCCAGGCTGCCGGTCAGGCCGATCTCCACCCAGCCATGCTCCGTGACGCGCACCGGAAATGTCTCGACAGGCTCGCTGGCCGGTGGGACGACGGCGTCGCCGCTGCGGATGTCGAAGCAGCCGCCGTGCCACGCGCACACGAGCACCTCGTCGCGTGGGTCGAACCCGGCCTCGCTGAGCGGGAAATCCTTGTGGCTACAGTTGTTCTGGACCGCGAAGAACTCGCCCGCGTGGCGGACCAGCACGACCGGCGTACCGTCGATCTCGACCGGGATCAGCTCGCCGTCGCGCAGCTCGTCCGCCTGCAGGACGCGAGCGTAGCGGGTGGCAACGGTGGTCACGGCGCTCAGCGAGGTGGGCCGGCGAAGGCCAGCAGGCGGGGCTCGGTCATGTCGTCGATCGACCAGCGCAGGCCCTCGCGACCGAGACCGGAGTCCTTGACGCCGCCATAGGGCATGGCATCGGTGCGCCAAGTGGGCACGTCGTTGACGATCACGCCGCCGACCTCGAGCTCGTCGTGGGCGGCGAACGTCCGCTCCAGCGAAGACGTGAAGACGCCGCATTGCAGGCCGAAGCGCGAGTCGTTGATCTCGCGCAGCGCGTCCTCGAAGGAATCCACGGCGAACAGGTTGACGACCGGCGCGAAGACCTCCTCGCCGCAGACGCGGGCGTCGCGGGGCACGTCGACCAGGACGGTCGGCGGGTAGGTCTGGCCGTCAGGCTCGCCGCCGGTCAGCGCCCGGGCGCCGCCGTCCAGGGCCTCGCGCACCCACTCGTCGGTGCGATCGACGGCGGCCTGGTCGACCATCGGTCCCAGATCGGTGGTCGGATCGAGCGGATCGCCGAGGTTCACGGCGCGCACGCGCTCGACGAAGCGCCGCTCGAACTCGTCGTAGATCTCGCGCACCACGTAGATGCGCTGCACGCTGATGCAGACCTGCCCGGCGTAGGCGAAGGCGCCGAACACGAGCCGATCCACCGCCCAGTCGAGATCGGCGGTCTCGTCGACGATGGCGCCCGCGTTGCCCCCCAGCTCCAGGACCACCTTCTTCCTGCCGGCATCGGCCTTCATCTTCCAGCCGACCGATGGCGAGCCGGTGAAGCTCAGCAGCTTGAAGCGGTCGTCGCGCACCATGCGGTCGCCGGTGGGCCGGTCCATGGGCACGATGCTCACCGCGCCCTGCGGCAGGTCCGTCTCGGCCAGGTATCCCGCGACGTGCAGCATGCTCAGTGGATCCTTCGATGGCGGCTTGAGCACGATGCTGCAGCCGGCGGCGATGGCCGGAGCAACCTTGTGGGCCGCCAGGTTGAGCGGGAAGTTGAAGGGGCTGATGCCGGCCACGGGCCCGATCGGATAGCGCCGCACGATCCCGTGCCGGCCGCGGTTGGCGGCGGCCCAGTCGAGCGGCAGCCACTCGCCGTTGATGCGCAGCGCCTCCTCGGCGGCGGTGCGGAAGGTGAGCGCGCCGCGGGCAACCTCGCCGCGGGCATCCTTGATCGGCTTGCCCGACTCGCGACTGAGGAGCGTGGCGAGCTCATCGGCGTCGCGCTCGATGCATTGCGCCACGTGTGCCAGCGCGTCGCGGCGCTCGTAGCTGGCCAGCCGCCGCGTCTGCTCGAAGGCCTCGACGGCGGCGGCGGTCGCGCGCTCCAGCTCATCGGTCCCTGCTTGGAAGGTGGTCGCGATCAGCTCGCCGGTGGCGGGATTGCGCACCTCGAGCGGCGTGCCAGCCTCGACGAACTCGCCGGCAACGTAGATCGCGACGGACGGCGCGCCGACCTCGGTGGTCATGGCCCGATTCTACGCGCGCCAGCGGATGACCTCGAAGGCGCGCTCACGGCGCGGGCCATAGCGGTCGCTCGATCCAGGCATCCGCGCGAGCGATGAGATCTTCACGCGCGGCCGGAGCGCAGTAACGGATGCCCGGTGCGGGCACAACGCTCACCACACGGGCACTGTCCGCAGCACCCTCCAGCCTGGTGGCCACAGCGCTCAGCTGGTGAGCGGTACGACGGCCGTCCGCCCATCCGACGAGCCTTTGTGCTCCCGTGGCGAGCGGTAACCGCCGTGGCGGCGTTGGACCCGCAGATAGGGCTTGCGACACGAGCGTTACGCGGTGGGTCCGTCCGCCGCTGCGGGCTACGGAGGTGAAGCGACTTGACCGTCACTCAGGAGCACGTGGGGCAGCTCGGCTAGGCGGCTGATGACCACATCGGCCGCCTGGTCGTCGCCAGGCTCGCCGTTCAGGCACACCGTCCGCATGCCGATACGGCGCGCGCCAACGAGGTCACTGGGCGTATGGCCGACGAAGACCGCGAGGTCAGGGCCGACGGCGAGGGGGTCCAGCGCGGCACGATAGATCCGGGGATCTGGCTTGGCGATCCCCAGCTCGCACGACGTGGCGAACGAGTCCCACAGGCCCTCTATGCCGACTCTGCGAAACCACCTGAGCTTCTCGGCGGTCGAGACGTTCGTATTGGTGACGATCCCCAGCTTGAAGCCGGCGTCGCGCAGGAAGATCAGCGTCTCGCGCAGCGCCGGCTCGAATTGAATCTGACGTTCCTCCTCCCACAGGATGGTATGTCCGTGGCGCCGCTGCTCCTGCTGGCGAACTCCGGCCAGGTCCAGGATCGCGTCGTGGTAATCCCGCTCCGCCAGCTCGCCGACATAGCTGCGCTCCTTGAGCTCCTGCCAGCGAGGATCGTCGCGGGTCAGCGGCGGCAGGCCCGAAGCCTGGAGAAAGGCTGCAAGACGTCGATCCCGGTTTGGGCGCCGATACAGCACGTCGCCCGCGTCGAACAGGACGGCGCGCGCCGAGGCGACCGGCGGGAGAACCCGCCGGTCGTCACTCGGCGCAGGGAGATCCACCGTCATTCGGCGAATGTGAGGTAGAGGTTCAGGAACGAGGCCTGGGTGTCGTAGACGTAGTCGGGGTCGATCGGCCGCAGGTTGAGCTCGTCAAACGGCGGTATCCCGAACTCGGCCACCTGCTCGGCCACGATGTCGTCCCGGGCCGCATAGTCGCCGGGCACGTTCCACGGCTCGTAGCCATCCTCCAACATGAATCGGATCAGGAGCTTGGCCGCGTTGGGGTTCGGCGCCCGATCGGGGATGAGGAGCACGGTGGGATAGCTGACCCCGAAGAACGGCTCCACGTCGTAGGCAGGCTCCCATTCCATGACGCCTTCCTCGACGTCGCGGATGTCGCTGAAGGTCATGATGCCCACCGGCGGGTCATCCTGGCCCACCGCACCGACGTTCTCCGCAACCTCATCGGTCGAGGAGACGAAGACCGGCTCGTTGTGCAGCATGCGGTACAGCCACTCCATCGAGGCGTTCGCCTCGCCGAAGAGCGTGCCGATGTCCTCCTCCATGAACTCCACGACGCCCTCGGAGTACTCGGTGAGCGGCTCGCCGAACCTGGCCTCGTACGCTGCGGCCATCTCGTCCGGATGCTGGAGGATCGTCTGGAGGGTCGCCGCCGATTCACTGTCACCCAGCGGAGCAACCATCTGTACGTTGCCCGTCCACTCGGGCTCGGTGAGGTCCCAGATGTTCTCGAACGGCGCGCCGTCGGGGTGCGCCGCCGAGTTGTAGATGAACACCCGGCTGCCCCAGCGCTGGATCAGCATGGGCTCCTGCTCTTCGTCGCGGAGCTGATCCGTCAGGGGTTCAGGGACGAAGTTCCACACGCGGCTATCTGGCAGAAACTCCCGGCTCAGGAGTGGGGTGTGGTTGTTGAACAGCACGTCCGGCACGAACTGGCCGGCGTCCTGCTCACGCCGGAGCCGCTCGAGCTGCACGTCGGAGCCGAGGTCGTAGGCCTCGATCTCCACGCCATAGCGCGACTCGAACTCCTCGGCGATGTCGAAGATGCGCGAGGAGACCGAGTAGATCACGACACGACCTTCCTCGCGCGCCGCGGCCTCGATCGCCTCCCAGTCCTGCTCGTCGGGCGCCTCGGGCCCGACCTGCGCCTCCTCGAGCCAGGCCTGCTGCTCGGCGGTCAGCGCCTGGCCGTCGCCATCCGTCTGACCATCATCGCCGGTCCCGTCGCCGCAGGCGGCCAGGATGAGGGCGGTCGCGACGAGGGCGGCGCCAAGCCGCCACGCGTGTCGGTGGGATGTCCGAATTGATCGCACGGTGAATACCTCCTCCTCTCAGTTCGGTGGCGTGAAGAGCAAACCGGTTGATCGGTCGTAGAAACCCAGCGCGCCACGCTCGACGCTGAGCCACACGGGTTGGTCCATCTCGAACGCTTGATCGGGTGGCGTTCGCGCCACCACGATCTCCTCGCCGCAGCGCAGGTGCACGAACTGCTCGGGACCGGCCGGTTGGACGGCGTGAACCGTGGCGGACGTGGAATCGGGGCTCGCATCAGCCATAACCCGCACGTCTTCGGGTCGCACGGCGATGACCATCTCATCGCTGGGCGGGATCCAGCCGATGGTGAGCTCGCCCAGCGGGCTGCTCAGGGCGGAGCGTCCGTCACCGGTCACCGCCCGCGCCGGAAGCAGGTTGATGCTCGGCATGCCGACGAACTCGGCGACGAACAGGTTGGCGGGGCGTGCGTAGATCTCGCGCGGAGTCCCAATCTGCTGGATGGTGCCTCGGTCCATTACGACGACGCGGGAGGCCATGGTCAGCGCCTCTGTCTGGTCGTGCGTGACGTAGATCGTCGTGGCGCCTCGCTCATGGTGCAGCCGCTTGATCTCCGCGCGCATGTCGAGCCGCAGCCGAGCATCCAGGTTGGACAGGGGCTCGTCCATGAGGAAGACGGAGGGTCCGCTCACCAGCAGCCGGGCCAGAGCCACGCGCTGCTGCTGGCCGCCGGACAGCTGGAACGGGAAGCGGCCGCCAAGGCCGGCCAGGCCGAGATCGGTCAACACCCGCTCCACGCGTCGGCGCCGTTCCTCCGTGGAGAGCTTCTGGAGCTGAAGGCCGAACCCCACGTTGTCCTCCACGGACATGTGCGGCCACAGCGCATAGCTCTGAAAGACCATCCCGACTCCGCGCCGGCCGGGCCGCACGTGCACGCCTCGCGCCTCCGAGAAGACGAGGCTGCCGCCGATCTGGATCTGCCCATCATCGGGCGTCTCCAGGCCGGCCAATGAGCGCAGGAGGGTCGTCTTTCCGCAGCCGGACGGGCCGAGCAGAACGACGAACTCGCCACGCTCGACGTCGAGGTCCAGGTTGCGGAGCGCCTCGACAGCGCCATAGCGTTTGGTCACGCCCCTCACCGAGATGGCGGCGCCCATCATCGCCATCGGTCAGGCCCCCGACAGCCGCGACAGTTTGCTGCGCCCCAGTCGCCAGAGCACGAGCTCGCCGATGAAGGTGATGCCGATGATGATCAGGATCAGCGCGTTGCCGTGCTGCACGAAGCCCTCTGCGGCGTACCGCAGCGTCTGGCTCATGAGCACCGCCGTCGAGGGCGTGATCAGGATCACGATCAGCGACAGCTCGCGCATGATGCCGATGAAGCTGATCATCATCCCCGCCACGATGCCGGAGCTGGCCAGTGGCAGGACGATGCGGCGGAAGCGGCGCAGCCAGCCGGCGCCCTGCACCTCCGCGGCCTCCTCGAGCTCCCTGCCGATCTGCGTCACGGCGCTGGAGCCGGTGCGGGTCGTGAAGGGCAGGCTGTTGACGGTGACCACAAGGAGCAGCAGGGCGAAGGTGCCGAACAGAGCCGGCACCGGTCCGCGCTGAACGGCGAACAGGCTCAGGTACACCGCGCCGAATGCGATGCCGGGGATGAGGTAGGGAATGAACGCGATCTGGTCAAGGATCCGCGTGAGCACCGGCCAGCGGGTACGCACCGTGACGTAGCCGATCAACGCGCCGAGCAACGCGCCGAGCACCGCGCCGCCGAGCGCCAGGCGCAGGCTGTTCCAGGCCCCGGACAGGATCCCATCGTTCGCCAGGACACCGGGCTCGCCCGTGGGAAAGATGCTCGAATCCGACTCCCCGACCCAGAAGTATCCGGTCAGGTTCTCGAGGCTGACCACGCCTGGTACGAGCGAGACGGATTGGTAGAGGAGCAGGCCAATCGGCACCGCGACGAAGAACCCGACAAAGGCGGCGAGCAGGATGGCGAGCGGCCAGCGCCAGGCCCGCAGGTTGACCGGGTTCGACTTGAATCCCTTGCCGGAGATCGTCACGTAGCGGGCGGTGGTACCGAGTACGCGGCTGTTCAGGTACACGACCGCCGCGGCGAGCACAATCAGCACGATGGACAGCACGAACGCATTCGAGCTCAACCCGAGGCCGATGCTGCCGAAGATCATGGTCGACATCGTGTCGAACCCCGCCGGCACGCCCAAGAGCTGGATTGCGGCGAACGTGCCGATCGTCTTGCCGAAGGTCAGCACGAAGGCCGACAGGAGGGCTGGCGCCACCAACGGAAACGTGATCCGACGCAGGATGGTGGCGCGAGAGGCGCCCTGCAGCTCGGCTGACTCCTCGAGCTGCGCATCGACCGCCACGAGCGCGGCCGCGACCAACAGGAACGCGAACGGGAAGTAGTGGACGGTGACGATCACGGTGATCGGCACCGGGCCGAGCGCCAACCAATCCGGCGGCGCAACGCCGAACAGGTTCTCCCACACGCCGGGCCGGCCGCCGATCGACCCGCTGCGAAAGATGGTGATCCACGCCAGTGCGAGGGCCAGCGAGGGCAACATGTACGGGAACACCAGCAGGGTCCGATAGCGGTCACGGCCCGGCAGATCGGTGCGGGTCACCAACCACGCGATGCCCGCGCCCAACGCCACCGCGCCGAGGGCGGCGATGCTGCCGACCAGCAACGTATTGAGCAGCGGCTGCCACAGGAGAGCGTCGGAGACGGGGCCAGCGACTACGCGCTGCCAGTGCTCCAGCGTGAACGCGCCGGGAATGGCGTTCGGCGAGAAGCGCAGGTCGCCGGTGCTCCAGGACAGCGTGGTCCACGCGATGCTCGCCAGCGGCACGACGATGACATAGGCCAGCAGGGCAAGCAGAACGACCACCAACGCCAGTTGCGGGTCGAGTACCGCCCGTCGCGCGCGATGCAGGCGGCGCCGGAACGGCGACGGCGGTGGCTCCAGCTGGCCAGTTGCGACTCCTGCCACCGGATCGCCCAGGCCTGCCGACGCGAGGGTGGGGAGCGTGCGGCCCCAGTCGGCTCCGTTGCCCGGGCGCGAACGGGTCACTCCCAGCGTTCCCGTGGCTGGCGTCGTTGCGGTTGCGGGCGGTGGCTGCCGTCTGTTGCCGGCGGCGGGCCGGAGCGATACGAGGATCCCTCCACCCAGTGATACGCGTCCTCTGCTTCGCCGAGTCGCCGCTCCGCCACCGCCATGCACAGCGCATGGGCCACGGCCATGGGGACCGCCAGGCTGTTGAGGATCTCCGGCGAGCCGCATGACGGGCTCAACACCAGGTCGGCCTGTATCGCAGGCTCGCTCAGCGGGTCTTCCGCGACGGCGATCACTCGCGCGTGCCGCGTCCTCGCCAGCTTGATCGCCTCGACCAGCTCGGGCAGCTCCCGGTGGAATGTGACGATGACGAGCACGTCGCCCTCTCCGATGGCGAGCAGCGGCTCCAGGACGTCGGAGCCACCCTTGGTGACCGTGACCACCCGCTGGCGGAAGCGTCGCAGGCGAAAGGCCATGAAGTCGACGACCGCGGTGGCCTTCCCGAGGCCCGCAAGATAGATCGTTGACGCCTGAGCCAGCACGTCTGCCATCGACTCGAAGACGGCGGGTGAGAGGCTCTCAGCTGCCGACTGGAGCGCCGTGATGTCGCGAGAGATGGAGCTGACCAGCGCTCCTTGCCTGGTCGATGCGGCCAGCGTGGACTCGAGCCGCTCCACGAGGCTGAGCTGATGACGCACGAGGTCCTGAAGCACGGCCTGGAGCTCGGGATATCCGTCGTAGCCGAAAGCCCGTGCCAGACGGACGACCGTCGAAGGGCTGGCGCCGGTCTGCCTCGCCAGCTCCCGGGACGAGAGCAGCGCGGCATCGGTCGAATGTTCCAGGATGGTCGCGGCGACTCTGCGTTGAGCCGCCGGCAGCCCGGGCATCAGACGGCGCATCATCGAGATGGCCGTTTCAGGCGTCCCACTCGTCCCGTCGATCCGGTTCGGCCGGTGCACGGCACATGTGTATCACGAGTCGTTCAAGGACTGCAACAGATGTACCGTCGCGCGGCGGCGCCAGACGTGCCCGATACCGCAGCGGCCGAGCCACCGCCGGTGGTGATGGCGACCGTCGCGTTTAGCCTGATCGCGGCGTCGGTCGTGGTCGGTTGGACGCCGCTCGCGAATGCCGTTCGGCGACGGCTCGGCTGAGCCTCCGCGAACGCTCCACGCGATCCGTCCGTCCAGTGTGCCGATGGCCGTCCGTTACGGGCGGCCATCGGTCCGTTCGAGCTCCGAAGGCCGCGTCGTGATCCAGACGCGCCGTTCGTCCGTATCATCGAGGCGCGATGGATCCCCTCTACCTGCTCCTCGAGATCGCCGTTGCGGCCTTCTTCCTTGTCGCGGCCGGGGCGGCCTTGCGCCGCGGCCGCCTGCCGTTCCTCGAGCTCGCCAGCGCGGCGGCGTTCGGCCTGCTGCTCGAGCAGGGCGACCAGATGATCTTCGAGACCTACGAGTACTCGCCGGCCTTCGTGCTGGCGATCGACCGCGCCCCGCTCGTCATCGGCCTCACCTGGGCGCTCATCCTCGCCGGCGCCATGCGCATCACCGATGCGCTCGGCGTGCGCCGCCGATGGGCCCCGTTCGTCGACAGCGTGCTGGCCATCATGCTCGACCTCGCGTTCGACGCCATCGCCATCCGCATGGGCCTCTGGACATGGCGCGACGTCGGACTCACCGATGGCTGGTTCGGCGTGCCGGCCGGCAACTTCTACGCCTGGCTCTTCGTCACCCTCGCCTTCAGCCTCCTGAGCCGATGGCTGCGCGACGCCTCCCCTCGCCGCCCTGCCCTGGAGTGGCTGCAGCTGGCGATTCCGATTCCCGCCTTCGTCATCCTGCTCGCCTCGCTGGTGCCGTTCGTGCTCCTCGCACCGGTCGTCGACCCGACGCCAGGGGGTGGAATGGTCATCTTTCTGGTCGCGCTCATTGGGTTCGTGGCCGCCGCCGCGTACGGCGTGTGGGGACCGAACCGCCTGCCGCCCGACGGGCAGCGCACGGCGATCCTCGACCTGCGGCTGGCGTTCCTCACGCGGGTCGCCATTCACGCCTTCTTCCTCGCCGCGCTGCTGGTCATGGGTCTCGCTGGCGACATCCCGGTGCTGCTGATCGTGGCCTTGCTGCTCCTCGCCGCGGAGGTCCCGCTCGCCGCGCTCGTCTCGTCGCGGCGCGGGCTGCCCAGTCGCGGCACGGCTGAACGGGCGCGCGAAGCAGGAGCTCGCAGGCATTCCGTGGGGTGGATACGTGCGGACGACACCTGAGCCCGCGCTCCCGTGGAGCTTCACTCGCAGCACCGACACGCGCGCCTGCGGGGCGCAGCCCAGGTCCGCTCCGGGTCCCGTCTGGGTTCCGTCTGGTGCGTTCGCATCAGGCTCGCGTCAGATTCCAACCACAGCCGCATTACGGGCTGCCAACGCCCCGATTGGTGTCAGGCGCCAACCACAGCCGGACTAGGCTGTCCTGACCCCAGGATGTAGCGACACGCGAGGCGGCGCATCCGCGTCACTTCGACCACATCTTGACCTTGCCCAGGACCTCCTCGGGCGTGCGTCCCCTGGTCCAGCGCCCGGTGTGGGCGCGCTC
>JBOGTC010000148.1:0-2788 GCA_050692055.1 Candidatus Limnocylindria bacterium | reverse complement strand
GTTGTGGAGGATGACCTGCGCACCGCCGCGCGCCAGGGCGCGGGCCATGGCCGAGCCCATCCGCCCGGTGCCGACGACAGCCACCACCGTCATCGGCTCGCTTCGAGCGTCGCGCGCACCGTCTGCGCGATCCGGTCGGCGGACGGCATCTGCGCGTCCTCGAGCACCGGGTTCGCGGCGAGCGGCACGTGCGGCGTCGTGATCCGCACGACCGGCCCGTCGAGGCTGTAGATCGCCTCTTCCGCCACGATCGAGACGACCTCGGCACCCCAGCCGCAGAGTCGTGGGTTCTCCTCAACGGTGAACAGCCGCGTCGTCCGCTCGACCGAGCGAAGGACCGTGGTGACATCGAGCGGGACCAGCGATCGGAGGTCGATGACCTCGGCCGAGATGCCGTCCGCATCGAGCGCGTCCGCCGCCTGGATCGCCCGCGGCACCATCGCCGCCAGGGCCACGATCGTACAGTCGCCGCCCTCGCGGACGATCCGCGCCACGCCGAGCTCCTCGACGTGCTCGCCGTCGGGCACCTCGCCCTTCTCGGCGAAGAGGGCCTTGTGCTCGCACACGATCACAGGGTCGGGGTCGCGGATCGCGGCCGCCATGAGGCCGACCATGTCGGCCGGAGTCGACGGCGCGACGACCTTGAGGCCGGGGATCGCCATGGCCCAGTTCTCGATGCTCTGCGAGTGCTGGGCGCCGAATCGCAGCCCGCCGCCGTTCGCGGTGCGGATGACGAGGGGGAGCGTGATCTGGCCGTCGGTCATGTAGCGGGTCTTCGCGATCTGGTTCGCGACGATGTCCCAGGCCACGGCGAAGAAGTCGCTGAACATCAGCTCGGCCACCGGGCGCAGGCCGGTCATCGCCGCCCCCATCGCCGCGCCCACGATCGCCTGTTCGCTGATCGGCGTGTCGCGTACCCGCTCCGGGCCGAACCGCGCCAGCAGTCCCTCGGTCGTCTTGAAGACGCCGCCGGCGACGGCGATGTCCTCGCCGAGCATCACGACCGTCGGATCGCGGTCCATCTCCTGGGCGATCCCGTGGGCCACCGCCTGGCGGTACGTCAGCTCCGCCACGCCGAGCCTCCGTCGGCCCACACCTGGGTCTCCGCCGTGGCCGGGTCGGGCTCCGGCGCCGCGCGGGCCGCCGCCTCGGCATCGGCCACCGCCGCCTTCACGTCCGCGTCGATGCGATCCAGCTCGTCCGCCGCCGCGCCGTCGTCGAGCAGTCGCTGGCGGTGCGCGGGAATCGGGTCGCGCGCGAGCCAGGCCTTCACCTCCTCGTCGGGCCGGTACGTCCCCGGATCGGCACGCGAATGGCCGCCGTGGCGGTAGGTGAGCGCCTCGATGAGCGACGGGCCGTCGCCGCGGCGTGCCCTGTCGATCGTCAGGCGCGCCATCTCGTGCACGGCCTCGACGTCGTTGCCGTCCACGACAAGCGGCTCGAGACCGTACCCGGCGGCACGGTCGGCGGCCGGGCGCTCGACGGCGGTCACGGCCCGGATCGGTGTGTACTCCATGTACTGGTTGTTCTCGCAGACGAAGACGACCGGCGCCTTCCAGACCACCGCGAGATTGAGCGCTTCGTGGAAGGCGCCGATGTTCGTGGTGCCGTCACCGAAGAAGCAGACCGCGACCTGCCCCGAGCCGCGGTACTGGGCCGACCAGGCGGCGCCGACGGCGATCGGCAGGTGTGCCCCGACGATCGCGTACGAGCCCATCGCCCCGTGCTCGACGCTGGTGAGGTGCATCGATCCGCCCTTGCCCCCCATGAGCGCGCCTTGCTTGCCGACCAGCTCGAGCAGGACCGGCGTCATCGGCACGCCACGCGCCAGCGTGTGGTTATGGCCG
The DNA here is from genome assembly GCA_050692055.1 of Candidatus Limnocylindria bacterium. Lineage (GTDB taxonomy): Bacteria > Chloroflexota > Limnocylindria > QHBO01 > QHBO01 > JBOGTC01. The sequence goes on along the minus strand of JBOGTC010000148.1, from coordinate 941 downwards.
CGGTAGGTGCAGAACGTGTAGTCATCGTCGCGCATCGCGGCTGCGAAGCCGGCCGCCACCGCCTCCTGGCCGATTCCCAGATGGGTGGTGCCTCGTACCAGGCCGGCCAGGAAGAGTTCGTGCGTGCGCTGCTCGAAGAGCCGGCACTCGACCATGGTGCGGTACATGCGCAGGCGGAGGTCGCGATCCATGGTGGCCGGCGCCCCCGCTTCGGTCACGTCAGTACTCATTGGCGACGAACAGCTCCTGGGAGGGGAAGCGAGTGATCACCTGCGGGCCCTCGGCGGTGATGACGACCTCCTCCTCGATCCGCGCGGCCGAGTAGCCGTCCTTGGCCGGGCAGTACGTCTCGAGCGCGATGACCATCCCCTCCTTCAGCGCGATCGGGTTCTCGAGCGAGTTGAGGCGGCTGATGATCGGCCGCTCGTGGAGGAAGAGGCCGACGCCGTGGCCGAACTGGAGCCCGAAGCATTCCATCTCCGAGTCGAACCCGAACTCCTGTGCCTTCGGCCAGACCGATGCGACCTGGTCGGTCGTGACGCCGGGCTTCATGAGCTCGATCGAGGCATCGATCCATTCCCGCGTCCGCTTGTACGCGTCGCGTTGCGCATCGGAGGCCGTGCCGACGACGAACGTGCGGTAGTAGCAGGTCTTGTAGCCGACGAAGGTCTGGATGATGTCGAAGAAGGCCTGGTCGCCGGGCCGGATGAGCCGGTCGCTGAAGACGTGGGGGTGCGGAGAGCAGCGCTCGCCGGAGACGGCGTTGATGTTGTCGACGTGCTCGGAACCCATGTCGAAGAGTGCCTTCGTCACCTCGGCCACGAGCTGGCTCTCGCGGATGCCGGGCTTCAGCCGCTCGGCGATGAGCTGGTATGCGCCGTCGACCATGGCGCAGGCGATGTTGAGCAGCATGATCTCGTCGGCCGACTTGACCTCGCGCG
>JBOGTC010000147.1:0-1764 GCA_050692055.1 Candidatus Limnocylindria bacterium | reverse complement strand
CCGCCGAGACGCGCGCGGCGGCCCGCACCCTGCGCCAGCCGGGCGAGATCCCGGTGCCGCGCACGCGCCGGCCGACACGTCCCGAGCAGCAGCCGCGAGGATTCCGTGACTCCGGCTGGGCCGCCGTCACGGTGGCACTGGTGATCCTGCTGCTCCTCGCCGGCGCCATCGTCGCCGGCCGCCTCGGGCTCTAGCGGCGCTCCGTGCCGCCCGTGCGCTACGCGGCGCGGGGCGCGAGGATCCAGCGCAGCAGCAGCGCGCCGACCATCACGGCGACGCCGCCGAACAGGACCATCGGCCACGGCGACCGTGCGGCCGGAAGCGGCATCTCGTCACCGGCGCTCTCCGCCGTCTCACTCTCGGGGTCATCGCCGGTCATGCGCTCGCCGTACGCGATCCGCGGCTTTGGCTCAGCAGTCTCGGCAGCCGGGCCGAGCGGTGCATCCTCCGCGGTATCGGCGTCGCCGAAGTCGAACGTTTGGAACGTCTCGGCGGGTTCGTCGCCAGCCGCCTCCTGCGCAGCATCAGTCTCGAGCGTGGCGGTGGAACCGTCGGTGCCCTTCTCGGCGCCTTCGTCGGCAGCCGGGGCCTCGAGCGCGGTAGGCGAGCCGGCCATCTCCGACAGCGCGGGGAGTCCGGTGCCCACGAGCCCCACGAGCGCCAGCGCCGCTCCCGCGGTCATGACGGGTGCGAAGACGCGGCGTACCCAGCCGCCGGCCCGATCGGCCGTGCTCGGCGCCGGTGGAATGAGGCGCAGCGGTCGCGATGGCATGAGATCCGGTAGCTCGGCGAGGGCGGCCCGCAGGCCGCGCAGGTCGTCGACCACGCCGCTGCACCGATCACAGGAGGAGACGTGTCCGGACAGCGCGGAGTCGCCGGTCGCATCTGGGTCAGCGCCGGCCAGCGCCGCCAGGCGCTCGTCGTTGGGGTGAGTCTGAGATTGCATCGTCATGGGTCAGACGCCCTCATCCACGCATCAGTTCCCGGTGGTCGGCCAGCAGCTCGCGCAGGCGGAGGCGCCCGCGATGGATCCTCGACTTCACGGTTCCCAGCGCCGATGCCGTGGCCTTGGCCACCTCGTTGTAGTCCATGCCGTACACGTCGCACAGCACCACTGCGGTGCGCTGGTCGGATGGCAGCTGATGCAGAGCCGCCTCAAGGTGCCGGTACAGCTCGGCACGCTCGGACTCGGCGACCGGGTCTGGCGCCCGGACGTCCGGCAGCTCGGCTTCGCCCTCGTCGGCGTCGGGCAGGGGGCTGGAGGGGCGCCGTTGCGCCCGGCGCAGGATGTCGTAGCTGGCATTGGCCGTGATGCGCAGCATCCATGAGCGAAACAGGCCGCCCCGGTATCGGTCCATTGCCCGGTAAGCGTGGACGAGGGCGTCCTGCGTCGCGTCGGCGGCCAGGTCGGGGTCGCCGAGCAGCCGCCACGCGAGGCCGTAGCAGGCCGACTGGTAGTGCTCGACGAGCCGGGAGAACGCCAGGCGATCTCCCGCGCGGGCACGCTGCACGAGCGCCGCCTCGTCGGGAAGCGGCGCCGTGCGGCCAGCTCGGGTCGGTGTCTGGGGGTCCGCCATGGCGGCCATATAATGAAGGCTCCCCCTGGCCGGAGTGGCGGAATCGGCAGACGCGTCGGTCTCAAACACCGATGAGGGCAACCTCGTGTGAGTTCAAGTCTCACCTCCGGCACCACCGCAACAAACGACTGGGCGTGGGCGTTCTACGAGCAAATCCACATAGCTCCTGGGGTTCTCGTCATGCCGC
>JBOGTC010000146.1:0-14861 GCA_050692055.1 Candidatus Limnocylindria bacterium | reverse complement strand
GGGCGGGGCCGGTTGCGGCCCGGCTCGAGTCGGCTCGTCCCGCTCGGCCGCAGGCGCCTGCGCCGGCGCAGGCCGCGGCTCCGCCGCGTCGGGTTCCGCCTCGTCAGGGTCCGGCCAGGCGGGCGCGGCTGGCAGCTCTGCCTCTGCCGGCAGCTCTGCCTCTGCCGGCGTCTCTGCCTCTGCCGGCGTCTCGGCCTCGGCGGACTCGTACAGCGGCTGTCCGCACGTCGGGCAGAAGGAGGCCGATTCGTCGACCTCGGTGCCGCAGTTGCCGCAGAATCGGGGCATACCTCAGCCTCGCCCGAAGCGGGTGAGCGAGCCGATGATCACGATCAGCGAGGCCAGGAAGAAGATGATCCCGGCCGGCGTCAGCTCACGCAGGAGCGCCACGATGTCGCCGCCGAGGTTTCCGAAGAGCTCGACGAGCACGAAGAGCACCGCCAGTCCAATGCTCCACAGCAGCGCGGCCACCAGGCCCACGATCTGCACGAGACCGGGAGCGGCGCGCACAAAGCCCGCCACGACCAGGCCGAGCAGGAGCACGACCAGGAGCGGGGCCGGCGCGGCGAACCCGAAGTAGGCCTGGTCCGCCAGCGTGCCGGCCACGTCGGGATAGCCGCTCCAGAAGGCGATACCGTAGCCCCCGGCGTTGAAGCCGCGCTCGTACAGCGACCCCGTCCCGTAGGCAAAGGGCAGCAGGTATCCGGTGATGAGGCCGACCATGCCGATGAGGAGGACGACCGGCCCCAGGGCTGCACCGCGGCGCGTGGTCGATTCCGGCGCGGCGGCGGCTGCATCCTCGCCGTGCACAGCCGGCGGCACGTAGCCGGTTGCCGCCGCGCCACGCAGGTTCGCGCCGCAGTTCTGGCAGAACGCGACGCCCGCACGATTGTGGGTCCCGCAACGCGGGCAGGCCTGTGTTCCCTCGGGCACGCCCGGCCGCTCCACCGTGGCCGCCATGCCCGCGGCCATCAGCCGCTGGCCGCAGTTGCGGCAGAAGGCCAGGCCGGCACGGTTCTCCGTGCCGCAGCGGGGGCACTGCGTGCTCTCGCCGAGACCGCGGTCGCTGTCGGGCACGCTGTGCGCGGCGCCGCCGACGGCGGCTGCCGGGGGCAGATCGTGGCTTTCCCGGCTCGCCTCGTCTGATTCCGGAGCGGTGTAGGCCTCGACCTCGCTCGGCGGCGGCTCGTGCGCCGCGACCGGCTCGTGGACGGTCTCCGGCTCGTGGACGGTCTCCGGCTCCTCGCTTGCCGCAGGCTCCGGCGGCGACGTGGGCGCCTCCGCGGCTGCGGAGCCGGCGTCCGGCGGCTCGGTCGGCCAGGGCTGGGTGGCATCCTCCGCCTCGTCGTCGGCCGGCTGCTGCGCGGCGCCCGCCGCAGCGAGATCATGCTGCGGCCAGTCGTCCCTACGCTCGGCCTCGCTCGGCGGCTCCTCGGAGGCATCGGGCGTGGGCCAGGTCCCGGATGGTTGCGCATCGGCCGGATCGCGCGAGTCGGGCGGGTCGCGCCGATCCCGCTGCTCGTTTTCCATGTTGGGGTGGCGCCTCCTGAATCGGTTAGGCGGACGGTTCGATCATAGCCGACGCTCCGCCGCCGCCGGCTGGTCCTGCAGCCAGCGCTCGAGCGCGCGAAGCAGGCGCAGCCCGTCGGAACCGCCGAGCTCCCGCTCGGATGCACGCTCGGGATGCGGCATCAGTCCGAGGACGTTTCCCCGCTCGTTCGCGATGCCGGCGATCGAGCGCAGCGAGCCGTTCGGATTGGCATCGACGGTCACGCTGCCGTCCGCGGCCGCATAGCGCAGGACCACGCGGCCGGTCGCCTCGAGCTCGTCCAGCGTACCGTCGTCCGCGAAGTAGCGGCCCTCGCCGTGGCTGATGGGCAGCCGGATGAGGTCGCCGTCTGCGAGATCGCCGAGCCATGCCGGCGCGGCACCGGGATGCTCGACCCGCAGCCACTGCCAGTCGCAGCGAAACTCCAGGTGCTCGTTGCGCAGCAACGCCCCGGGCAGGAGGCCGGCCTCGGTCAGCACCTGGAACCCGTTGCAGGAGCCGATGACCGGGCCGCCTCCCGCAGCAAAGGCCTCGACCGCGCCCATGAGGGGGCTGAAGCGGGCGATGGCGCCGGTGCGCAGATGATCGCCGTGGGCGAAGCCGCCGGGCAGCACCACGGCATCGACGTCGCCGAGCGCGCGCTCCGTGTGCCACAGCAGCCGCGCCTCCCAGCCCAGCACCGACGTGGCGACATGCGCGAAGTCGCGCTCGCTCCAGGTACCGGGAAAGACGGCCACCGCAATGCGCGGCCGGCGGGAGAGCAGCGTCACGGCACGGCCTCGTCCGCATCGATCTGCTCGTCGGCGCGTAGCTCCCAGGTCGCCGTCTCCATCACCGGGTTGGCCAGCAGCCGGCGGCACATCTCGGCGACCGTCGACTCGGCGGTGGCGGGGTCATCGGCCTCGAACGCCAGCCGCAGGAGCTTGCCGGCACGAACGTCGCTCACCGTCTCGTAGCCCAGCGAGCGCAGCCCTGACGCGATCGTCTGCCCTTCCGGATCGGCGATACCAGGACGGAGGGTGACGCGCACGTCAGCCAGCCAGCGCACTCAGGCCGGTCTCCGGCACGTCGAGCCCCGGAGTCTCAACGCCACTCGCGGCCGGTCAGCCGCTCGTAGGCGGTGGCGTAGCGATCGCGGGTACCCGCGATCACCTCGTCCGGCAGCATGGGCGCCGGCGGCTCCTTGTCCCAGCCCGATGCGGCCACGAAGTCGCGGACGTACTGCTTGTCGAAGCTGGCCGGTGACGCGCCCGGGGCATAGTGCGCGCCATCCCAGAAGCGCGACGAGTCCGGCGTGAGGACCTCGTCGATGACGGCCAGCTCGCCGTCGATCCAGCCGAACTCGAACTTCGTGTCGGCGAGGATGAGGCCCACGGCCTCGGCGCGCCCCGCCGCCGCGGCATACAGCGCCAGCGAGTACCCCTCCAGCTGCCGCGCCACGTCGGCGCCGACGAGGCTCGCGAGCTGCTGCACGCTGATGTTCTCGTCATGCCCCACCTCCGCCTTGGTCGAGGGCGTGAAGATCGGCTCGGGCAGGCGGTCCGCCTCGCGCAGCCCGGATGGCAGCCGGCGCCCGCAGATGGTGCCGTCCCGTTGATACTCGGTCCACGCCGAGCCGGCGAGATATCCGCGCACGACGCACTCGGCATCGACGCGCTCCGCCCGGCGCACCAGCATGGTGCGGCCGGCGAGCTCGGGCGTGCGGGCGGAAGCCGGTAGCGCATCGGCCTCGACGGAGATGAAGTGGGAAGGCCCCAGCGCGGCCAGCTCCTCGAACCACCATGCGGAGAGCTGGGTCAGGATCCGGCCCTTGTCGGGGATCGGCTGGTCGAAGACGACGTCGAAGGCGGACAGCCGGTCGGTGGCCACCAGCAGCAGGTGGCGCTCGTCGACGGCGTACGTCTCGCGGACCTTGCCTCGATGCACGAGCGGCAGCCCCTCGACGTGGCTGGTGGTCAGGGTCATGGCAGGTCTTCGCTCTTGCCCTCGGTCGGTTCATCGCGTGCCAGGTCGTATCGGTCCGGCGGCAGCGACAGCCGGCGTCGCGCGACGTCCTCGATACGGTCCAGGATCGACAGGATCACCAGGATGAGCAACGTGCCGATGGTGGCGACCACGAACAGCCCGGCACCTGCCGCGGTGCCGATGGCGGCCACCGACCACAGGCTGGCCGCGGTCGTCAGGCCCCGGATGTGCCCGCGGTACTGGAGGATCGTGCCGGCACCGATGAAGCCGATGCCCGACACGATCTGGGCGGCGATTCTCGTCGGATCCACCAGCGGCCCGGCGAAGCCGAAGGCGCTGACGACGGTGAACAGCGCCGCGCCCAGCGACACGAGGCTGTGTGTCCGGAACCCTGCCGGCTGACGGTGCAGCTCGCGCTCGAAGCCGATGATCGCGCCGAGGATCAGCCCGACGGTCAGCCGCAGGGCGAGGTTCAGCTCGGTCGCGACGGTCAGCTCAGGATTCACGCCGGTGTGATGGCCTCCAGGTTGCGCGACCGCTCCGCACCGTCACGACGTGCCTCGGCGAGCTCGAGGGTCCACCACGTCGAGGCCCACGCGTGGAGCGCGCCACCGCCGAGAAGGAGGCAGAGCCAGATCGCCACGAAGCCTACCAGCAGCAGGACACCGGGCGCGTCGATCCCCTGCCCGACCGCGAGCGGCGCGGCGATCGGCGCCCACAGGACGCGGAGCAGCAGCGTGGCGGCGACGAGGTAGGCCACCGTGCCGGCCAGGCTGCAGACGGCCACGCCGATCAGGCGCAGCCACGAACGCCGCACGTCGCCAACCGCGGCTCGCAGGGCTGCTCCCATCCGCCCGGCATCCGGCCCGGTGACGCGCCGGCTGAACGTCGCGCCGATCACCTCACCGGCGAGCACCGCGAGGACAAGGACGACCAGGACCGGCGCCACGCGGCCGGCGATGCGGACCACGACCTCCCCGCCGATGTCCGGCGACTGGAACTCGTCCGGCGCGACCGCCGACAACGCGATTCCCAGCGCCAAGAGCGCCAGGACGACGGGCACCGCGCCGATGAGGGCGGCGACCATGAGGCGCCGCGCGTGGGCGGCAAGCGGCGCGCTGCTGCGCTCCACGCCGCGGCGCAGCGCCGCCTCGCCGAGCGCCGCGAGGGCGAAGCCGACCAGCACCACCAGCACGCCGGCCACGCCGAGGACGGCCGCGTTCAGCGGCCATGCGCCCGACGTCACGAGGCCTGCTCCGAAGAAAGCCAGGTCGGCCTCCGCTGGAAACGTCGCCACCGTCAGCAGCAGCGGGAGCCAGCCGACGGTCGCCAGCCAGACGAGCGCCCCGGGCACCCAGAGCTCGGCGCGATCGGCCGAGATCCTGGCCGCCATGGCCGCGTTCGCGACCCAGGAACGCATCGGCTTATCTGTCAGGGCCCGCGCCGTCGTCGAGCTGGAGCGCGCGATAGGTGGCGTCGACCCCGGCCAGGTGATGCTGGAGGTCCATCGCGCGTTCGATCTCCTCGCCGCTCAGCCATTCGCCCACCCGCTCGTCGGCGAGGAGAGCCTCTCGAAAGCCCAGGGCTCCGGCCCATGCCCGCTTCGCGGCTCCCTGCACCAGCCGGTACGCCTCCTGGCGATCGGCCCCCTTGGCCACCATGGCGAGCAGCAGCGCCTCCGAGAAGACCATGCCGCCCAGCAGCTCGAGATTCGTGCGCATGCGCTCCGCGTCGACCTCCAGCGCGTCGAGCAGGTCGGCCAGCGTGCGCGTGGCGTACGCGGCCACGCCCAGCGCCCGCTCGAACACGAAGCGCTCGGCCGAGCTGTGGCTGATGTCGCGCTCGTGCCAGAGGGCCATGTTCTCGAGCCCCACCAGCGCATCGCCGCGCAGCAGGCGCGCCATGCCGGTCACCCGCTCGGCCAGGATCGGGTTGCGCTTGTGCGGCATGGCCGACGAGCCCTGCTGGCCGGACCCGAACGGCTCGAACGCCTCGCTCACCTCGGTGCGCTGCAGGTGGCGCACCTCGACCCCGATCCGCTCCAGCGTGCCGCCCAGGATCGCCAGCGCGGTGAGCAGCTCTGCATGCCGGTCGCGGCTCACGACCTGGGTCGAGGCGGGATCCGGCTCGAGCCCCAGCCGCTCCATCACGAACGCCTCGACCTCGGCGGCGACGTTGGCGTGCGTGCCGACCGCCCCCGAGATGGCGCCCACGCTGATCCCCTCGCGGGCTCGCGCGATGCGCTCGGCATCCCGCATCAGCTCGGCGTACCAGCCGGCGACCTTGAAGCCGAACGTGATCGGCTCGGCGTGAATGCCGTGGCTGCGCCCGACCATCGGCGTGTGCCGATGCTGAAGCGCAAGGCGTCGGACCACCTCGATCAGCCGGGCGATCTCCCCTTCCACCACGCGGGTCGCGTCGCGCAGGACGACCGCGGTCGCCGTGTCGAGCACGTCGGAGCTCGTGAGGCCGAAGTGGAGCCAGCGGCCCTCCGGCCCGAGGCGCTCTGTGACCGAGCGCAGGAAGGCGATGACGTCGTGCTGTGACTCCTGCTCGATCGCGTGCGCGCGGTCCGCGTCCACCTCGGTCGCGCCGGTTCGGATGCGCTCCCAGTCGGCGTCGGGCACCATGCCGGCGGCGTTGAGCGCCTGGACCACCAGCAGCTCGATCTGCAGCCAGAGCTGGAGCTTTCGCGGCTCACCGAAGATCTCGCGCAGCTCGGGCAGCGCGTAGCGGTCGATCACACCAACAGGATAGGCATGGCCCCGCGTTCAGTGAGGGCCCCGCCCGCCACTGGCCGACCGTGGGCCGCTTTACCGCCCGTTGCATGAGATGGAGCTAACGACGAAGAAGAGCCGCTGAGAGGGCTCATCTTCCCCGCTGGTTGCACTCGGTGAAACAGACGGTGAAGCAGACGGTTGAATCGGCCTCTTCTTCACCGATACCTCCACCTGGTGCAACGCGCCCGCCCGCCACTGACCTCAGGTCTGGGCCGGGTCCTGTCCGCCGCCTGGCCAGGGGCCGAGTCGCCAGATTCATACGTGGTCTGCACGCCTGGCCTCGCGTCAGCCGATGTCGAACGCCAAGCAATCTCGGCGCGAAAGTCGCGTCGAAGCCTGGGGCGACGTGTGTCAGCCGGAGCGGGGGTCGACGCGCAGCTCGGCCCGCGCCGCCTGCTCCTCGCGGAAGGCCGCGACCCGAGCGGCCACTCGCTCGTCCGACAGGGCGAGAATTCGGGCAGCCAGGTGGCCGGCGTTCTTGGCACCCGCCGAACCGATGGCGACCGACGCCACCGGCACGCCCGGCGGCATCTGCACTACGCTGTACAGGGCGTCCGCTCCGCCGAGGGCTCCGCCGTCGAGCGGGATACCGATCACCGGCAGCGCCGTCAGGCTCGCGAGCACGCCCGGGAGGTGGGCCGCCAGGCCGGCCGCACCGATGAAGAGCCGCGCCCCGCCAGCCTCGGCCTCGCGGACGTAACGCGCCAGCGCCTCCGGCTGCCGATGGGCGCTGATGACCGATGCCTCCCAGCCGATGCCATAGTCATCCAGCACGTCGAAGCATCCCTTGAGGGTCGGTAGATCCGATCGGGAGCCGCACACGACGGCGACGGCGGGCATGGGTCACAAGGATACGAACCGATGACGACCGGTGCCTGTGGATTCCGTGCCCGCTCGTCGACATGGCAGGAGCCGACGACGGGTCCCGCGCTCACGCGGTCTCGTGGCTGAGCTGCGCCCGATCCCCGACCTGTAGCTCGCGCTCCGCGATGTCGGAGCGAAAGTACGCCCCGTCGAGCGTCGCGCCCGCGGCACCGCGATACGCGGCCTCCCGCGCCGCCTCGAGCGTCGCGCCGCGGCCGACGAAGGTGACGACGCGCCCGCCGGTCGTCTCGTAGCCGCCTTCGCCCGAGCGGCGAGTCGCGGCGTGATAGCAGAGCACGTCATCGGCGTCCGCCGGACCCGACGGCTCTGCGCCAGCGAGCTCGCGCCCGGCGATCGGCGCCTCGGGATAGCCCTCGGAGGCGACGACCACGGCCACGGCCGCTCCGTCGCGCAGTCCCAGGCTTCCCTCCATGGCGCCGCGGTCGCCGGTCGCGACGCCCAGCAGCGCCGCGGAGAGGTCGCCGTCCAGCAGCGGGAGGAGCACCTGCGCCTCGGGGTCTCCGAAACGGGCGTTGAACTCCAGCACCATCGGTCCCGTCTCGGCGAGCATCAGCCCGGCGTAGAGCACGCCACGATAGGGATGCCCATCGCGTGCCATGCGCCAGGCGATCGGCTCGAAGATACGCTCGGCCGCCTCCTCGAGAGCGGCGTCGTCGAACCACGGCACGGGCGCGTAGGCGCCCATGCCGCCCGTGTTCGGCCCGGCGTCGCCATCGGCCAGGCGCTTGTAGTCGCACGCGGCCGCCAGGGGCACAACCGCTTCGCCGCTGACCAGCGCAAAGACCGACACCTCGCGTCCCTCCAGCCGCTCCTCGAGCACCAGGCTGGCGCCCGGGGCCACGCCGCCCAGCAGCTCGCGAATGGCGGCCTCCGTCTCCTCGACCGTCTCGGGCACCACGACCCCCTTGCCCGCCGCAAGCCAGTCGGCCTTGACCACGAGCGGTCGGTCGGCAGCGCGCGCGTAGCCGAGCGCCTCGTCGGCATCGGTGAAGGCGCGGCCCTCGGCGGTCGCGATCCCGGCCCGTCGCATCTGCTCCTTCGCGTACGACTTCGACCACTCGAGGCGCGCCGCGGCACGCGTGGGTCCGAAGACGGGGATGCGTGCGGTCTCCAGGGCGTCCGCCAGGCCGGCTGCCACCGACGCGTCCGGACCGATGACGACCAGGCCATAGCGTTCCCTCGCCGCGTGCCGCGCCACCGCCTCCGGATCGAGCACGTCGAGGTCCGTCACGCTCTCCGCAACCGCGGCAGTGCCACCGTTGCCGGGCGCGATGCGCACGCGGCCGACGCCTTCATCCCGTGCCAGGCGCCAGGCGAGGGCATGCTCCCGAGCCCCTGAGCCGATGACGAGCACTTCCATCGGTCACGAGTCTAGCCGCGGCCGGCGGCACCGAGCGGCTACGGAGCGGGAGACGGTGCTCCGCTGAGCTCGGCAAGGGCCTCGAGCACCGCCTCCAGCTCGTCGATCCGCGCCTGGTAGGTCCCCAGGTCTCCGTCATCGAGCGCTTCCTGCGCCTCGGCGTACAGGGCCTGTGCCTCGGCGACCAGGCCGGCCACGTCCTCGGCCGGCAGCTCACCGGGCTCGCCGGGCGACGGCGACGCCCCGGGCTCCTCGTCACCGGGCGGCGGCGGAGCCGCCTCCGGCGGCGGAATCGGCGCCTCGCCAAGGATCTGGCGGATGCCGTCCTCCACCGTCTCGGCGAAGGCGACCCGCGTCTGGTCGACCATGATGACGCGCACGAACTCGGGGAAAGGCGCGCCCTCGGCCTGCAGGAAGATCGGCGCGATGTAGATCAGCGCGTCCTCGCCGATCGGCAGCACCAGCAGGTTGCCTCGAACCACCGAGGAGCCGGCGTTCGTCCACAGCGTGAACTGCTCGCTGATGTCGTCGTCCTGGTTGATCCGCGAGCTCACCTGCCGCGGCCCGAGCGTCGAGGTGTCGGACGGGAAGCGGAACGAAATGCGCTCCCCGTAGACCCCGGGGTCCATCCGCGCCGCGACCCAGGCGATCATGTTCGGGCGACCCTCGGGAACGAGTGGCTGGATGAGCGTGAACTCGGGCTCATCCTCGCCGGGGATGCGCATCGTGACGTAGTAGGGCTCCATCGGCGCGCCGCTCGCGGTGGAGACGTCCTCGGGGAAGGCCCATCGGTCCTCCTGGTTGTAGAAGGTCGACGCGCCGGCATCGGTCGCGGGCAGGTGGTAGATCAGGAACGCCTGGTTCTGTGCCGTGAACAGGTCCTCGGGATAGCGCAGGTGAGCGCGGAGCTCCTCGGACATGGCCTCCATCGGCTCGAAGAGCGTCGGGAAGATCCGGGCGTAGGCGGCGAGGATCGGCTCGTCCGGCTCGGCAGCGTAGAAGCGGACCGTGCCGTCATACGCATCCACGACGACCTTCACGCTGTTGCGGAGGTAGTTCGCGCCTCCGAACCGCGTCTCGGCCGGGAGCGGCTGGGCGTTCGGATAGCGGGCCGTGACCGTGTAGGCATCCCAGATCCATAGCAGGCGGTCGTCGGCACTCACCAGGTACGGATCGCGATCGTACGCCAGGAACGGCGCGATCTCCAGCACGCGATCGGTGATCTCGCGCCGGAAGAGGACCTGCGACTCATCGGTCAGCTGGTTGCTGATGAGCAGGTTGAGGTCCCCGAACCGCATGGCGAACAGGAGTCGCGAGAAGAAGTTGCCGAGATCGACGCCGGTGGCCCCATCCCACGAGGTCGTCTGCTCCCCTCCCTCGCCGAGCGGATAGTCGAACTCCTCGGTCTGTGTGCCGGTGATGACGTAGGTGTCGGTCGCCTCGCCGAAGTAGATGCGTGGCTCGCCCACGGGCAGCTCCGGCTCGCGGTTGATGCCGCTGACGAGGTAGTCCGGCTGGCCCTGCGGGGTGACGGCGTCGACCGGCACGGCCGTGATGCCGTAGCCGTGGGTGAAGACGAGGCGCTCATTCGTCCAGGTGCGCGCCTGCTCGGCCAGCCTCTCGACGTCGAGCTCCCGCGCGCTGAGCATGATCTGCCGCTGCTGGTCCGCGATCTCGTAGCGGTCGATGTCCACGTCGGTGAAGGTGTAGTACTGCCGCAGGATCTGCTGCTGCCCGAAGGTGGTGAGCAGCGGCCGGTAGTCCCACAGCCGAAGGTTGTTCACTGTGGCGGGGTTCTGCTCGAAGAGCTCACGGGTCAGCTCCTGCTCGCCGGTGAACGGCCGCTGGTCGATCGCCTCGAGGTCATAGGCGGCCCGCGTCGCCGCCAGGTGGTTCGCGATGTAGGGGCGCTCGAGCGCCAGCTCGTTCGGCGTCACCTGGAAGCGCTGCACGAACCCCGGGTAGACCCCGCCGACCAGGATGGAGATGACGAACCAGCCGGCGCCGGCCAGAGCCAGCAGCCACAGCGTGCGGAACCAGGTGTTCAGCAGCAGCAGCGCCGCCGCCAGCAGCGCCACGACGGTCAGGATCACGTAGGCGGGCAGCTGCGCGTTGACGTCCGTGTAGGTCGCGGCCTGGATGGAACCGCCGATGCCTCGCGTCGAGTACACGAGCTCGGCGATGTCGAGCTGGTAGCCGCCGGCGATCGCCACCAGCAGCAGGGCGCCGATGATCGAGAGATGCGCCCGCACGGGCGCCGTGAGGCGGAACTGCCAGCGCAATGCCCCGGCGGCATACGTCCCGAGCGTCAGCAGCCCAATGAACACCAGGGTCCCGATCGCCCAGCTCAGCGCGAAGCGCCAGAACGGCACGTCGAAGACGTAGAAGCCGATGTCACGACCAAGCGTCGGATCCTCGATGCCCCAGGAACCACCGTTTGCGAAAACGAGGATCGTCTCCCACGCGCCGCTCCATGCCGCGGCCGATCCGAGGGCGCCGAGGACGGCGACCGCCAGCAGGCCGATGGTGATGGCGCGCGACGCGTCCGGAAGCTCCAGGAAGCCGAGCCGCCGAACCGGCATCTGCGGCGCGATCCGCCGCGCGATGAGGATGCTCGCCACGGCCGGCACGATGAAGGCGGCGAAGCCAGCGGCGAAGAGGCCGACCTGTGACCACAGGCGCGTCGTCAGCACAGCACGGCGATCGAGGGCGTCGTACCACATGACGTCGGTCACGAGGTTCACCACGCCGCCCACGAAGCCGAGCAGGAAGAGCGCCAGAACGGCTATGCCGCCGATGACGACCCAGCGCCGTGGGAAGTTCTCCGCGATGGGCGGGATGCCGCTGGCGCCACCACGGCCGCCGCGCCGACTGCGGCCGCCGTCACGGTCGCCATCGCTGCCGCCACGGTCGCCACCGCCGCCGTTCGTGCGGCGACTGCGACCCTTGTCCAGGGGCGTCACGTTGCGCGGCTGACGCGGGAAGGGACGGCCCTCGCGTTGCGCATCGGCCTCTTCCTGGCGTCGCTGTAGCTCCTCGAGCAGCCTGTCGAACCAGCTTGACATTGCGTCGCGAATGCTAGCGGCTGATCCACATCGGCGCGGCTGCCGCCTCTCAGCAACCCCGTTCGGGGACCGTGACCTTGCCTGGCCGCAGCCTCGGTCGTGGTCAAGCTCGTAACAAGCTGATCGGCGACTTCCTACGGTGACAGGCCGAAATCCTGCTCCTCGATCGGCACCCCATCGGCGTCGAAGCCGAGAATCCGCAGCACGGTCGAAGCCTCCGGCAGCGCCACGATGAGGAAGCGAGTCGGCAGCTCCAGCTCGGGCGGCGCGTCGAACGGCACCGCCTCGAATTCGCCGTCGAAGCGCGTCTCGATCACGACGCGGGCGACGTCCGCTCCCACCTGGCCCGACACGAACGTCGGCTGATCGCTGCCCCCGGTGATGCCGGTGTGGACGGCATTCGGGGGAAGGCCGACCGGCCCGCCCGCGCAACCGCCGCCACTCGAGCCGCCGTCCAGCTCGACTGACTCACAGAGTCCCTCGGTGGTGCGGTAGGCCGAGGAGCAGCCCCCGCATCGGCTCATTCCCACTCGATGGTGGCAGGTGGCTTGGAGCTGATGTCGTAGACGACGCGGTTGACGCCCGGCACCTCGTTCACGATGCGCGAGCTGATCTTCGCCAGCACCTCGTACGGCAGGCGCGCCCAGTCGGCGGTCATGCCGTCGTCGGAGGTCACGGCGCGCACCGCAACCACGTTCGCGTATGTCCGCCCATCGCCCATGACTCCGACGCTCAGGACCGGTGTCAGGATCGCGAACGACTGCCACAGGGACCGATACAGCCCAGCGGCCTTGATCTCGTCGATCACGATCCAGTCCGCCTCGCGCAGCGTGTCGAGCCGCTCGGCGGTCACCTCGCCGATGATCCGGATCGCCAGGCCCGGTCCGGGGAACGGCTGGCGCTGCACCATCGCCTCCGGCAGGCCGAGCTCGAGGCCGACCCTGCGCACCTCGTCCTTGAACAGGTACCGCAGCGGCTCGATCAGCCGGAAGCGCAAGTCGGCCGGAAGGCCGCCCACGTTGTGGTGGGTCTTGATCTTGGCCGCCGCCTTGGTCTCCGACGTCTTCGACTCGATGACATCCGGATAGAGCGTGCCCTGGGTCAGAAAGTCGATCTGCCCCAGCTCGCCGGCCTCCTCCTCGAAGACCCTGATGAACTCGTCGCCGATGATGCGGCGCTTCTCCTCCGGATCCTCGACGCCCGCCAGGCGCTTCAGGAACCGATCCCGGGCGTCGACCATCACCAGCTTCATGCCGAGGTCGCGCTCGAACGTCACGCGCAGCAGCTCCGACTCGCGCTTGCGCATGAGGCCGTGGTCGACGTAGATGCAGGTCAGCTGGTCGCCGATGGCCCGATGCACGAGCGTCGCGGCCACGGCGCTGTCGACGCCGCCGGAGAGAGCGCAGATGACGTGGCCGTCGCGGACCCGCTCGCGCACCTCGGCGACGGTCGTCTCAACCAGGTTGGCGGCAGTCCAGTTCGGCCGCGCCCCGGCTATCTCGATGACGAAGTTGCGCAGCACGTCGCGGCCGCGCGGCGTGTGGACGACCTCCGGATGGAACTGGATGCCGTACATGCCTCGCGACGCATCGGCCAGGCCGGCGAAGGGGGTCGAGTCGGTCTGGGCGGTGGCGCTGAAGCCCTCCGGCGGCCTGACGATCGAGTCGCCGTGGCTCATCCAGACCGGCTGCTCACGTTCGATGCCGGCGAAGAGCCCGTCGGCATCGGTCAGGCTGACGGTGGCCGGGCCGTACTCGCGCTTCGCCGACGGGACGACCTCGCCGCCGAGCTCGTGGGCCATGAGCTGGAGGCCGTAGCAGATGCCGAGCACCGGGATGCGGCCGGACCATAGCGCGGGGTCGGCCCTCGGGGCGCCCTCGTCATAGACGGATGACGGACCGCCCGACAGGATCACTGCCTTCGCGCCGCGGCGCTCCAGCTCGGCCATCGGCGTGTCGTGCGCAAGCAGCTCCGAGTACACGTTGAGCTCGCGCACCCGACGCGCGATGAGCTGCGCGTACTGGCTTCCGAAGTCGAGCACGACGACCGTGTCGGGCCGCTCGGGCGCCTCGGTTTCGATGCGCCGCGCGGGTGGCGCGTGGAGCGCCTGCTCAAGGTAGGCCTCCACCTCGGCGTCGTCGGGGGCGAGGACGCGATGGCCGGCGTTCGCCGGCTCACCGTGGACGGTGCGCCCGCGCTCCGAGGCCGGCGGGCGGGTCTCGTGGCTGTCTGGCTGCGCCTGGCTGGTGTCGCTCAATGCCGCTCCCGTCGGCGATCAATGTGGCCTTAGTCTAACGGCGCCACATACGCGTGGAACGGACGCTCTGTAGCGCGATTCACCAGTTGCCGGCCGGACCGATGAGAGTCCGAGGAGCCGGCACCGGACCCGGTCAGCTCGTGCTTATGCTCCGCTCCTGCAACTTATCCGAGCGCGAGCGACCGCTGCCGGCCAGCAGCTCGCATCACTGCCACGGTGACGACACATTGATGGGGGCAGCCTGCTCCATGAGCGGCGGCCAGCACCGATACGTTGCACAGCACGAGCAATGCTGCCACCTGCGCCCTGCCCGCTCTGCCACTGCGGGATTGGGCGAGCCGCTCACTGGTTTAGCCAGTCGCGCGGATGCGTGGAGAGGAACTCCTCGACCGGTATGCCCCCGGCACCGATGACGAGCGACCGCGCCCCGCGGTGCGCGCGGGTAAAGGCGACCGTACCCCGGTTGCCTCGCGGGTGGCCGGTCTTCACCTCGATCGCCATCGGCGTGTCGCGAGAGCGCATCAGCTTGCCGGGACGGATCACCCAGTCCACCTCGTTGTTGCCCTCGCGCCAGTAGCCCAGCTCGTCGGGATCGGCGTGGGCCCACAGGTGCGCGCCGACGGCGGTCTCGACCAGGCGGCTCCACAGCTCGGGATCGGCCCGGGCTCGCGCGAAGGTGGTGCGCGACGTGGCGGTCATGAGCCCCGTGTTGAGCGCCAGCAGCTTGGGGCTCGAGGCGCGACGCCGGATGGCCGTGCCCGAGTACTTGCCGATGCCGGTCACCATCCCCGCCCCTCCCAGGAGCTCGAGGTAGTGGGCCAGGGTGACGGTATTGCCCGCATCGGTCAGGGTGCCGAGCATCTTGGTGTAGGGGAGGACCTGGCCGGAGTAGGCGCACGCCAGCCGGAAGAGCTGGCGCAGCAGGGCGGGCTTCTCGACGCGGTTGAGCAAGAGGATGTCGCGCGACAGGGTGGTCTCGATCAGCGAGTCGAGCAGGTAC
>JBOGTC010000145.1:0-4507 GCA_050692055.1 Candidatus Limnocylindria bacterium | reverse complement strand
TTCTTCCCCGTTACCTTCATCCTGTGCAATGGCGCGCGATTGCGATGCGTGCGATCACGCCCGACGGCCGGCGGCCGGCGGCCGGCGGCGGACGGGGGGCGGCCGTGGCCATCCCGTTGCGGATTGTTGCGCCGGGGCGTACGCTGCACTCCACCGTGATCCAGACGTCCGTCCGTCAAGCGTGCCCCTGCTGCCTCACCTGCGCCTGTAGCTGTCCGTAGGCGGGAGGAGCTCCGCTCCCATCCGCTCGGCGCGCATCGTTTCGGCCCACGGTCCCCCCGTCGGTCCCTCGGCCCCACGGTCCCTCAATCCGGCCCGATCCGTCGCCTCTCCGGCACCTCCTTCCGCCCCGCCGCTCTGTCCAGCTTCCCCGTGCCTTCCCGGAGCTTCGACCCGATGTCCACCCGCACCGCGCACCCCTACCTCGACACCGATGTCATCGATGCCCGCGCACCCCGCTTCAACCAGGCCACCGTGGGGCTCGTGTCGCTGCTGGCCGTCGTCAGCGGCTGGTGGCCGCTCCTGGCGCTGCTCGCCGCGCAGCTGGCCATCGGCCTGCGCTTCGGCCGCCGGTACTGCCTGGCCTGCGTCGCCTACTTCGAGTTCGTCCAGCCGCGCATCGGTGAAGGACCGATCGAGGATGCCCGTCCGCCCAAGTTCGCCAACCAGGTGGGGCTGGTGGTGCTGGGCTCGGCATCGGTTTCCTATGCGGTCGGGCTGACCGGGCTCGGTGCCGGGTTGGGGCTGCTCGTCGCCGCTCTGGCGCTGCTGGCGGCGGTTACCGGGTTCTGCGCCGGCTGCGAGATGTATCGCATCGGTGCCAGGCTGAGGGGGATCCGGCGCCGTGCCTTTGACCGGCTCGAGCTGGCCGACTTCGGTGCCGGCTCGTCTCCAGGGGAGCTGATGGTTGCCTTCAGCCACCCGCTGTGCACCGATTGCCGCACCGTCCTGGGCGAACTGGCGGCGGGTCCGCGGCCGTTCGTGGCGGTCGACGTTCGGGATCGACCTGATCTGGCCCGCAAGTACGGCGTGGCGCTGGTGCCGACCGTCGTCCGCGTCGCCGCCGATGGGCGAGTCATGCAGCGCGTGGCAGGCTGAAGAGGCTTGTGGTGGGGCGCGACCAAGCTGAGCGGGAGTCGGGTCCCGAGGGGCGGCGTGCCGTCCGGCGGGCCTGCCGTCCGGCGTTGCACCACGCGGAGGTATCGGTGAAGAAGCGGGGGTAGCGAGGCTCTTCTTCCCCGCCTGTGTCATGGAGTGCAATACACAGGGAAGATGAGGGGATTCCGGGCGTCTTCTTCCCCGTTAGCTCCATCCCATGCAATGCGCAGCGATCCCGGGGCCGGCGCGGCGATCCCGGGCCGGGGCGCGGCCCCGTCGAAACCCGAGAGGCCGCCCCACGGGCATGCTGGTCCGCGCGCAAAGCTGGAGCCGGCTCAGAGGTGCGCGGGCCGCTCCGGCTCGACGGGGATCGCCGTGTCCATGATCTCCTCGGCGTGCTCGTCGCTCTCAGCGTTGAGCGGCGCGCCCTCGGTGCGGGGGCCGTGCGCCGGCGGCTCGGACCAGTCGCCCTGCTCAACCTCGTCCTGTGTCAGGGAGACGTCGATCTCCTTCTGCTCGGGCCGGACGTGCTCGAGCGTAGCGGCCGGCAGGTATCGGTGTTCGGGGTTGATGAGCCCCGACTTGACGAGGATGTACGAATCCGTCGTCTCCTCGACGCTGCCTATCCCGTGACGGTCGACCGTCTTGACCGACCAGCCCTTGTCGATGCCGTGGATATCGTTGCTGCTCATGCCTGCAGCAACAGCAGGCCGCGTGCCGCATCGGTCATCGTGTTCATGACATGATCTGGCAGGAACCAGCGGTAGGCTGTCGGTATAACCGACAGACAGGCCCAGAAAGGACCGATACCGATGTTTCCGACCGAGCTCACCCGCGTCATCCTCGAGGAGCGTGAGCGCGAGATCGAGGACAACCTGCGTGTGAGGTGCCTGTTGGGGCGGCGCGGGGCACCAATGCGGCCGTTCGACATCGGCGCCAGGTCCAGGCGATCGCGTATCCGCTACGCCCTGGGCCGATAGCGGCCGGCCACCTCGGCGGCCATGGCGATGACGCGGGCGCGGATCTCGGGAGGGTCGAGCACCTCGAGGTCCGCGCCCATCGCCAGCAACCGCCCCGGGGCCTCCTCCGGCCAATCCATGGCCAGGCGCAGTCGCCGCCAGCCGTCGGGATCGGGCTCGGGAGGGTCGAGCTCATCGGCTCCGGCGACCGCCTGTCCGCCGGCGAACTCCGTCAGCCGATGGATCGCATCGGGTGGGATGCGCACCGTCACCTCGACGCGTGGCGCGTCGCGCTCGTACGCGGCGCTCGACTCGGCCCAGTAGGCGGGGAGGTCGAAAGGCTCGGGACGCTCGAAGCTCTGCTCGGTGGGCGTGGCGGCGGCGACGCGTGAGGCGCGGTAGGTCCGGATCTGGCCGTCGGTGTTGGCGACGACGTACCACGTGCCGGCCTTGAGGACGAGGCCCAGCGGCTCGAGCACCCGCTCGACGGTCCGGTCGCCGCGCTCGTACTCGACCCGCACGCGGCGGCTCTCCCAGACCGCCTCGGCCAGGGTCGCAAGGTGGGGGACCGATTCGCCAGCCCTGAACCAGCCCGCGGCGTCGAGGTGGAAGCGCTCGACGAGGCGCGATGCCCGCGTCCGTAGCTCCGGCGGCAGGGCGGCGAGGACCTTGAGCCGCGAGGAGGCCATCACCGTACCGAGCCCCAGCTCCGCGGCCGGCCCGGGCAGGCCGGACAGGAAGAGGGCTTCCGCCTCCTCGGCCGTCATGCCGGTGAGGCGCGTTCGGTAGCCATCCACCAGCTGGATGCCGCCGTACGGGCCGCGCTCGGCGTAGACCGGAACGCCGGCGGCCGACAGGGCATCGACGTCGCGATGCACCGTCCGCTCCGACACCTCGAGCTCGGCGGCCAGCTGCGCAGCCGTCATCCGCCCCCGCGTCTGGAGCAGAAGCAGGAGCGAGACAAGTCGTGAGGCCCGCATCGGTCCAGCATAGACAGGTTCATGACACGTTGCGTCATGAAAGAGGGCTCTACGTTAGTGGCCGCCGAGCGTTGGCCGCCCCGGCGACCGGCTGCCCGTTGCATGTGGTGGAGATAACGGGGAAGTAGAGGCGCCAAACCCGCTTATCTCCCCCGTATGTTGCATGGGATGACGGCGGCGGGGAAGAACGGCCTCGTGTCGGCCTCTTCTTCCCCGATACCTCCACGTGGTGCAATGGCCGCCCAGGCAGAGAGGTATTTCAGAGCACGATCAGCCCGTTCGCACCAGGATCGCGGCCGGCGCGCAGAGCAGCCAGGACTTGACGCGTGCCGAGCGGAAAGTCGGCGGCCAGGATCTCGGCTGCGGCAGCCAGCGCGGCGCGATTCGCGTTCGTCCCGCGCACAACGATGAACATGCGGTCGAGCTCCGCATCGCGCTGCTTCAGGCGTGCCGAGCGCAGCTGCGCCTGGCAGTCGTGAAAGCGCGCGTAGCACTCGAAGCCGCACCTGGCCGTTACGAGCCGGAGCACCGCATCGATCGCCCGCTGATCACCCGGTGGACCCAGCGGCTCCTCGAAACCCCAGTCACCGGGATCGCCGACCCGGGCATGCAGCATCCGGATGACGCTCAGCTGTCCGGCGTCGTAGAGCGGCTCGCCATCGGGATAGAGCCGGATCCGTGGACGCATTCCGACAGCGGCAGCATGGCGGGCCATGAGCTCGGGGTTTGGTCCCGGTCTGCGGCCCTGCTCATTGCGGAGGATCGTGGCCGCGGAGACGCCGACCACCGCCCCAACGTCCTCGAGCGTCTGCCCGTTCCGCATCCGCGCCTGCCGAAACTCGCGGCCGCCTTCCTCGACGTCGCGGCGCATCAGCCAGACCGCCCGATCGATCCTGCGCTGCCTGCTGACCATGCCGGCATGATGCGGCAGGGGTTGTTACCGGCGGCTTATGCGGCGCTTATTGCATGACGTGGAGATAACGGGGAAGTTAGGCCACTCCGCAATGGGATCTTCCCCGTGCGTTGCATGGGATGAGAGCGGCGGGGAAGAACCGCCCCATATCGGCCTCTTCTTCCCCGTACCTCCATGTGGTGCAACGCCGCGCGCTACTGAAATGCGCCCGCGAACGCCGCGATGCGGTCGAGCGCGTCGTCGAGCACAGGACCGATGCCGTGGCCAACGCCCGGGTACGTCACCAGCTCGGCGGTGCGCAGGCGAGGGACGGCGCCGCGCAGCAGATCCACCCGCGCGAATGGGTCCGACTCGCCGGAGAGGAGCAGCACCGGGCAGGCGATATCGGTCCAGTGGGCAGTCCGCTCGTCCCACGCGTCGTGCCGGCCGGGAGCGTGGAGCGGGTAGGAGAGGAGGATCAGGCCCGCGATCCGCGCCTCCGCCGCGCGATCCGTCGCCGCGCGCTCCGCCGCGCGATCCGCCGCCAGCAGGGACGCGACTCGCCCGCCGAACGAGTG
>JBOGTC010000144.1:0-30394 GCA_050692055.1 Candidatus Limnocylindria bacterium | reverse complement strand
GGCTCACGCTCCGTGGTGTTCACTCCAGTGGACAAAGCCCGCCACGATGCCGCTTCCGACGCGAAATGACCGCTGCAATGGACGCCGAGCGCACGCGTATCAACGCCTCGCGATAGCCTCCGAAGGTGGCGCGGGCGCCCGGTCCGGTAGAACCGAAGCGCAGGCGCCGGCTGGACCTAGCCGACGAGGCCGAGGGCCGAGAAGGCGAGCCAGGCGACGAGGAGGAGGGCCACCATCACCACGGTGAGGATGCCGATGTTGCGCAGGTCGCGCTCGACGTAGTGGTACTCGGCGCGCTCGCGGTCGGTCAGCAGGGAGCCGGTCACGGCGGTCGGGGTTGGGGTGGCACGTTGGCGTGGCGTGAGCGATGCGGCCTCTCGCGCCTCGGGCGTACCGACCGGCGGCACTCGCGTGACCGGCGTCGCGGGGGGCGCCGGGATGGTGGGGGTGGTCGCGACCGGCGGGTTGGCGCGCCGGACCTTGCGCTGGCGGGCCTTGCGGCTGGCGGCCTTTCCTGCTCGGCGGGGCATCGGTTCCTCAGTGCTGGAATGGCATGCCGCGGTCGGGTGGGCGACCGCGGGACGGCTATGATACCGCCGATCCGATGCCCGATCTCAACCGCCTCCTGACCGACAACCTGGCGCTCGCCTTCGGGGTGCTGGCGGCGCTGGTGCTCCTCCTGCTCATCGGCTTCGTGGTGCAGAGCGCGCGGCTGCGCCGGGCGGTGCGCGCCTACCGCGACCTCGTGCGCGACGGCAACGGCGGCTCGCTCCACGACATCCTGGCCGGCAGCGCGGAGCAGGCGGTCCGCGCCTCGGAGCGGATGGCCCAGATGGAGTCGATGCACTCGGTCATCGACGGGCGCAGCCGGCGCAGCCTCCAGCACATCGGCCTCGTGCGCTTCAACCCGTTCGAGGACACCGGCTCGGACCAGAGCTTTGCCATCGCGCTGCTCGACGAGCGGCGCGACGGCATCGTGCTCAGCAGCCTGCACGGTCGCGCCAACACCCGCCTCTTCGCCAAGCCGGTCGAGAACGGCGGGTCGAGCCACAACCTGTCCGACGAGGAGGCCAGGGCCATCCGCATGGCCATCGATGGCAAGATCGATCAGCCGTCGTCGTCCTGATCGCGGCAAGCCGGACGCGCCCATCGAGCTGGCCCAGCAACGCGTGGCTGAGCGTCGGATCATCGATGCGCTGCGGCGATTCCACCGATCCGAGCCGCTCGTCCCCGACGTTCGCGTCGATGGGCTGGTGCGCCGGCTGCGCGACACGGTGCGCGACACTCGGCCCGCCGGTCATCGCGGTGCCGGCGGGCTGACGCTCGACGACCGAGCCCTGCGACATGTCATCGACCGCCTCGTGGCCGAGGGCCGCCTCGAGCGGCGCGGGCACCGGGTGCGGCTGCCGGGCCGCCGACCGACGCTCGGGCCGGAGATGCGTGACCGCGTGGATCGCCTCCTCGAGGGGCTGCGCGCGGCCGGCGCTGCGCCGCCGCGCGTCGATGGACCGGCCTCGAGGCTCGGCATCCCTCCGCCCGTCATCGATCAGCTGCGGCGTTCGGGCGAGCTGGTGGTCGTGGCACCCGGCATCGACTACCCGCGCGACGTGCACGCCCGGCTGATGGAGCAGGTGGCGAGCCTGCGCGGGCATGGCCGGCCGGGCATCGGCCAGGTGGCCGCGCGGCTGCGCACTTCGCGACGCTACGCGGAGGCGCTGCTCCGCTCGGTGCCGGGTGACGGCGCGACGCCCAGGCGAGCGAGACCGGCATCGGCAGGGGGGCAGTCGTCCCCGGCAGCCAGCCGCGCTTCGCGGAAGGCAGCAGCGGCTGACGCGCGGTCGCCGCGCGCCTCCTGACGCTCACCGATGGCGAGGAGCAGGTCGACGTAGCGCGTGCGCAGCATCTCGCGCCGGTCCTCGACGAACGAGCTGTCTCCGTAGAAGGGGCAGTCATCGAGGTAGTCGCCGCGGTACAGCGCCCGTGCCTCGTGGAGCGCGTGGAGCGCCTCGTCCGGATCAGCCGACGCGCCCGCGTCCGTCATGCGCCCGACGAAGGCGTCGGCATCGCTCCACGCCACGATGCTGGGGTCCAGCCGGTAGCGATCGTTGTGGAAGATCACCGGGCCGCCGCCGTCGGCACGCCTGCGCTCCGGTTGCAGGGTGCGGCGCAGGCCGCCGAGGGTTCGGTGGAACGCGAGATCGGCACGGTCTAGGTCGACGTCTGGCCAGATGAGCTCGATTGCCTCGTCCTTCGCCACGCCCCGCTCGCCGCGGTCGTACAGGAAGGCGAACATCGCCTCGGCCTGGCGCGTGCCCGCCTTCTCGCCGCCCCACTGCCGAATGAGATCGCCGCCGCGCTGCACGCGCAGCGGCCCCAGCGCGAAGACGTGCAGGCCCCGCACCGCGGTGGCCGCCGGCGCGTCGCTGAGCGCCTCGTGCAGCGCGGTGCCGGTGGTGGCCACGGCCGTCCGCTCCGCCGTCAACGACTGGAGCGCCTCTGCCTGCTCGTCCTGTCGCTCGCCGAGCCGCAGCGATGCCCCGAGATAGCCGGCCACAAGGCTCAGGAGCTCCCGCTCGTGCGGCGTGAAGGGCAGCATCGAGCGCTTGGGGCCGAACGCCACCCATCCGTAGTCCTCCCCCTCGCTGCGCAGCGGAAGTCGCAGCACCAGCGGCGAGTCCGGGATCGTGCCGTGCCGCGCCATGCGCTCGCCGGCGCCGTCGATTGCCTCGGCGCCGGTAAGGCTGAACGTGCGTGTCAGTCGCGCGAGCGCAGGGTCGATGGCGTGCTCCGGGCGTTGGGCGGTGAAGATGCTGTCGCCTAGCGCCCGCAGGAGGCGCTCGTAGGCGCGGTCGGTCTCCTCGCCGGCCAGCCACGCCCTGAGCCGCGCCGAGATCGGGTCGAACAGCGCGATGGTCACCACCAGCGCCAGCGTGCTGAGGAGAGGCAGCTCGATCGCCAGCAGATCGCGTGCGCCGCGATCGAGCGCCACGAGCAGCGCCACGTAGGCGGTGACGATCAGCCCGACCGCGACCGAGTAGCGGAACGCACGTCCCGCGACGTCGGCCGTGAAGAAGAGGCCCTGCGCAAAGACGGCGTACGACGCGAGCACGACCGCCACCGTGATCAGCGAGACGCCGATCCATGGGTCGGTGTCCGAGATCGGGGGCACGATGCGGGCGGTGGCTCCCGCCACGCCCACGAAGACCGTCGCGAACGTGACCAACAGCTGACGGCGACGGGCGACATCCGGACCGGTGGCGCCGATGGCCGCGCCGATCCAGACGAGCGCCGCCGCGAAGATGACGAGCCGGATGACGATCCAGGCCCAGCCGATGGCCTCGCCCGGAATGCCGGCCAGCTCCAGGTGCGGCGAGGCAACTCGTGGCTCGAGGGCGGGATCGACGACCGAGATGGCGGCGAGGGTCCCCGAGACGGCGTAGAAGGCCACCAGCAGGGCCAGCCGTAGAGACGAGCGGCGGGTTTGGGCCGTGATCGCCATCGCCACGTGCAGCACCGCCGGCGGAAGGAGGAATGCCGCAGCCACCTCCACGGCGTTCAACGGGCGCTCGAGCGCCTGATCCGCGGTCAGGCGCTGGACGACCACCGAGACCGACCAGATCACGAGCAGCAACGTGAGGAACGTGAATGCGCGCGAGCCGGGCTGGCGGGGCGCGCGGACGGCCACCGTCAGGCCCAGCCACGTGGCCAGCACCGCCGTCATGCCCTGCGCGACGATCTCGAGCTGCTCGGGTATGCCCATCGCCCGTCACCCCTGCCGTGCCAACGTGCGGCACCGACGTGACGGTACGTCAGCCACCTCTTCCTGACAAGACGTGCAAACCGGCGGCGCGCGGAGCGGCACATCCGCAGTCGCGCCGCAGTCGCTCCGCAGTTGCGCGGTTGCACGATGCGGCACGACTTACCAGGAGAGGGACCGATGTTCGAGGAAGCGACACGAACCGCCGAAGCGACGCCAACGGCCTTGGCGCGCCGGCAGTCGCGCGCGGGATGGCGGCCCGGCCCGCTGACGCTGGCCGCCGTCGACATCGCCCTGCGCACGGTGAGTCATCACTACGGAGCCATGCGCCGTACGCTCGAGATGACTCCGCCGGCACTGTCCGATGCCCTCTCCGCCGCACGGGCGCTGCGCACCGCGCGCGAAGCCGCCGCCCGCGTGCCGGCCTACCGCCGGCACCTGGCCGACTCGGGCATCGATCCACGGTCAGTGCGAACGCTCACGGACCTGCCGGAGACCGACAAGGCGAGCTACGTAGACCGTCACGCGCTTGCCGAGCGTTGCGTCGACGGTCATCTGCCCCTGGCGGGGACGACCATCGACGAATCGTCGGGCAGCACCGGCACGCCGTACAACTGGGTGCGCGGGCCGGCGGAGCGCGACCACGTGCGTCGCATGATCAGCTTCTTCGCGCGCTACGCCTTCGGCCAGGCGCCGCTCGTCGTCCTCAACGCCTTCTCGATGGGTGCCTGGGCAACAGGGCTGACGACCGCCGCCGCGCTCGAGCCCAACGGCCTGGTCAAGGCCACCGGCCCGCACGTCGAAAAGATCCTGGGCACGATGCGCGAGCTCGGGCCGGCGTATCGGTACCTGGTCGTCGGTTATCCACCCTTCCTGAAGCTGCTGCTCGACGAGGGCGACGCGCAGGGCTTCCCGTGGGGGGCGTACACGATGCACGCGCTGCTCGGCGGAGAAGGGAACTCGGAGGGGCTGCGCGACTACCTGCTGCGCCGATTCACCAGTGTGTACTCCGGCTACGGAGCGACCGACGTCGAGATCGGGCTGGCCGCCGAGACGCCCGTCACGATCCGGCTGCGCCGCCTCGCGATCAAGCGGCGCGACATCGCGGAGGTGCTCTTCGGCGAGGCCGATCGGGTGCCGATGGTCTTCCAGTACAACCCGCTGCTGCACCACGTCGAGACGAACGCCCGCGGAGAGCTGCTGTTCACCGTCTGTCGCGCGGCCACCCTGTCGCCCAAGGTGCGCTACAACGTCCATGACGAGGGTGGAGTGCTGCGGGATGATGAGCTCCGACGGCGCCTGGCGCCCTTCGCCATCCAGCTCGAGGAGCTGGCGCCGACCGGCTTCGGGCGGCTGGTCCGCATGCCCTACCTGTACGTCTTCGGTCGCAAGGATTCCACGGTGTCGGTGATGGGCGCCAACATCTACCCCGCCGACATCGAGGCCGGGCTGTACGCCCATCCCGAGCTGGCGGCCAGGGTGCGGTCGTATCGGTTCTCCATCCTGGAGGAGCGGCCCGGCGAGACGCGGCCGCTCGTCGCCATCGAGCTCGAGCGAGGCGACCCCGACGACGCGTTCACCGCAGCGATTGCCGCTGCGATCGAGACGCAGCTGCTGGCCACGAACCGCGACTACCAGGAAGCGGTGACGGAGTATCCGAGCCTCATGGTGCCGGCGGTGCAGTGCCACGCCGCCGGCACCGGGCCATTTGCCGGAGACGCGGATCGAATCAAGCACCGCTACGTGGGCTGAGCGACGCGACAGGCGAGCTGTCGGATAAGCGCCGGATAACGGCGAGGTAATGAGGTCCGTTGCTACCATCGACGACATGCCAGCCGTTGTGCCGTCCCCCGACCAGCTTCCGATCTTCGAGGAGCTGGCCGCCGCGCCCCGACGCGCGCCACGCCCGCACCTCCGCGTCCAGCCTCCGCTCCTCGCCGACCTGACTGCGCGACAGCGCAAAGCGGTGACGTACGGTGAAGGACCGCTCCTCATCGTCGCCGGCGCGGGCACCGGCAAGACCACGGTCATCACCCGACGCATCGCGTGGCTCATCGCCGAGAAGCGCGCCAGCCCATCCGAGATCCTGGCGCTGACATTCACAGACCGAGCGGCGCTCGAGATGACCGAGCGCATCGACCGCCTCGTGCCGTACGGGCACAACGATGCCGTCGTGAGCACGTTCCACGCCTTCGGCGACCGTCTGCTGCGCGAGCACGCGCTCGAGGCCGGCCTGTCGGACCGCTCGACCGTCCTGTCGCGCGCGGAGCAGATCATCTTCCTGCGGGAGCACCTCTTCGACCTCCCCCTGGACCGATACCGCCCGCTCGGCGATCCGACGCGCTTCCTGTCGGGGCTGGTCACGCTCATCAGCCGCCTGCGCGACGAGGACATCTCGCCCGAGGCCTACCTGGCGGCGGCCGCCCGCCTGGCCGAGCGGGCCGCCGCGACGCCGGATGACGTGGCGCTCGCCGAGGAGGCGGCGCGCCACGCCGAGCTGGCGGGCCTGTTCGCGGCCTACGAGCGGCTCATGCGCGGCAGCGATCGGCTCGATTTCGGCGACCAGGTGAGCCTCGCCCTGGGCCTCCTGCGCGAGCACCCCGCACTCCTGGCCCGCGAGCAGGCACGCTACCGCTACATCTGTGTCGACGAGTTCCAGGACACGAACCATGCGCAATGGGAGCTCGTCAAGCTGCTCGCGGCCCCGCACTCCAACGTAACGGTGGTGGGGGACGACGACCAGAGCATCTACCGCTTCCGGGGCGCCGCGCTGGGGAACATCCTGGGCTTTCGCGTTGCCTATCCGAAGGCCGCGAGCGTGGTCCTGGTCGATAACTTCCGCAGCCGTCAGCCGATCCTGGACGCAGCGCATCGGCTGATCGGGCACAACGGCCCGGATCGGCTCGAGGCGCGCGAAGGACTGGACAAGCGGCTGCGGGCGAAGGTCCGCTTCGCGCGGCCGGAGCCGGCGGCGGGGCCGATCGAGCTCCTGGCGTTCTCCACCGGCTCGGACGAGGCCGATGCCGTCGCCGAGCGCATCGCCGCCTCCGTGCATGGGGGCCGGCCCGCGGGCGAGCATGCCATCCTCGTGCGCGGCAACCGCGACGCCGATCCGTTCCTGCGCGCGCTGAACATGGCGCGCGTGCCATGGCGCTTCAGCGGCACCGCCGGGCTCTACCGCCAGCCGGAGGTTCGGCTGCTGATCAGCTTCCTGCGCGCGGTCAACGACCCGGACGACTCGGTCAGCCTGTACGACCTCGCCACGAGCGAGCTGTTCGGCCTGGCGCCGGCGGACGTCACGCTGGCCCTCAACCGCGCCAGCCGGCGCCGCGCGAGCCTCGGCGCGGCGCTGCGGCAGGCATCGGCCCACCCGGAGGATTCGGCCTTTGGCTTTCGGGCGCTGGAGGTCGTGCAGCGGCTGCTGGGCAGCCTGGACCAGCATCGGGCTCTGAGCACCGAACGCAGCTGCGGCGAGCTTCTCTACCACTTCATCAGCAGCACCGGATGGCTGTCGCGGCTGACCCACGAGGCGAAGGAGACCGGAGACGAGCGGATCGCGAACGTGGCACGCTTCTTCGAGATCGTGCGGCGCCAGGGCGGCCTGCTGCGCGACGATCGCCTGCCCTTCCTGGTTGCGCAGCTCGACACCCTGATCGAGACGGGTGACGATCCTTCGACCGCCGATGCCGAGCCCGACGGGGGCGAAGCGGTCCACGTGCTGACCTACCACAAGGCCAAGGGCCTGGAGTTCGGTGTCGTCTTCATGGTCGGGCTGGTCGAGGACCGCTTCCCGAGCCGCGAGCGGCGTGATCCGTTCGAGCTTCCGGCCGAGCTGCTGCCGGCGGCCTCGCCAAGTGGCGACCAGCACCTCGCCGAGGAGCGGCGCCTCTTCCACGTGGGCATGACCCGCGCGCGTGAGGAGCTGATCCTCACATGGTCCGGCGACTACGGTGGCCGCCGCGCGCGGCGGATGAGCCAGTTCGTGACCGAGGCTCTCGACCTGCCGCCGGCGACCCCCGTCGAGATGCTGCGGCCAAGCCTCGCCGAGCGGCTCAGCCGCCACGAGGCCTCGCCGCGCGAGCCCGCGACGGCAACCGTGCGGCCGGCGATCGGGGACAGGCCGCTCAACCTGAGCTACGGGCAGATCAACGACTATCTCGACTGCCCGGCGAAGTACCGATACGGGCATGTCGTCCGCATCCCGACGCCGCCTTCGCACCAGATGGTCTACGGCCGGGCGCTGCATGCCGCCGTGCAGGCCTTCCACCGGCGCCAGCTCGCCGGACGCCCGATGAGCCTCGACGACCTGCATGCCGCACTGGACGGCAGCTGGGAGTCGGTCGGCTTCCTGACGCGCGAGCACGAGGAGGCGCGGCGCGCGGCGGCGTGCGAGGCGCTGGGTCGCTTCTGGGAAGCGCAGCAGCGCGATCCCGCGCGGCCGACCGCCATCGAGCAGGAGTTCGCGGCCAGCTTCGGGCGCGACCGGATCCGCGGCCGGTACGACCGCGTCGACGTGGATGCCGATGGGCACGTGGTCATCACGGACTACAAGTCGAGCGACGTGCGCGACCTGGCCACGGCCAACCGACGCGCGCGAGAGTCCCTGCAGCTGTCGATCTACGCGCTGGCCTACGAGGCACAGCACGGCCGGCTGCCGGACGAGCTGACGCTGCATTTCCTCGAGTCGGGCATGGTGGGCAGGTCAGACGCCAGCGAACGGCGCCTCGAGCGGGCGCAGGAGAAGATCGCGACCGCGGCGGAGGGGATTCGCGCCGGTCGATTCGCACCGACGCCGTCGAGCATGCGCTGCGGGTACTGCCCGTTCCGGGAGATCTGCCCAGATGCGGCGCGATGACAGCGAGCGCGCGGCTCGTGGTGGTGGCACTGGTCCTCGGCGCCGGCCTGGTCGTTCTGGTGCTGGTTGCATTCGCCTCGCGCGCCTGCCCGGTCGAGACGGCGCGCCTGAGCTGCCCATCCGCCGCCGCCAACGTGACGGTCGTGGTCGGACTGGCCTCGATCGCGGTGACCCTGCTCGTCACGCCATTCGCATTCCTGGCGGAATTCGTGGCACGCCGGCGGATCGTCTACCGTGGCGCCTGGTGGCGCGCCGCGCGGCGAGCGGTCCTGGCGGGACTGGTGATCGCGGTCCTGGCCGGCTTGCGTCTCGGGGGTGCGCTGAGCGTTCCGGTCGTGATCTTCGTCGCGGTGCTTGCGGTCCTCATCGAGCGGTTCCTCGCATCACGCGACCCCTGACGCAGGAGGTGACATGATCCAGGGCAGCGCAGGCGCCGTCGACGCCGCCATTGACCACGTCCTCGGCGACGCGCTGGAGCTGTCGCACCGGGTGCATGCCCACCCCGAGATTGCGTTCGAGGAACGACAGGCTGCCGCCTGGACCGCGGATCTGCTCGCGCGGAATGGGTTCGAGGTGGAAGCACCGGCCGGCGGCCTGCAGACCGCCTTCGTGGCGCGCTGGCGCGGCGGCGCGCCCGGCCCCGTCATTGCGCTTCCAGGCGAGTATGACGCACTGCCGGAGGTCGGCCACGGCTGCGGCCACAACCTGATGTGCTCGTCGAGCGCCGGCGCGGCCATCGTCGCCTCCCGGCTCCTGGGCCGGGACTTCGCCGGCGAGGTCCGCTTCATCGGCACTCCTGCCGAGGAGGCCGGCAACGGCAAGGTCATCCTCATCGAGCGCGGCGTCTTCGATGACGTGGACGTCGCGCTCCAGATCCATCCGTCGGACCGCACGAACGCGGAGGTCGCGTGCCTCGCAATCAGCGAGGTCGGCGTCACCTTCCACGGCACGTTGGCGCATGCCAGCGCGGACCCGTGGCTCGGCAAGAACGCGCTCGACGCCATCGTGCTGCTCTACACCATGGTCGCCCAGTGGCGCCAGCACCTGAAGCCGGGAGAGCGGGTGCACGGCATCATCACCCACGGCGGCGCGGCGCCGAACATCGTCCCGGACCTGACGAGCGGGCGCTGGTTCTTGCGCACGCCCGTTGACGACGACCTCGACGCCATGATCGAGCGCTTCGGCGCCATGGCCCGTGCGGCCGCCGCAGCCACCGGCTGCAGCGTGGAGGTGAGCGAGAGTCGAGCCAACCGCTGCCGCACCATGCTCAACAGCCCGACCCTGCTCGAGGTCTGGCGCCGCCACCTGGCCGCTGCGGGCTGGACCGACGGGCCGGTCGATCCCAACGCCGGCAGCACCGACATGGGCAACGTCAGCCACGAGCTGCCCACCATCCACCCGACGCTGGCCATCGCCCCGGAGGGCACGCCGGGCCACTCGCGCGAGTTCGCGGCACACGCTGGCGGGCAGGGCGGCGACGAGATGCTGCCAGTCGCCATCCGTGTCCTGGCCGAGACCGCGGTCGAGCTCATCCGGCGCCCTGAGCTGGTCGAGCGCGCCTGGCACGAGCTGCGGGCCCGGGGTGGCGGACGGGAGCCACGCGGCTGAGCGACATCTTCGCCGGCCAGGCGAGCGAGGCTGATCTCCTGGCCGACCTCTACGACCTCGAGCATGACGCGATCGGGGAGGACCTTGTCTTCTACCGCGAGTGGGCGCGGCGCGCCGGCGGAAGCGTCGTCGACCTGGGGTGCGGATCCGGCAGGCTGTTCGGCTCGTTCTTGGACGGCGGCGCCAGGCACGTGGTCGGCATGGACGGCTCGCCGGCGCTCCTCGAGCGCGCCCGGCGGCGGATCGATGCCGACCCCCGCCTTCGGGCCGCGTTCGCCGACGGGCGGATCGAGCTGGTGGAGGCCGACGTCAGAAGGGCGGCTCATCGAGATCGGTTCCAGCTCGTCGTGCTTGCGGGCGTGCTCGCCCATCTCGACGGTCCGGAGGAGGCGCTGCGGGCGATCACGGCCGCGGCCGGCCTGCTGTCGGCGTCCGGCCTGCTCGTGCTTGATGGCCTGGGCCCCGGTGGGCTGCCGCAGCGCGACCTCCCGCTGAGCGTTGACTGGCGCGGGTCGTTGCACGGCCGACAGGTCGTGCGCCGCAGCCAGCTGACACGTCACGAGGTGCCGGAGGGCCTTCGCGTGCTGTTCGCCACGCTGGTGGATGTGGCCGGACCCGATGGTACGATAGCGCGGCTTCCGGCCAGCTTCCGACTCTGGTATCCCTCTCCTGGACGGCTGCTCCAGCTCGTGGACGAGGCGAACCTCGTGGTCGAGACGACCTACGGCTCGCACGATCTCGAGGCGCTCGATGCCGAGAGCGAGCGGTGCATCGTCGTCGCGCGACGCTGACGCGCGATCGAGAGCAGGCCCGCGCAGAGGGTGAGGAATGGCAGTCGAACAGATCCGGCTCCTGGTGGTGGAGGACGTCCCGCAGGTGGCGTCCCATATGCGCTCGCTGCTCAACGCGCAGACGCAGATCAAGATGCTCGACGTGGTCACCGCCGGCGACCGCGCGGTCGCATCGGTCGCCGAGATGAAGCCCGACGTGGTCATCGTCGACGCGCTGCTGCAGGGCCGGGTGAGCGGCCAGCAGGTCGCGGAGCAGATTCGCAGCGCGGAGCCGCCGGTGGGCATCATCATGCTGACCGTGCCGCAGAACCCGGTGCGCGAGAGCGCGGAGCGCGGCGTCGACGCCGTGCTGAAGATGCCGTTCTCCGGCTTCGATCTCACGACCATGATCCGCACCGTGAGCGAGAAGCGCGCAACGGAATCGGCCCGCGCCCGCTCACTGGTCGTGACCCTCTTCTCGCCGAAGGGCGGCGTGGGCCGCACGACCCTGGCCTACAACCTGGCCGTGGCGCTCGGCCAGGACCACCGTGTGTGCCTGATCGACGGCTCGCTGCAGTTCAGCGACCTCCGCGGCCTGCTGCGCGTGCCCGCGGTGGCGCCGAGCATCGTCAACCTGCCCACCGACCGGATACGCGATGCCGACCTGGGTGACGTGGTCTGGCGCGATCCGTCGGGGATCGACCTCCTCCTCGCTCCGCCGCGGGTCGAGATGGCCGAGATGGTCACCACCCGCGACATCGAGAAGGTGATCTCCCTCCTGCGCCAGATCTACGAGTTCGTGGTCATCGACACGCGCGCGGCCCTCTCGGATGATGTGCTCGTCTTCCTCGATCCGGCCGACATCGTGCTGCAGGTCCTGACCTACGACGGTATGGCGATTCGGGCGCTGGCAATGTCGGCCGAGACCTTCAACGCCATCGGCTACCCATCCACCAAGCTGGCAACGGTCCTGAACAGGGCCGATGCCACCGGCGGCTTCGTCAAGGCCGATGTCGAGGAGGCGCTCGGCAGCCCCATTGACTTCGAGGTGGTCTCCGATGGGCGGCTCGTGCTGGCCGCCAACAACGAGGGGGTCCCGTTCGTGACCTCCAGCCCGGACGCGCCGATCTCGCAAGGAGTGCGCGGCATCGCCAGCGCGCTCAGCGCTCAGCTCCGGGAGCGCAGACCGGCGCTCGCGCCCCGCTGAGCCGCCTCATGCCGCGCCGCGGCGACCCCCGCTCGATCGGCGTCTTCGACTCCGGCGTCGGTGGGCTGACGGTCCTCTCCGAGCTGCATCGCCGGCTGCCGGACGAGCCCACCCTCTACCTGGGGGACAATGCGCGCGCCCCGTACGGTCCGCGAAGCGCTGGCGAGGTGCGACGGTTCACGCTCGAGTCGATCGACTGGCTGCTGGAGCGGGACCCGAAGCTGCTGGTCCTGGCCTGCAACACCGCGACGGCGCATGCGCTCGAAGCGGTCCGCGAGCGAGCGGCCGTGCCGGTCATCGGCGTCGTGAGGCCCGGCGCAGTGGCGGCCGCCGCGGCTACGCGCACCCGCTGCGTGGGGGTGATCGCGACGGCCGGGACGGTCGAGTCCGGCGCCTACCGGGATGCCATCTCCGAGGCAGATCCCCGCGCGCACGTCATCCAGCAGGCGTGTCCCGACCTCGTCCCGCTGGTCGAGGCCGGCCTGACCCACGGCCCCGAGACAGATGCCACCCTGCGCGGCTACCTCGAGCCGCTGCTCGCTGACGAGCCGCGCGTCGACACCCTGCTGCTGGGCTGCACGCACTACCCGCTGCTGCGTTCGCCGATCGAGCGGATCGTGGGGCCCTCCGTCAGCGTGGTGGACTCTGCCTTCACCACCGCGCTGGCGGTGGAGGACCTGCTCGACGCCCTCGGGGCGCGCGCCGCCGCTGCCCCGTCGGTCTCGCACCGCGTGGCCACGACCGGCGACGTGTCGGCGTTTGTCAATGTCGCCGCCCGCCTCTTCGGGGAGCGGCTGCCCAACGTGGAAACGGCGACGTTTCGGCCTACCGCGCCCGCTGCCGTAGACTGAGACGCATGGCACGTCACACCGCGCGCCTCGGGGCGGGCATCCTGGTCGGCAGCCTGCTCGCCTTCGGCGCCAGCGTGGCGTCGCGCGAGATCATGCGCCGCGCCGGGACGCGCCTCATCGACTGGGAGGCGGTCCGGGAGATCGCCCGTCGCCGGCTGGGTGAGGCCGGCACGCCGATACGTGCCGCGGACCGGGCCAGGGCGGAGGCGTTTTACCGCGAGACCCTGCTGCGGATCGAGCCGGTGGTGGCCGAGGAGATCGGCAGCGAGCTGCCGGCCGCGCTCGAGACGCCGGCGGTGGTCGACCGGCTCGAGTGGGTCGAGCTCAACCTCGCCACCTTCCGCGTGCTGTTCGACCGCGTCGAGCGCGTGATGCTCGAGGCGCAGCCGGGGCCCGACACCGCCGGCCGCGCACTGTCGCGGCTGGTCAACCGCTCGGTGGGCAACCAGCAGCTCGGCTTTCTGCTCGCCTTCCTCGGCCGCAAGGTGCTGGGCCAGTACGACATTAGCCTGTTGGCTGCCGGTCCGGCCCGCGGGCGCCTGCATTTCGTCGAGCCGAACATCGTGGCCACGGCCGCGGCGCTGCGAGTGCCACGCGATCGGTTTCGCACGTTCATCGCGCTCCACGAGGCGACCCACGCCTTCGAGTTCGAGGCCCACGCCTGGCTCCGCCCGCACTTCGCCGGCCTCGTCGCCGACTCCGTGGAGCAACTGGCGAGCGACTCCGGCGGCATGCTGGCGCGCCTGCGCGACGCGCTGAGCGGCGGGCACGGGCACTGGATCGAGCGGCTCATGACGCCGCGCCAGCTCGCGACGTTCCAACGCACCCAGGCGCTGATGTCGTTGCTCGAGGGCTACTCGAACCACGTCATGAACGCGGCCGGTGCCCGGCTGCTGCGCGGGTTCGACGAGCTGCACGAGCGCTTCGAGCGTCGCGGCGAGCGCCGGGGCGGGATCGAACGAGCGATCATGCGCATCACCGGGCTCGACCTGAAGATGGAGCAGTACGTGGCCGGCGAGCGATTCGTCGACGCGGTCATCGAGCGACGCGACCGCGCGTTCCTCAACCGCGTGTGGATCGGTCCCGAGATGCTGCCCACGCTCGACGAGATCCGCAATCCGGACGCCTGGATCGGCCGCATCGAGGAGTCCCCGCGCTGAGCGAGCCGCCACTCGTCGTGCTTGCCACCCCGCTGCTGGGCGCACAGCTCCGCCGGGACATGGCCGCGCGCATCGAGTCGGTCGAGGGCGTGCGCTGCGTACGGATCGCGGCCGACGGCCGGATCCACGGTGACGCCGACGAGTCCGCCTTCGCAGAGGCGGAGGTCCTCCTGCGTGGCGGCGTGCCCGCCGCGGTCCTGGACCACGTCGTCAGCCGCTCGCCGAACCTGCGCTGGATCCACTCGGTTTCGGCAGGGATCGAGCGAGTCGCCACGCCGTCGGTTCGTGCCCGCGGCCTGATCGTGACGAACGCGCGCGGCGTCTTCAGCCGGCCGATCGCCGAGTACGTGGTGATGATGTGCCTGGCCATCGCGCGCCGGCTGCCGCAGCTCCTCGAGCTGCAGCGTGAGCGCACCTGGCAGCCCCTGCGCGGCCAGGAGCTCGCGGAGCTGACCGTCGGTATCGTCGGCTTCGGCAGCATCGGCGCCGACGTCGCCCGGCTGCTGGCCCCGTTCGAGTGCCGCGTCATCGCCACGCGGCGCCACCCCGAGCGCGGCACGGCCGAGGCGCCGAACGTCGAGCTGCTGGGGCTGGACCGGCTCGGAGAGCTGCTGCGCGAGAGCGACGTGGTGGTCGTCGCCGCGCCGCTCACCGATGCCACCGCCGGCCTCATCGGTGCCGAGCAGTTCCAGGAGATGCGCGAGGACGCCTGGCTCATCAACGTCGCGCGCGGCAGGCTCATCGACGAGGTCGCGCTGCGCCGCGCGCTGGAGTCGGGCTGGATCGGGGGCGCGGTGCTCGACGTCTTCAGCGAGGAGCCCCTGACGCCCGACTCGCCGCTCTACCGCACGCCGAACGTGGTGATCACGCCGCACACCAGCTGGGCGTCGAACCGCGTGGCGGAGCGCAGCATCGAGCTGTTCGTCGAGAACCTGCGCCGCTACCGGGCCGGCGAGCCGCTGCACAACGTCGTCGACCTCGAGGCGGGCTACTAGGGCCGATGCAGGTCACCATCGTCGGCCTCCCGGGCAGCGGCAAGACCACCGTCTTCAACGCGCTCACCGGCGGGCACGCCGAGACGGGTGGGTTCTCTGGCGGGCGCGCGGCCCCCAACCTGGCCGTGGTAAAGGTGCCGGACCAGCGCGTCGACCGCCTGTCCGAGCTGTTCAGTCCGAAGAAGACCACCCATGCCGACGTCACCTACGCCGATGTCGCGATCCCAGCCGGCGCGGCGCGCGAGGGCACGATCCAGCCCGACGTGCTGGCCCAGATCCGCAACGCCGATGCCCTGCTGCACGTCACCCGTGCCTTCGACGACCCCACGAGTGCAGCCCCGGCCGATCCGTGGCGGGACGTCGATGAGCTCGATCTCGAGCTTACCGTGGCGGACCTGTCCGTCATCGAGAAGCGGCTCGAGAAGCTGAAGACGCAGGCCCGGCACGGTTCACAGTCCGAGCGCGATCTCGCGGCGCGCGAGCAGGACGTGCTCGAGCGCATCCTGACGCCGCTCTCCGAGGGAAGGCCGATTCGGGCCCTCGACCTGGGCGAGGACGACGAGCGGCTGCTGCGCGGCTATCGGTTCCTGACCCAAAAGCCGGTCCTCGTGCTGATCAACGTGGACGAGTCGCGGCTGCCGGACGCCGCGGCCCTCGAGGCGGCAGGTCGCGAGCGCTACGCCCAGCCGGCGTCGGACGTGGCGGTGCTGGCCGGCAAGATCGAGGCGGAGATCGGCGACCTGCCCGAGGAGGACGCACGCCTGTTCATGGACGACCTCGGCATCGCCGAGCCGTCCCGCGGCCGGGTCATCCGCCTCACCTACGGGCTGCTGAGGTTGTTCAGCTTCTTCACCGCCGGCGAGGACGAGTGCCGAGCCTGGACGCTGCGTCGCGGTGCCTCGGCGGTGGATGCGGCCGGCGCGATCCATTCCGACCTGGCGCGAGGCTTCATCCGCGCCGAGGTGGTTCCCTACGAGGACCTGATGGAGTGCGGATCGATGGCCGAGGCCCGCAGGCGCGGCCTGCTGCGACAAGAGGGCAAGGCCTATGCCGTGCGGGACGGCGACGTGCTCCAGATCCTGTTCAACGTGGGTCGCTGAGCGGCGGGCCGGGCGGCGAGTCGCGGGGAACCGCCGGCGAGATGCGGCGGCAACGCGGCGGCGTTGCACCACATGAAGGTATCGGGGAAGAAGAGGCCGACATCAGGGACTGCTTCCCCGCTGCCGTCACCCTATGCAACGTACGGGGAAGTTGAGGCCTTCAACGCCGTCTTCTTCCCCGTTACCTCCATCTCATGCAATGCGGCGACGTGGCGGCGTTCGCGGGGGCAACGCGGCGGCAACGCGGCAACGCGGCTGCGCGCCAGCCGCGGCGACCCGCGGCGAAGCGCCTCGATCAGGCTCGCTCCATCTCGGCCACGATGGAACGGTACTCGTCGCTCTGCTCGACGAGGTACGTGTCCTTCTCCTCGATCCCGACGCTCATCGAGGCATGCAGCTTCTCGTCGCCGATGTACGTGAAGCCATGGCTGCGCTCGAGCTCGCGCGCGATCGCCGCGACCAGCGTGTCCTCCTCGAACGTCTCGATCACCGCTCCGCGCGCGGCATTCACCATCTCGGCGAACCGCTCCGGAGCGTGGTCGGCTTCGCTGACGAGCAGCGCATCGGTCATGAGATCGGTGGCGCCTTCGTGGAGCTCGTAGAAGAAGAGCTTGGTCATGGACCGATGATAGACCGATGCTGACGTCACGGCCGCCGGTCGACCTGCTCGTCGTGGGCGGCCTCACCATCGACCGCTTCGGCACGAGCCGCCGCGCCGGCGGCGCGGCCCGCTACGCCAGCCTGGCGGCGGCCATGCGCGGTCACGAGGTTGCCCTCATCACCAGCTCGGGGGAGGAGCGAGAGGTGGCCGGCCTGAAGCGCCGGTTGCGGTCCCGCGTGCGGCTGGCAGCGCGCAGCGAGTCCGGCCACTCCATCACCTTCGAGCACCAGGAGGCGGATGCAGGTCGTCGGCTGCGGCTTCTGCATCGCGGACCAGCGATCTCTCTGCCGCGGACGCTGCCGGTGGAGCCACGCGCCGTCCTGGTGGCGCCGGTGTTGGGCGAGGTCGATCCCTCGACGGTCGCGCGGCTGCGCACAGAAACGGCGGGCGCGGTGGTCGGCGCGGGACTTCAGGGCTGGCTCAGGTCCCTGGAGGAGCGGGCCGTGGTCGAGCCGGTCACCCTGGCCTCGCTGGACGCTGTGCTGCGCACCGAGGTCGGCACGCTCGACGTGCTCGTGGCTTCGGCAGAGGATCTCCTGGCCGATGCATCGGATGCGGAGATGGCACTCGCGGCCCTGAGAGCCTGGATTGGTTCCGGGCCGATGCTCGTCGTGACGGCGGGCCCTGACGGCGCCTGGCTCGATGAGGGCAATGGCGCTCGGTGGCGTCAGCCGGCGCCTGCCGTGGTGGAGGCGGCGGAGAACGTCGGAGCCGGGGACGCGTTCGCGGCTCTGCTGCTGGTGTCGCTGGGAGGTGGCCAACGGCTGCGCACGGCCGCCGAGCTGGCGAGCGGCGTCGTCGCCGAGCTGCTCGCCGCGCGCCAGGCGGCGGCCCGCCCGGCATGGTGAGAGATAGACTCTCCTCGCCGGGCCGATGAGGTACGGCCCGTCGGAATACGGAGGACCCGCGAGATGACCACCGCGCCTTCACCACCCCCGCCCGACAGCACGTCGCTGCCGCCTGCTCCGCCGCCCCTCGTCCCCACGGCGCGGCCCGGGGCCGTCACCGCGGCGGGCGTCATCCTCATCGTGCTCGGCGGCCTCAGCATCCTCTTCGGGCTGCTGGCCTTCCTCTTCGGGAGCGTGGTTGGCGGCGCCATCAGCGGCGCGGCGGCGGGATCGCCCGAAGCTGGCGCCGTGGGTGGCGCGATCGCCGGGATCCTCGGGGTCGTCGCTGTCATCCTCCTCGCGTGGGGCATCGCCGAGGTCGTCGCCGGCATCAACGTTTTCTCGGGCAAGAGCTGGGCAAGGATCCTTGGCATCGTGCTGGCGGCGATCGGCGGCCTCTTCAGCCTGGCCGGGCTGTTCGGCGGCGGCGACGCCGGCGGTGGGATCATCATCTCGCTGGCGATTGTCATCGCTTACGCCTTTACGATCTGGGCGCTGGTCACGGCCGGTCCCTGGTTCGCAGCACGGACCGGCTGACACCGCTCCCACGGGCAAGAGCCTGCCCGCCGGAGCGCTGATTCAAGACCCTGCGCTACCGGCGCCTCGCCGCGCCGATGAGGTAGCCGTCACCGGCCGGCTTCACGCGGGCATCCCAGCCCAGCGCTTCGAGCCGCGCCTGAAGGTCGGCCGGATCGTGATAGACCTTGATGGCGGTGTGCCGCCGACCGTCGAGCAGCGGGCGCTGGACCGTGGGGTAGTCGGGATCATGGCTCGGGTCCTCCCAACCGGCGCCGCGCGTGTCCTGGTCGACGAACAGCACGCGGCCACCATCGGCCAGCGCTTCAGCGACGGTGCCCCAGAACGAGGCGAGCCGGGCCGGTGGCACGTGCGAGATCCAGAAGGCGAAGGTCACCACGTCGAACCGGCGCGGCGGGACCCAGCCGAAGAGGTCCGCCACGACGCGGGTGACGCGCGGATCTCGAATCCGCCGCGCATGGAACTCGAGCATCTCCGGTGAAGCGTCAACGGCCAGGACCGAGTCGACCGGGTGGCGCACCAGCGACTCGGTCCATGCACCGGTGCCGCATGCCAGCTCGAGCACGTCGCCGCGCGGCGCGAACGCGTCGAGGGCCGCGACGAGCGAGCGATCGTGGGCGCCGCGGAAGGTCTCGTCGTACTCCGGAGCACGGGCACGGTAGTACTCGATCTGGGCCGCGATGATCCGGTCGCCCTGGTCGTCGTCCACGGATGCCAGCCTACGCGATGCGGCGTGCCTCGCGGGCAGCCCGCCGCTCAGCCGCCGCCACCCAGCGTCTCAGGCGCCGAAGGCGGCCCTCGACCTGCAGCCGGGTGCGCCCCACCGCGGCGAGGCTGCCGCCCCGTCCAAGCGCAAAGGCGAGATCGAGCACGCGCGAGGCCGCGGCGGCTGCTTCGAGGGCGCCGGCGAGGTCGGCGCGGTGACGCTCCCTGATCCGTGCGACCTCGATCCAGGCGGACGCCGCATCGACCGATGCACGACGTGTCCCGAGCGTCCAGAGCTGCTCCGCGCGGTCGATCTGACCGAGCGCGATGAGCAGCCGCGAGGCGACCCGTCGCATGGCGTTCGCTTCCGCCGGGTCGTCGCTGACAGCCTGCGCGGTTTCGACCAGCTCCAGCGCGTCCTCCACTGCGCCGGCGCGCAGCAGGTCGAGCGCCATGCCACGTGGATCGAGGACCCGGGCGCCGCGCCAGCCGCCGCTGCGGAGGCGGCACAGCTCCGCCTCCAGCAGCGCTAGGCTGACCACGTCCTGCAGGTTGTGATCCAGAACCTGGGCCAGCAGGTCAGGCGAACCGCCGCGGAGGTAGCGGAAGTATAGGTCCGGCACCTCGCTCCCCGCGCAGTCGGAGCTCCGGCGAACGCCCAGCACGCCCGACTCGACCTGCCCCAGCCGCGCGCCGCCCAGGGGACGCCGCCACAGGCGCCGGGCGATCGGCAGCAGGTCGTCGTGGGCCTCGGGCAGCGTCGCCTGGTCACGGAACAGCCCATGCACGACGAGTCGCGAGGCCAGCATCGGCAGGTCGAAGGAACGACCGTTGTAGGTCACCATCCGCGGGGCCGAGGCGAGCTCGGCGGTGACACCGCGCAGGAGCGCACGCTCGTGCGGATAGTCGGGCAGCAGGTACTGCCGCACGACGAGCTCGCCGTCGTCGAGCCGGGCCAGCCCGGCCATGAAGATGACCGTTCCCGCGCCCGTCGACAGGCCGGTCGTCTCGGTGTCGAAGTACGTCGCCGCGGCCAGGCCGTGCAGCCGGTCGACCACCTCGTCGGCCAGCACGATCCGGCGCTCAACGAGTAGCGCGACGCCATCCGGCTCCGTGGTGAGGCGCGCGTCGAACCAGCGGGCCAGCACGTCGATCCGGTCGTCGTGGCGTGGGATCGGGGAAGCCGCCGCGCCCTGGACGCGGACTGCGGAAAGGCGGTCAGCGAGCGTTCGCACTGGTCAGGGCGGCGAGCAGCTCCCGGCAGGCGGCCTTGCCCCGATCGCCGACCTCGGTGGCGGGACCGACGCACGAGGGACAGCCATCCGGACACGGACAGTCGGTCACCAGCCGGACGCAGGCTGCAACGAACTCGGCATTGAGCTGGTGGAGCCGTTCGGCGAGGCCGACGCCGCCGGGGACCGCGTCGTAGACGAACAGCGTGGGCCGCAGCGTGTGCGGCGCCTGGGCCTGGGCCAGGACGCCGAGGTCGCGGGCGTCGCACATCAGGAGCAGCGCCGAGGCCGATCGCGCGACACGCGCCAGGCCGATGAGCGCTCCATCCAGCGTCTCGCGATCGTATCGGTCCACGACGGCCCGTGGCGGAACGATCCACGCGGCGGTCGTGTGCATCTGCTGCTCGGGCAGGTTGATCGGTCCCCAGCCGACGTTCTCGTGGGTGTGGAACTTGATCTTCTTGAACAGGGTGGCGTGCCAGGCGACCATCACCTCGCCGTGCGCGCGCAGCGCGCCATCGGCATCGGTCCCTGGGGAGGTGACCTCGTCGAAGGCGTCGAGCACCTTGAGGGTCACGCCCAGGTCGGCATCGGTGTAGTAGTCGACGTCGACGGCGCGGACGTAGGCCTTGCGCTCGTCCCAGTCGAGTCGGTCGACGTGAAACTGGGCCCCGGCGTGGATGTAGATCGCCTGCTCGTGGACGAGCATGGGCGCGGCGAACAGGTCGACCTCGCCGATGACCCGGTGGCGATCCCCGGTGGTGTCGATGATGACGACGTTCTCCTGCGCCGCCGACCGCAGGCTGAAGGCCGATGCCGGAAAGTTCTCCTGGCTCCAGTAGTACCGATCGTCTCCCGCCCGGCGCAGGAATCCGTCCTCCTCCAGGACATCGAGCAGCGTGGGCGTCTCGTCGAGGCC
This sequence comes from Candidatus Limnocylindria bacterium, assembly GCA_050692055.1. Lineage (GTDB taxonomy): Bacteria > Chloroflexota > Limnocylindria > QHBO01 > QHBO01 > JBOGTC01. Next base: position 9,150 of record JBOGTC010000144.1, on the reverse strand, counting down.
GAACCGCTCGGCTGACGGCACCGGCAGCTCGAAGGCCGATGCCTTGAGGTGATTGAGCAGCAGGTGCAGGTTGTCGGGGTTGACGAGACCGTGCTCCGGCGATCGGTCGAAGAAGTACTCGGGGTGCGCGGCCAGGAACTGGTCGATGGGCGCGCTGCTCGCGACCATGATTGACAGGCTGGTCCCGGCGCGGCGTCCGGAGCGGCCCATCTGCTGCCAGGTGGAGGCGATGGTGCCCGGATAGCCGACGCTGATGGCGGCATCGAGGCCGCCGATATCGATGCCGAGCTCCAACGCGTTGGTGGCCACCACGCCGCGAATGCGACCGTCGCGCAGGCCGGCCTCGATCGCGCGACGCTCGTTGGGCAGGTAGCCGCCGCGGTAGCCGTGGATGGGTGAGGGATGGCCGGGCGGAGCCGGCAGCGCCTCGCGCAGGTAGGTGGTGAGGATCTCGACTGCGGTGCGTGAGCGGGCGAAGGCGATGGTCTGCACGCTGTCGCGGATGAGCCGCTCTGCCAGGCGCTGGCCGGTGAGCAGCGAGCTGGCCCGGATCCCGAGCTGCGGGTTGACGACCGGCGGGTTGACGATCAGCACATGCTTGCGGCCGCGCGGCGCGCCGTTGTCGTCGATCAGGGTCACCGGCGCCTCGAGGACCCGCTCCGCGAGGTCGCGCGGATTGGCGATGGTGGCGCTGGCGCAGATGAAGACCGGATCAGCGCCGTAGTGGCGGCAGATGCGGCGCAGGCGGCGGATGACGTTTGCCACGTGGCTGCCGAACAGGCCGCGGTAGGTGTGCAGCTCGTCGATGACGACGTAGCGCAGGTTCTCGAACAGCTTGAACCACTTCGTGTGGTGCGGAAGGATCGCGGCGTGCAGCATGTCCGGGTTGCTGATCACGACCTGCCCTGCGGCACGTACCACGGAGCGCACGTTCGCCGGTGTGTCGCCGTCGTAGGTGTGGCTCTTGAGACCGATGCCGGCCAGCTCCGCCAGCGCGCGCAGCTCCACCAGCTGGTCCGCCGCCAGCGCCTTGGTGGGGAACAGGTAGAGGGCGCGCGCCGTCTCGTCGTGCGCCACCGCGTCGAGAACCGGCAGGTTGTAGCACAGCGTCTTGCCCGATGCGGTGGGCGTGACGACCACGACGTTGCGCCCCGCGCTCGCCGCCGCGAACGCGGCCGCCTGGTGCGTGTACGGCGCCTCGATACCGCGCTCGCGCAGCGCCGTAACCAGCCCGGGGTCGATGCCATCCGGCCAGGGAGCGTGGCGCGGCGGCAGCGGCTCGAGGACGCGATGCGCGGCGACCATCGGCTGCAGCGCCGGATCGGCCAGGAGGCCGGCGATCGCCTCGTCGCTCGAGGTGGGGCGGGCGGTCAGCATCGGTCCCTCCGGTTGGCGCTTGACTAAACCGAACAGTTGTTCGCTTCAACGTAGCACAGGCGTTCGAATCGTCGATGGCAACTGCGACAGCTCGCCTGTCGCGCTGGCGGCGTCGGATGCGGGCGTCGCCGCAACACGTCGACCCTGCGCGGTGGACCTCGTCGGGTAGACTCGGGACCGATGACCGGCATCGACCTGCCCGCGCAGGCTCCTCGGCCCTCCGCGCGCCCCTCGCGCCTGCGGCTGCCCGCCACGCGTGGCGGGCTGGCCTGGATGGCGGTGGTGCTGATCCTCGGCGCGTTCCTGGCGGTGCAGTTCGGCAGGCAGGTGTACGCGAACTGGGAGATCAACCAGCGTGCCGCGGCGATTCAGCAGCAGATCGAGGCCATCGAGGCCGAGAACCTGGAGCTGCGCCAGGAGCTGGCCTACCTGCAGAGTGAGGCCTTCATCGGCGCGGAGGCCCGCCGGTTGACGAACCTCGGCGCGGAGGGAGAGCGGGTGCTCATCATCCCGCCCGGCGCCGAGGAGCCGCTGCCTGCATCCCTCCTCTCACCGGAAGACCGCCCGAAGCCGATGCTGGAGCAATGGCTTGACCTCTTCTTCGGAGCCGAGCCACCAGGCACTCCTTAGGTCGCAAGATGACCGTATATACGTATATACTTCCCTGAGCGATGACGGAGCTGGCCGCACCGGGACAGGGCATCACGCTCGAGGAGCTGCAGCTCGCCACGCGTAACCGCGGGATGCCGCTCGAGGGCATGCGCTATGACCTCACGCCGGTGGGGATGCACTACCTGCTCGTCCACTTCGACGTCCCCGCGGTCGACGCCGAGACGTGGCGGCTGCGCATCGGCGGCCGGGTGCGAACGCCCCTGGAGCTGGACCTGGACGATGTCCGGTCTCGTGCGGCGCGGACGATGCCGGTCACGATGGAATGCGCCGGCAACGGGCGCGCCCGCCTCGAGCCGCGACCGCTGAGTCAGCCATGGTTGACCGAGGCCATCGGCACCGCGTCATGGACCGGCACCTCGCTGGCGGGCGTCCTCGACGAGGCGGGGATCGAGCCGGGCGCTGTCGAGATCGTGTTCACCGGCGCCGACCGTGGCGTGCAGGGCGACATCGAGCAGGATTACCAGCGCAGCCTCAGCGTCGCCGAGGCGATGCGGCCGGAGGTGCTGCTCGCCTACGAGATGAACGGCCGCCCGCTCGAGCCACAGCACGGCTTTCCGCTGCGGCTGCTGGTGCCCGGCTGGTACGGCATGACGAGCGTGAAGTGGCTCAACGCCATCGAGGCCGTCAGCGAGCCGTTTCGCGGCTACCAGCAGGCCGAGGCGTACCGCTACCAGCAGGCCGAGGATGATCCAGGGCAGCCGGTCCGCCGCATCCGAGTGCGCGCGCTCATGATCCCGCCGGGCATCCCTGATTTCTTCACCCGCAGCCGTCTCGTCGAGGCTGGTCGAATCGTGCTGCGCGGCCGTGCCTGGTGCGGCAGCGCACCGGTCGTCCGCGTTGACGTGGGCGTGGACGGCATGTGGCACGAGGCCCAGCTCGACGAGCCGCTTGGCGAGTTCGCGTGGCGCGGCTGGTCCTTCGACTGGCAGGCCGCCACCGGAGATCACGTCCTTTCCTGCCGCGCGACCGACGCCGACGGCAACACGCAGCCCGCAGACCAGCCCTGGAACCTGCAGGGCCTTGGAAACAACCTGGTGCAGGAGGTCCCGGTCGCCGTCCGCTGAACGGGTGCCCTCGTGACCGCGGAGCTCACGAACCTCAGCACGCCCCCGGCTCGTGGAATGCAGACGCCAGACGAGCAGGGCACCAAAGGAGGACGGCGCCGACTCGAAGCGCAGTGTCACATCAGCAGGCGGGTGCCGGGTCGGGCGAGCCCTCGATCGGCGGCGCCGCGGCAAACACGTCCCGCACGGTCGCGCGGATCCGCTCGATCGCGGCCGCGTCGAGCGCGGTGGGGTACTCGGGCGGGGTGAGGGTGAAGCGCTGGATGGCGTCCGCATCGATGCGCCTCGCCACGTCGAGGAGGCTCGGCAGCTCGTCGAGCGGCAGGTTGGTCCAGACGTTGTCGCGAACTACTCCGAGCACCTCCGGCAGCCGCGCCAGCAGGTCGCACGAGAGCTTGTGCCGCAGCGCGGCCAGCACCGTCTGTTGTCGCGCCATGCGGCCGTAGTCCGAGTCCTGGTGGCGACTCCGGGCGTAGGCCAGCGCGTGCCAGCCGTCCATATGCTGCGGGCCGGCGGGTATCCAGAGCTCGACGGTGCCGCTGTTGTCGGGGTTCGGGTACCACGAGTCGTAGAGCGGCTCGGGCACGCTGATGTCGAGCCCACCGAGCGCGTCGACCAGCCGCACGAAACCGTTGAGGTCGACCACGGCCATCCCGTCGACCTCGACGCCGGCGAGCGCTCCCACCGCTCCCTGCACGGCGTCGAAGGCCCGCGTCTCGCCGCCGGGGTAGTGCTCGGGATGCGCATCGGCGTGGACCCAGAGCGCGTTGATCATCTCGGGGAAGCCGTTCGGATAGATGGCGTCCATCGGCGGCGGGAGCGGCACGTTCAGCATGTTGCGCGGGATCCCGAAGAAAGCCGCGCGCCCGGTCTCGACCTCGATGGTGACGAGGATCATGGCGTCCGTTCGCAGCTTCCAGCGGCCCGGCCCGGCATCGGAGCCGACGAGGAGCACGTTCAGTCGGCCGTCGGCGGCCCAGTTCGGCACCGGGGTCGATTCGGGCGTCGGCTCCGGGGTTGGCGAGGGCGTCGGCGAGGGGGTGAGCGTGGCCGACGGCGTCGCCGTGGGAATCGCCCGGGGGGTCCGGAGACCCGACGGCGTGATGCGTGGCGACGGCCTGTCGAGCGCGACCACGCCACCGCTCAGCGAGGAAGCTGATGACGAGGGCATGCCTTGGAAGGCCGCGCCACGCGGCCCGGTGGGCGAGAAGACAGTCGTGAGGGTGTCGTAGGCGGTCCACCCGACGTAGGCGGCCGCGCCGTGGCCGAGCACCGACACGCCCAACAAGAGGCCGACGATGGCGAGGGTCGCCGCAGACGAACGCCTGGCGACCACGCGCGCCCGGATTCGGTAGGTGTCCGCGATCGAGAACAGACGAGCCAGCAGGAGCACGCCGTTGAGTGCGAGGAGGCCCGCAAGGACCTGCGGGTTCACGAGCCACCCGATTAGGGCCATCGACCCGGCGATCCATGCCACCAGCGCCACGAGCAGGACGACGAGCTGGATGGCTGCGAAGAGCACACCTCGCCGGCGTGCGCCGAATGCCAGCTGGCCCAAACCCGGCCACACGAAGGAAAGGGCCGGACCGATCCATGCCGGAACCCTCGCCGCGCGCTGCCGTATCGCCGGGCTCGTCGTGTCCAGGCTCCTCCTGTGCGGCTCCGACGGCACCAGGCGGCGCTCGATCTGAAGCCCCGATGGCCGCCGCCGCATGGCGATCCACCGTAGAGTGCTGCGCATCGGCCTCGGACGCCTTGTGAGGTCGGCACGCGGCGGCCACCTCGGCCCATACGGTCGGCGTCCCGGGCCATGCCGCCAGGAACTCGGTCGGCGCCGCATCCGTTTTACCCTGGGTGGCGATCGGGATGGGGGATCGCGATCACGGTGAGGCCATCGACGCCTTCGAAGTCGACGGGGTTGCAGGTGTAGAGCGGCACTCCGCTCGCGACGGCGATGGCCGCGATCATCGCGTCGTAGGCGCGGGCGGATGCCTTGCGGCCGGATCGTCGGAGTGAGGCCGCGACCTGGCCGAAGGCGCGCGCCGCATCGGCGTCGAACGGGAGTGGATCGAAGTCGGCCTCCGCCTGCTGGAGGTGAGCGAGCCGCGCGGCGCGCTCCGTCTCGCTGGCGGCCACGAGCGGACCGACCGAGAGCTCCGCCAGCGTGACCGCCGAGATCAGCGGTCGCTCGGGCAGGATCGATGGGTCGCGCAGACGGGGCAGCAGGATCAGCGTGCTGGTATCCAGCAGTCCAGCTCCGGCCACGGTCACAGGCCCGGGTCGACCACGGAGTCGAGGTCAGCACGCAGTGCCGCAACGTCGATGGGCGGCAGGCGCCGCCACCGCCGCAGCAGGACCGATGCTGTGGTGAGCCTCGCGCGCAGGGGGCGCAGCTCGGCGACCGGCTTCCCGCTGCGGGTCACGATCACGCGCTCGCCCGCCGCGACGCGGTCGACGACCTCCCCGCCATGGTTCCGCAATTCGCGGATGGTGACCTCAGACATCAATGCACTGTATCACATGCGAGACATGTCCTGATTCAGGTCGAGGAGTGTACCGCTCTCGATCGAACAGCCATCGATATGGCGGATCCGTGGCCCGGGCGATCCTCCGGGTTCGTGCCACCCTCGCCCCTGCTCGACGTGCTGACTTGCTAGGGTTCTCGTGCGGCTGAACCCGCCCCGTCAGAATCGGGCGATTGCGGCGATTGCGCAGATGAGCGGGCGTCCTGGTCGGCGTTCACTAACGCTCGATCGTAGCTGGCCAGCGCCTGACGCAGCTGGTCCACCGCGTCGGCTGGCAAGGAGCCCTGCGATCCCTCTGCCACCCAACGGGCGGCGGCGATCAGCGCCGCCGCCTCGTAGGCATGAAGCGTCAGCCGGTAGATCGTCGGCTGAACCCTCTCCAGTTTCAAGACCGGCCACACCTAGTGCTTCGAGCTCAGGTAGGCGCCAATCTGCTTCAGCTCCTCGACGAACACGTCGTAGTCCTCTCGGATCCCGTTGAGGTAGACGCTCCACCCGGCGGTGTACTTGGCGAAATGGACCGCCTCTTGGATCTCCTCATCGGTCGCCCCGAACAGCTTCGCCGCCTCCTGGTGGAAGAGCGTGCAGTAGCGGCATTTGGTCTCGCTATGCACCCCGACGCCGATGAGCTCCTTGTACTTGTTCGGGATGCGCGTCTCGCCGAACTCCAGGTTCTTCATCAACTCCCATTCGGGAGCCAGGAACTGGTCCGGAATGCGGCTGAAGAAGCTCGGCACGAGGCCGAACGTCTCGCGAATGTCAGACTCGACCTCGGCCCGTGACCGGGTCGGGGCCATCGTCATCGCCATCATCGGCTCCTTTCAAAGCAGCTCCCAGATGCATGTCAGACGAATGCCCTCTTCGTGATGGTCCGCTCACCTCCTCTCGGGCGATACCGATCGCATCGGCTAGGCAGATCGCGGGCACGCGCCCCCCGGAGGGTCGACAGACTCGGTGGGAGCCTGCCCGCCTGGGTTCGCCTCGCGCGACCGCTGGGGCCTTCGAGTTTGCTCCTCGCCGTTAGCCGGCGTCTACTTGGTTATCCACCAAATCGGCGCGAAGATCAGCTGTCGGATACGGCCTCCCGACGCGCGGCGGCCGCCCGCCGATCGAGATCCGCCAGCACTGGGCTCCGCTCACCGAGGTTCGACACGATGGTGCGTGCCTTCTCGAGCCAGCGTTCGCCCTCGTCGCGGCCACGCCGCAGGAGGAACTCGGCGACTCGCGGCGCCCTGAAGGCGCTGCTCTAGGTCGCATCCAGCCAGCTGTGCCGTGGCTCGTAGCCGAGGAGCTCGTATGCACGTTCGATCGAGAGCAGCGTCTCTCGTTCGGAGATCGTGCGCCGCAGCGGCACGCCCGGATAGACCTCTGCCATTAGGTCGGCGCTGTCCCGTCGCATGCAGCTGTCCGCCGCCGCCACGATGACGATCTCCGCGCCGTCAAGGTCCGCCTCGAGGCCCAGGCGGACCGCCCGTGCCACGTCGCGGGCGTCGACGTAGCTCCACAGGTTCCAGCGTCGGATCTGTGGATCGTCCTGCCACGACGGGAAGCGAGTGTAGTCATGCGGCTCCATGATGTTCGAGATCCGTAGACCCAGGAACGGAACGCCGGTGCGCCGCGCGAACTGCTCGGCCAGTGTCTCGCCGACCAGCTTCGAGAGGGCGTACGAGGACTCCGGCCGCGACGGATGGGTCTCGTCGATCGGCGCGAACGCGGGGGGCTGATCGAAGGGCAGCCCGAAGGCCGTCTCACTCGATGCCCAGACCACCCGGCTCACACCGTGATCGGTCGCAGCGGCGAAGACGTTGTAGGTCGAGATGGCGTTGTTGCGGAAGGTCTCCCCTTCGGGCCGCATCTCGGGGGCGGGGATTGCGGCGAAGTGGATGACGGCATCGGCGCTGGCGACCAGCTCGTGACATTGGCCGAGATCGGTAAGGTCCGCGAGGACGCATTGTCCGTGCGGACTGCCATCATGGACGAGGTCAACGTTGAGCACGCCGTGCCCGTGCTCGCGCAGCTCGCGGACGACCCATCGGCCCCCCTTTCCACTTCCTCCGGTCACCACGACCCGCATCCCACCCACCTCCTATTGAGCCTCGCGCTGCCTCATGCATCCCTTTGCCCACAATGGTGCTACCGCGGCCCTGGCTTCCAGTCTGCCACTCTTCGCCAGCACCTCAAGAGGTAGCCAGACATCAAAGCTTGGCCTCAACCTGCAGGCGCAGGCCAGCCACCTAGCCCGCCTTCCACGAGGCCGGCACATGCGCCGATCCGCTCGCCTACGATCACCCCTGGACCTGGGACCACGCGGTGGCCATCTTCGGCGATCCCCATGTGCGAAGTCATCGTGGAGCGGCAGTGCGCCTCTTCACCTAGTGTCTCGCGCCGTAATGGGCTTCATGCATAAGGTCGCTTAGGCTATGCTGCCAAGCATGGCTGCTCATCCTGCCCCTCCATTGGCGGTTACCGAGACCGAAGCTGAAGCGCTGCGCGCCATGACCCGAGCCGGCACCACCCAGCAGCGCACGGTGCAGCGCGCCCGCATCGTGCTGGGCGCGGCGGCCGGCAAGGCCAACGTCGAGATCGCCGCCGAGGTGGGCGTCTCGATCCCGACCGTGCTGCTGTGGCGGCGGCGCTTCAAGGAGGCCGGTCTGGCTGGCCTCGACGACGCGCCGCACCCCGGCCGGCCACGCACCCATGACCGCACGGTGCGCGAGCGCATCCTGAGCGCGACGCTGACCCCACCGCCGGGCGCCACCCATTGGAGCCGGGCGCGGCTGGCGCAGGAGGTCGGCGTCAGCGCCTCGACCGTCGGCCGCGTGTGGCGCGAGGCGCGCCTGGCCCCGCACCGGGTCGAGACCTTCAAGTACAGCTCCGACCCGGCCCTGGTGGCCAAGGTCACCGACATCGTCGGGCTGTACCTGGCGCCGCCCGAGCGGGCCATCGTGCTCAGCGTCGACGAGAAGACCCAGATCCAGGCCCTCGACCACACCCAGCCCATGCTGCCGCTGCGTCCGGGCCAGGTCGAGCGCCACACCCACGATTACAAGCGCAACGGCACGACCAGCCTGTTCGCCGCGCTCGAGGTGGCCACCGGCACTGTGACCCACACCACCCGCTCGCGCCACACCGCCGCCGACTTCTTGGCCTTCCTGCGCCTGGTGGCGCGCGCCTATCCCGACGGAGAGCTGCACCTGGTGCTCGACAACGTCAGTACCCACAAGACGCGGGCCGTGCAGCGCTGGCTGAAGCGCCACAAGCGCGTCACCTTCCACTTCACCCCGACCTCGGCATCGTGGATGAACCAGGTCGAGACCTGGTTCGGCATCTTGACCCGCCAGGCCATCCGGCGCGGCAGCTTCGCCAGCGTCCGCGCCCTGTCGGCGGCCATCGAGCGCTTCACCCGCGAGTGGAACGCGTCGGCAACGCCCTTCGCATGGGTCAAGACCGCCGACGAGATCCTGGCCAAGGCGGTCCGCAAGCCGCAAGACCATTCCGGCGGGGCACACTAG
>JBOGTC010000143.1:0-16514 GCA_050692055.1 Candidatus Limnocylindria bacterium | reverse complement strand
GAGATACGGTCGGCGAGCAGGATCATCCCGGCGCAGGTGCCCAGCAGGGGAGCGCCCGCGCGGGCGAGAGCAGCGATCGGCTCGCGCAGGCCGTAGGCGTCGATCAGCTTGCGCATGGTGGTCGACTCGCCGCCGGGCAGAATCAGCGCGTCGAGGTCGACCAGGTCGCGCGGCAGGCGCACCTCGACCGGCTCGGCGTCGACCGCCCGGATGGCATCGGTATGCTGGCGCACGGCGCCCTGCAGGGCGAGCACCCCGATCCGGGCACGTGGCTGCGGGTCCACGGATTTCGCGCCGCTACCAGCCGCGGATGGCGAGCCGCTCCTCCGGCGGGATCTCGCCGAGCGATGTCCCGCGCATCGGCTCACCGAGGCCGGCGCTCACCTCGGCCAGGATCTCCGGGTTGTCGTAGTGGGTCGCGGCCTTGACGATCGCGGCGGCGTAGCGCTCGGGGTTCTCGCTCTTGAAGATCCCGGAGCCGACGAACACGGCCTCGGCGCCGAGCTGGCGCATGAGCGACGCGTCCGCCGGGGTCGCGACGCCGCCGGCGCTGAAGTTCGGGACCGGCAGCTCGCCGAGGTCGGCGGTCTGCTTCACCACCTCGTACGGCGCGCGCAGCTCCTTGGCGGCCGCGAACAGCTCGTCGCCGCGCATCGACTGCAACTGGCGGATCCCCTTCTGCACCGCGCGCATGTGGCGCACCGCCTCGACGATGTCGCCGGTGCCGGCCTCGCCCTTGGTGCGGATCATGGCCGCCCCCTCGCCGATGCGGCGCAGAGCCTCGCCGAGATCGCGGCAGCCGCACACGAACGGCACCTTGAAGGCGTGCTTGTCGATGTGGTGCTCCTCGTCGGCCGGGGTGAGGACCTCGGATTCGTCGATGTAGTCGACCTCGAGCGCCTCGAGGATCTGGGCCTCGGCGAAGTGGCCGATGCGGCACTTGGCCATGACCGGGATGCTGACCGCGTCCTTGATCTCGCTGATCAGCTTGGGATCGCTCATGCGCGCCACGCCGCCGAACTTGCGGATGTCGGACGGCACGCGCTCGAGGGCCATCACCGCAACGGCGCCCGCCTCCTCGGCGATCTTCGCCTGGTCGGCAGTGACGACATCCATGATCACGCCGCCCGCCAGCATCCGGGCCAGCCCGGCCTTCGTGGCCCAGGTCGATCGTTCAATCGTGGTCATTCAGGTTCTCTTGCTCGGGACAGACCGACGCGCGGCGCTTCGCGCACCGGTTTACGACCTCGCATTCTACTCCGAGGTGCCTTCAGCGGCCCCCGCGGGGGCCGGTGCGGCGAGTGATCAGGCCGGGGCCGGCCGGCGCGGTTATTCCCTGGGGACTGAACCGTCGGCCGAACGGCGGACGTGGGACGCTCCACCCACGGGTCATTCTCGGGAGACTGAGGCGTCGGCGGAGCGCTGATCGCCAGCCGTTCGGCCTACGATTCAGTCTTAAGAGGTGGGCTATCCACTTCGCTCCACCCTGGTTTTTCGCGTCAGCAACGTGGTGACTGGTGCGCGACAAACGGCGCGGACTTGGCCGGTCTGAATCTAGGGAAGTCTATGACTCGGAGCCAGAGAATGGCCTTTCCTGACGCGTTGCAGTAATCCCATTGCTATGTAGCCAAAAGCGGGGACGCGGACTTGGCCGCCGGTGGAGCGAAGTGGATAGCCCTCCTGTGGAGAATGACCGGCCTGTGGTCGATCTGGGCCAGCGGCGCAAACCGCACCCGTCTTCCTGGTCGATGCGTGTCCACATGGCACGTTGCCTCTAGCGACTGAGGCAGGACCCAGCATCTGGTCATGGGCTGCCCCATGGGCTACGCTCGACGGACCGAGCCGAGGGGTGCACGGGTGGAGTGCCCGAGCTGCGGAGCCGAGAACGCGTCACGGCGACGCTTCTGCGCCCAGTGCGTGACGCCGTTCAGGGCCGCATGCCCGGTGTGAGGCGCCTGCGCCGACGGCGGGCAGCCGTACCGGCTCCAGGGTCCGATGCGTGACTCGCAGCCCCGGACGCGCCGCGGCAACGTGGAAGGATCCCGAGACCGCGCGACGCCTGACCATCGGCCGCCCGCTCGCAGGCGCCTACGCGAGCAACCCGCACGTTAAGGGGGTGCTGGTTGCAGGATCGGTCGGGCGCGGCGAGGCGGATCGGTACTCCGACCTCGAGATCGACGTCTATTGGTCGGCGTCGCCTAGCGATGCCGAGCGGTTGGCGCCCATCCAGGCCGTCCGCGGCACACTCATCGGCCGACTCGACCCCGCCGAGGAAGAGGAGTGGGCCGAGGAATTCATCATCGACGCCATCCACGTGGGAACCAGCATGTTCTTGGTCGACACGATGGAGCGCTACCTTGCCGAGGTCGTCGACGGCTGGAGCACGGCCGACCTGCCGCAGATCCGCATCGCAGCGATTCAGCACGGAATCGCGCTTCATGGTGAAGTCCTCGTCGATCGCTGGCGTGCGCGAGCCGCTGCGTATCCCGACGGCCTGCGCCGCGCGATGGTGCAGCTCCACCTTCGGCATCAAGTCACCTGGGGGTCGGCTGCCATGCTCGCCGAGCGCGGCGACCTGGTGCTCCTCTACGACACTATCGGTCGCGCGGTCCGCGCCATGCTCGGCGCGCTGCACGGGCTGAACCGCCTTTACCTGGCGCATCCCGGCCACAAGTGGATGCGTCGCCTGATCGCGGAGATGGAGATCGCGCCGATGGATCTCGCGGACCGGCTGGCGTCGGTCTACCTCCTGCCTCCGCAGGAGTCGGTCGCCGTTCTCCAGGCGCTGCTCGAGGAGACGTTGGAGCTCGTGGAGCTCGGTCTTCCGGATGTGGACGTCACGGGCGTCCACGAGTGGGTCATGGCGAGCCGGATTCGAGGCGACAACGCCGACCGAGCCGGCTGATGTCGCTGATGTCCAAGCTCGTGTAATCACGGAGGTCCGCGAAGACTCGTCAGCCGAGCAATGCCGTCCGAGCGTTCCGCCGACGGTTCATTCCTCAGAGACTTGCCATGCGCCGCGGCTCGCGATCCCAGCCCTGTTGCAGAGCACGAACCGATTCGTTGGTATCATCGGCCGCGAGGAAGACCTGGACCGATGATCAACGCAGCTGTGCTGGTCCTGAACCAGAACTACGAGCCGCTCAACGTCTGCGACATCAGGCGTGCCTTCCGGCTGCTCGGTGCCTACAAGGCCGAGCTCCTCGAGAACAACCACCAGGTGATCCACACGCCGACGCTGGAGATCGCGGCGCCCTCGGTCATTCGCCTGCAGTACCACGTCAAGCGTCCGCGCCCCCGGGTCAAGCTGAGCCGGCGCGAGGTCTTCACCCGCGATCGCCACATGTGCCAGTACTGCGGTGCCACCAGGCGCGGCGAGCTGACGATCGACCATGTCACCCCGAAGCACCGCGGCGGACGGCACGAGTGGGAGAACCTGGTGGCCGCGTGCCGCAGCTGCAACCACCGCAAGGGTGGAAAGACGCTGCTCGAGGCGCGAATGAAGCTCCTGCGCGAGCCCCGCGCGCCGCGCGCCGACCTGCGCTACTTGTTCGGCACGTACCTCAGCGACGATCGCAACGACGCCTGGCGGAACTACCTCTTCCTCGAGGCGCCCACCGCGCGCAGCTGACGGCTCCGGCCACTCAGTGCGCGCTGGCGGCGACCTCCATCGACGCGCCGTCCGGGATCTCCCACACCGGCCGCACCTCGATCGATCCGGTCTGCGCACCAGGGCACGCGGCGGCGAACTCGAGCGCCTCGTCGAGATCACGCGCCTCGACGAGGTAGTAACCGCCGAACGCCTCCTTGGCCTCGATGAACGGGCCGTCGGTCGTGAGCGTCTGCCCATCCCGGACGCGCACGGTGGAGGCAGTGGTGACCGGCTGGAGGGCTTCGCCGCCGAGGTAGGCACCTCGCTGACGAAGCATCTGGGTGTAGGCGTTGTACGCCTCGATCACCTGCCCCATCACCGCGGGGTCGGGCGGTGCGGGCGAGGGATGCGCGGTCTCTTCATCGGCGATCAGCAATAGGTAACGCATGGTCATCCTCCGGCTTCAGGTCGGCGGCGGCAATCTGCGCGCCACCGCTTGCATTGAGTACGACGCACGGATGGTGAAGAGTTCGACATCGGCTCCTCTCGCGAGCCCGCCTACCATGCAGGGGTGACGCAGCCGCAGAGCACGCCCATGCTCAGCACCGCCCAGGACGGGGCGGAGCTGAGTCTGCCACGGCTGCCGGCGGGTCCCCTGGTGGTGCTGAGGCGGTTGGCAGCAGCAGGGCACGAGGCCGCCGTGGTGGGCGGGTCGCTGCGCGACTCCCTCCTGGGCCTGCCGCACGGCGACTGGGACGTGGCGACCGTGGCGACCCCCGAGCAGGTATCGGAGCTGTTTCCAAACAGCAGTTACGAGAATCGGTTCGGCACCGTGACCGTCCGCGATTCCACCGGCGCCGTCGTGGAGGTGACGACCTACCGCTCGGAGACCGGATATCGGGACCGGCGGCGGCCCGACGACGTGCGCTGGGGCACGGTCCTGAACGGCGACCTGGCGCGGCGCGACTTCACGATCAACGCCATCGCCTGGCTGCCGCATGAGCTCGAGGATCGAAGCGGGCGGCTGGTCGATCCCTTCGGCGGGACCGATGACCTGCGGGCACGCATCCTGCGCGCCGTCGGCGATCCCCAGCAGCGCTTCGATGAAGATGCGCTGCGCCTGCTGCGCGCCGTTCGCTTCGCGCACCGCTTCCGCCTGCAGATCGAGCCCGGCACCGAGGCCGCCATTCGTCGCCTGGCGCGAACCGCCGGCTCGGTGTCGGGCGAGCGCCTGGCCGACGAGCTGCTGCGCATGCTCGCGGCCGTGGATCCGGCGCCATCCGAGGCGTTCGCGCTCATGGAGCGCCTGGGCCTGCTGCAGGTCGTGCTGCCCGAGCTGGCCGCCCTGCGCGGCGTCCCGCAGCAGAAGGCGATCCCCGGTGACGCGCTCGATCACACGCTGCGCGCCGTCGATGCCGCCGACGCGGGGAACCCGGACCTTCGGCTGGCGGCGCTGTGCCACGACCTCGGCAAGGCTCGGACGCTGTCCGGCGGTCGCTTCATCGGCCACGAGCTGGTGGGGGCGGAGATGGCCGAGGCGCTTCTCGAACGGCTGCGGCTTCCTCGCGCCACGATCGCGACGGTCGCCCATGTCGTACGGCTCCACATGTTCGCCTACACGCCCGACTGGACCGACGCGGCGGTGCGTCGCTTCGTTCGCCGGGTGGGCCGGGATCGGCTGGGCCTGCTGCTCGCGCTGCGGCGAGCCGACAACACAGCCTCGGGCGTCAGCGAGCCACCAGGCGCGGGGCTGGCGCAGCTGGAGCGCCGCTTCGAGACGGCCATGGCGGATCCGCTGGAGGAGCGCGAGCTGGCGATCGACGGCCACGATCTTCAGCAGGAGCTCGGCCTGGAGCCCGGCCCCGTGGTGGGGCGGCTGCTCGATCGCCTGATGGAGGCGGTCCTCGACGATCCCGCATGCAACGAGCCGGCTGCATTGCTCCGCCTGGCGCGGGAAGAGCTCGGCCCGCGGTGACGTGCCGCACCGAGAAGGCCCGTCGGCGGTCGAATCCGTGGCGCTGGCTGAGCCGCGAGGAGACGCTGCTACAATCGGCGATCCCTAGTCATGTCGCATCGTCTCATCCATCGAGTGCCACCGACCGGAGGAGCCTGCGGACACCGATGACCGCCAGCGTGCGCCGTGCCGTGCGTCTCGAGCATCGGTTGACGCAGCCCAATGCCTCCCTCGCCGACCTGGACGGCGCGGTCGCCCTTGCCACCGAGCACGACCTGGCGGCCATTACCGTCAGCCCATGGCTGGTCAAGGCCGCCAAGCGGACGCTCGGCCGGTCGCGCGTCAGGCTCGGCACCGTGGTCGGCTATCCGCATGGTGGCCAGCTGTTGAGCGTGAAGGCGTTCGAGGCTTCGAAGGCGCTCGAGCAGGGGGCGAACCAGATCGACTTCGTCATGAACGGCGGAGCGCTGCGGTCGGGCGAGGAGGAGGTGGTCCTCAATGACATGCTGGCCGTGGTCGATATGGCGCACTCCGCGCTGGCCGTGGCCGGGGTGATCGTCGAGTCCGATACGCTGCCCGAGGAGCTGGTGCGCAGGGCGTGCCGCCTCGCAGAACGAGCCGGTGCCGACTACGTCGTGACCGGTACGGGATCGGCACCGACGCGGGCGACGGTCGGCCGGACGCGCATCCTGCGCGACAGCGTCGGGCCACGCATCCAGGTCAAGGCGTCGGGCCGATTCCGCACGCTTGACCAGGTCCAACAGGCCGCCGCGGCGGGTGCCACGCGGGTTTCGGCGCACCTCAACGGTTCGCTCGTGCGGCAGGTGGCCGAATCGAACGACGAAGCTCAGCCTGCCGGCGCGGCGCGCTGAGCGAGGGAGGAACGGAGGCAGGTGGATTGAGGATCCTCGTCGTGGGAGGCGCCGGCTACGTGGGCTCGACGAGCGTGGAGTCGTTCGTCGCTGCCGGGCACGACGTGCTCGTCTATGACAACCTGTCCAGCGGGCATCGCACCTCGGTGGTGGATGGCGCCGACCTCGTGGCGGGCGACATCCGGGACGCCGAGCGCCTGCAGCGCCTCCTGCGCGATGCGCGGATCGACGCGGTGCTGCATTGCGCGGCCCGCTCGCTCGTCGGCGAGTCGATGATCGATCCGGGCACGTACTACCGCACGAACGTCGGCGGCGGCGTGGCGCTGCTCGAGGCGATGAAGCACGCCGGCGTCACGCGCCTCGTCTTCAGCTCGACCGCCGCGGTCTACGGCGAGCCTCGCCGCGTCCCCATCGCCGAGGCCGACCGCACGGAGCCGATCAACCCGTACGGGGCCACCAAGCTCGCCTTCGAGGGCGCCATGCGCTGGTTCGCCGCCTCGCACGACTTCCGCGCCATCAGCCTGCGCTACTTCAACTGCGCCGGCGCCACCGAGCGCAACGGCGAGGATCACGAGCCGGAGACGCACCTGATTCCGCTCGTCCTGCGCGTCGCGGCCGGCGAGGCGACCCACGTCCAGATCTACGGCCAGGATTACCCGACGCCCGACGGCACCTGCATCCGCGACTTCATCCACGTCCGCGATCTTGCCGACGCCCATCTCCTCGCCCTCGAGGCAACCGGCGAGGGCGATCCCTCGCTCGAGATCTACAACCTGGGCTCGGCCGCCGGCTTCAGTGTGCGCGAGGTCGTCGAGGCCGCTCGCCGCGTCACCGGCCGGGCCATACCGGCGCGTGCTGTGAAGCGCCGCGTGGGCGATCCACCGGTGCTGGTCGCCTCATCCCGCCGTGCCCGGCGCGAGCTCGGCTGGCAGCCGCAGTCCTCGACGCTGGAGTCGATGCTCGCGGACGCCTGGGCATGGCGCCTGGCGCACCCCACCGGCTACGGCGACGGCGCTGCCGCCCAGACCGATGGCGCCACGAACGGCGCGGCGCTTCCGGATCGCGTGGCCGCCACCGCCCGCTGAGCCGCGACACGTAGCGCTGGACTGCTAGCTGACCTGTCCGCCGCTTGCCTCGACGACCGCCGCCCGTCGCGTCAGGAGCCCGCGGCTCTGGGAGACGAGCAGGGCCAGCAGGAAGGCCACCGTCTGCACGAGCACGATGGTGGCGCCGCTCGCCACGTCCAGCCAGAAGCTGGCATACAGGCCGACCACCGACGACCCAACGCCGATCGCCACCGCCAGCGCCAGGAGGCGCCCGAAGCGAACCGTCAGCAGCTGTGCTGCGGCCGGTGGCGTGACGAGCATGGCAACCACCAGAATGATGCCCACAGCCTGCAGGCTGACCACGATCGTGAGCGCGACGAGTACCAGGAACAGGTACTCCAGCAGCGTGACGGGGAGGCCTGAGGCCGCGGCACCGAGCGGATCGAACGTCGCGTACAGCAGCTCCTTCCACAACACGAGCACCGCCAGGAGGACAATGCCGGCGAGGACCGACAGGCCGATGAGGTCGGCGAGGCTGATGGCCAGGACGTTACCGACCAGGAAGGCGAACAGGTCCGCCACGTAGCCGTCGATGGTGCTGTACAGGAAGATGCCGAGGGCGAACGTGCCGGCGAACAGGACACCAATGGTCGTATCGGCTCGCAGGCGCGTCCGGCGCGAGACGAACGTGATGGCCAGCGCCGTGGCGACGGCCGCAATCGCCGCGCCCAGGTAGAACGGGCCGCGGAAGAGAAAGGCGATGACGACCCCAGGAAACGCCGCGTGGCTGATGGCGTCGCCGATGAACGCCAGCCCGCGCAGCACCACGAACGTGCCGACGACCGCGCAGACCGTGCCGACCAGCGTGACCGCTGCGAGCGAGCGCAGGAAGATGCTGGTGCCGAGAGGTTCGAGGAGCAGGTCCATCGCTCAGGAGCCGCGCTCGTGGAAGTGGTGCTCGCCCGGCACTTCCTGGTCGTGGTGGTGGGCGTCGTCGAGAATGATGCGGTCGCCGCCCAGGCGCAGCAGGTGGCCGCCGTAGGCGCGGGACAGGACGCCGGCATCCAGCGCGATCTCGGCCGGGCCGTCGGCGACGATGGTCCGGTTCACCGCCACGACGCGGCCGAAGCACTGCGCGGCACACGCCAGGTCGTGCGTGCTGGCGATCACGGTCCGGCCGAGGGAGGCCTCGTCGGCAAGCAGGTCCATGATCTCCTCCTGCGTGCGCGCATCGATGGCGGTCACCGGCTCGTCCAGCAGGAACAGGTCGGCTTCGGCGGCGAGGGCGCGGGCCAGAAAGACGCGGCGCCGCTGGCCTCCTGAGAGCGCGCCGATCTGGCGATCGCGCAGGTCCTCCATGCGAACCTTGACGAGCGCCGCGTCCACCGCCGCGCGGTCGCCACGACCCGGACGCCGCAACGGGCCGAGCAGTGGGTAGCGGCCCATCATCACCACCTGCGACACGGTCACCGGGAAGGCCCAGTCGACCAGCTCTGCCTGTGGCACATAGGCCACGCGCCGAGCGTGCGCTCTGGGTTCGGCGCCGAGGACGCGCACCTCCCCGCCGAACGGACGAAGCAGGCCGGCCACCACCTTGAGCAGCGTGCTCTTGCCGGCTCCGTTGGGCCCGACGACCGCGATCAGCGAGCCGGCTCGCGCCTCCAGCGAGACGCCCTGGATGGCCAGCTGGTCGCCATAGCCGGCGGACACGTCGCGCAGGGCGACGACGACCGGTGCATGGGGGCTCGTTCCCAGCGAGCGGCGATCGTGATGCTGGTGCTCGTCGTAGGCGGTTGCAGGCTCGGCCATGGTGGCGTCATTGTGGCGCCCGCCAATCCTCAGTGCAGCGCCTCCACGATGAGGTCGACATCGGTCCGGATCAGGCCGATGTAGCTGTCCGCCGGCGGTTCCCCGAGCGAGTCGGTAACCAGGCCGCTGACGACCCGGACGCCGGTTTCCTCCGCGATTCGGTCGGCCAGGTCGGTCGGAAACTGCGCCTCGGCCAAAATGGCTCGGACGTCACTCTCGCGAATGGCATCCACTACTGCGGCGACCTCGCCGGCGCTTGGATCCTGCCCTGGGGCATCGATCACCGTGTCCACGATCTCGAGGCCGTACGCGTCAGCGAAGTAGCCGAAGCCATCGTGGAAGCTCACCAGGCGCCGATCCTCCTCGGGAACTGCCGCCAGCGCCTCGCGCGCGAATGCATCGAGCTCGTCGAGCTCCGCGCCGTACGACTGCGCATTGGACCGATACGCCTCGGCATTGTTTGGATCGACCTCCGCCAGCCCATCGGCGATGCGCTCCACGTAGAGACGCGCGTAGCTGACGTTGAGCCACAGGTGCGGGTCGGTCGCCTCTTCGTCGTGGCCGTCCTCGTCAGCGTGCTCCTCCTCCGTGTCGTTGTCCTCGTCGTCGTGGCCGTGCTCGCCAGCGAGGCGGTACGCGACGCCCGACAGATCCTCGCCGACCGTCACGATGAGTGCATCGGTCCCGGCGTCGGCAACGAGGTCCGTGAGCCAGTCGTCGAGGCCGAGCCCGTTCTGGAACACGATGGCCGCGTCGGCGACCCGCGTCACGTCGGAGGGCGAGGGATCGAAGGTATGCACCTCGCCGCCCGGCGGCACGAGGGCATTGACCTCGACCAGGTCACCGCCGACGTTGGCGACGAGGTCCGCGATGACGGTCGTGGTGGCGACGACGGGAAGGCGACCGTCATCGCCACCACCCTGACCATTGCCCGGGGCGCAAGCAGTGACGAGCAGCACCACGGGGAGCACGCCGGCCATGGGCCGGCGGATGAGCTTCTTCATCTTCTAACGATACCAAGTCTCAACCAAATTGTCGAGACCCGGTATCAGTCCCGTGGTCGCCGCTGGCACTCGGGACAGGTGCCGAACAGCTCCACACGGTGCGTATCGAGCTGATATCCGGTCTCGCGCTCGACGTCCGGCGCGAGCGCGGCTACGTTGCAGCCGCTGATCTCAGTCGTCCGTCCGCAGGTCGCGCAGATCAGGTGGTGGTGATGGCGCGGCTCCGGCTCGCAGGTGACATAGGCGTGCTCACCGCTCGGCAGGTCGAGCCGCTCCACCAGACCGAGCGCGGTGAAGGTGTCCAGGGCGCGGAACACAGTGGCGCGTCCGATACGTCGCCGTTGTCGGCCTGCCTCTGCCACCAGCTCCGCGGCGGTGAAGTGCCCATCTCGTGCCCCGATCAGCTCCGCCACCTCGCGACGCGGGCGCGTCATGCGGTAACCGCCGCGACCAAGCGCATCGAGCAGTGTGGTCCTGACCATCTCCAGATGATACAGCGGCTCATGAAGGGAACGCCGGCAGCCGTGGTAGCATCGCCAATCCCGTTCGAGTCCACAGCGGAGATCTGGTTGCCCGATACCCATCCTGCCGGTTCGCCTCCCGCGACGCCTGCCCACGAGGCTGAGCCGGCCTCGCCGCTGGTTGCTGCGGTCATGGCCGCGGCACGCGGCTATCGGTTCGGCGAGATCGAGGTGCCGGCCACCATCGCGCGAGCCATCGAGAAGATGGGCTTCGTGACGCCGACCGAGGTCCAGGCGCGCGCCATTCCCCCGCTGCGCCGCGGCGAGGACCTCATCGGCCAGGCGCAGACCGGCACGGGCAAGACCGCCGCCTTCGGCATCCCCATCATCGAGAAGATCGACCCGTCGTCGAAGCATGTGCAGGCCCTGGTGCTCACTCCGACGCGTGAGCTGTGCGTGCAGGTGACTGAGGAGATCGCGCGCATCGGCCAGTTCCGAGGCGTCAAGGCCGTTGCCATCTATGGCGGCTCATCAATGGACCGCCAGATCTCCGCCCTGCACCGCGGCGTGCCGGTCGTGGTCGGCACGCCCGGTCGTGTGCTGGATCTCATCCGGCGCCGCGAGCTCGTGCTCGACCGCGTCAACACCGTCATTCTCGACGAGGCGGATCGCATGCTCGACATGGGCTTCATCGTCGATGTCGAGACGATCCTGGCCCGATGCCCGCGCCAGCGTCAGACCGCCCTGTTCAGTGCCACCATGCCGTACGCCATCCTGCGCATCCGCGACCGGTTCATGGACCGTGATGCCGCGCACATCACCGTGCGGCCGGACCTCAAGACAGTCGAGACGGTGCGTCAGCTGGTCTATTTCGTGGCGGAGCAGGACAAGGTGAAGGCGCTCGTCGAGCTATCGGACCAGTTCGGCTTCGATCGGCTTCTCGTCTTCCGCCACACCCAGATCGGCGTGGACCGCTTGGCCGCCACCCTCAGACGGCGTGGCAAGAACGTGGCGGCACTCCATGGCGGCCTCTCCCAGCGCGAACGAGACCGCACGCTGGCCGCCTTCAGAGAGGGCCGCATCCAGTTCCTGGTCGCCACCAACGTCGCGTCGCGCGGGCTCGACATCACCGACCTGCCCTACGTCCTCTCGTATGACATCCCCGAGGATGCCGACACCTACGTCCATCGTATCGGCCGCACCGGACGCGCCGGCCGGCAGGGCACCGCCATCACGCTCGTGGGGGAATGGGACCTCGACGCGTGGGAGCAGATCCGCGAGCAGGTCGGTGCCGACGTGGAGGAAGGGCAGCTGAGCCTGTACGGCGCCGAGTAGGCGTCCAGGGCCGACCGGTGGTGAACCAAAGCGGGCTGCGCGCGGTACCCTCTGACGGATGGTCGACGAGCCGATCCTGCCTCAGCGCGCCACGCGAGCCAATGCCGAGATCCTTTCGGTGGACTGGCTGTTCGAGCCTTCCTGGCCTGGAGATCGGCTGCTCGCGCGCCTGTTCCGCGGCAGGGTCGGCCTGACCGATGCCGGCGGCGAACCCGCCGACCGCGCGTTCCCCGATCTCGGCGAGCTGCTGGCACCGGCGATCCTCGCCGACGAGGCGGTGGTCGATGGCGTGTGGACCTCGCAGCCGTTCATCGGCGACGGAAGCCCGGCTCGCGCCTGGGCGGACACGTTGGAGCGCGAGGGATTGCGCGGCGAGGTGCCGGATCCTCTCGAGACCGAGCGGCGGCGCGCGTTCGTGGCGCTCGACCTCATCGAGCTCGACGGTGATGACCTGTACGACGTCCCGTTCCAGGAGCGCCGCCGCCTCCTCGAGTCGGTGATCGACGAGGGGATCCGTGTCCGGCTCAGTCCGGTCGTAAAGCAGCCGCTCGCCGGCTGGCTGGTCGGCTGGCGCGAGAACGGGTTCAGCCACTATGTCGCCAAGCACATGAACTCGCGCTACGAGCCCGGCACGACCAGCGACGACTGGCTCGAGATCCCGGTCACTGCGGCCGCGCAGCCCGGCTTCGTTGCGCGGATGTTCGGCCAGCGCGGCGAGCGAACCAGGCACATCCGCGACTGACGGATCGCCGAGCGACGTCGGGGCGCGTGCTACCATCGTCACCCCCGAGCGAGACCCGTGCCGCGGCACGACCGAGGAGGCTCCTCCTGACGTCCAACCCACCCGCAACGCGGCCGACGGCACTCGACGAGGAGGGCCTGGCCGAAGTCCGGCGCATCGGCTCCGCCGACCTGATGGTCGGCATCCCGTCCTTCGGCAATGCCGAGACCATCGGCTACGTGGTCCGCGCCGCAACAGCCGGCATGGTCCAGTACTTCCCGGACCTCAAGCCCGTGCTGGTCAACAGCGACGGCGGCTCGCCTGACGACACTCCGCGGGTTGCGGTCAGCACCGAGAGCCCGGACTACATCGAGAAGATCATCCTTGTCTCGCCGCGGCACAAGCTGCGGCGTATCAGCTTCACCTACCAGGGAACCAGCGGCAAGGGCACCGCGGTCCGCGCCCTGTTCGAGGTCGCGCGCGAGCTCAAGGTCAAGGCCATGGTCATGGTCGACTCGGACCTGCGCAGCATCGTGCCCGAATGGATCGAGCTGCTGGCCGGACCGATCCTCAAGGGCGGCTACGACTTCGTGGCGCCGATGTACGCGCGCTACAAGTACGACGGCACCATCACCAACAACATCAGTTACCCGCTCACGCGGGCGCTGTACGGCGCGCGCATCCGCCAGCCGATCGGCGGCGACTTCGCGGTCAGCGGCGACCTCGTGGCGCGCTACCTGGAGCTCGACACGTTCGACGATCTGACGGCGCGCTTCGGGATCGACATCTGGATGACGCACAGCGCCATCAACGAGGGCTTCGCCGTATGCCAGGCACGCCTGGGCGCCAAGATCCACGACGCCAAGGATCCGGCATCCGATCTTGGACCGATGTTCCGCCAGGTCGTCGGCACGCTCTTCAACATGGCCGGCAGGTACGAGGACCGCTGGCTGCGCGTGAAGGGCTCGCACCCGATTCCGGAGTACGGCTTCGAGCGCGTGGTCGCCCCCGAGCCGATCGAAGTCAACCAGGCCAAGCTGATCGACGGCTTCGAGCAGGCGCGGCTCACCCAGCGCGAGACATGGGAGACGATGCTGGCGCCCGAGCAGCTCGAACGTGTGATGAGCCTCGAGATCCCAGACCGCCCCGACGAGTTCCACTTCCCCGCCGAGCTGTGGATCCGCTGCCTGTACGACACGCTCGTGGCATTCCACCGCGCGGATGCTGATCGCGAGCGTCTGCTCGCCGCGCTGACGCCGCTCTACTTCGGGCGCACCGGCGGGTTCATCAGCGACACGCTCGAGATGACGACCGACCAGGCGGAGCGGGTGATCGACGATCAGGCGCGCCAGTTCGAGGAGCTCAAGCCGTATCTCGTCAGCCGTTGGGACGGCCGTGGCCGCGGTGGCTCGGGCTGATGGCTCCCACCCGACGAAGGAGCCCGTACCGCATCCTGCTCCCGCTGGCGAATCCGCGCACGGCGCGCGACCTCGTGCGCATCGGTGCCGGGATGGCCAACGGCCGACCGACCGAGATCACCGCGCTGGGCATCGTCGAGGTGCCGGAGGGCGTCTCGCTGTCGGAGGGGGCCACGCAGGCGCGGACCTCGCGCCGGTTGCTGCAGCGCGTGCTCGACGTCGGCGACGAGGAGGGCGTCGAGATTCGGACCATGGTCCGCATCGGGCGCCATGCCTCGGACGGCGTGATCGAGGCGGTCGGCGAGGAGGGGGCGAACCTCGTCATCTTCGGCTGGGGTGGGCCGCCGACTCCGTCGCAGACCGCGCGGGCGGATGCGGAGGCCGCGGAGCTGGCGATGGCCGGCGTGCGGCCCCGGCCGCGCCCGGTCTTCAGCCCCACCATCGATGCGGTGGTCCGCGAGTCGCCCTGCGACATCGCCGTGGTCAAGCAGCGCGGCCTGGACAAGGTCGAGTCGATCCTGGTGCCCGTGCGCGGCGGTCCGCACGCGGAGCTGGCGATGCGCATCAGCCGCGACCTGGCCAAGCGCTTCGGGGCCCGGATGGTGGTCCTGCACGTCGTGCCGAAGGGGGTCGGCGAGCGCGCCGTGGAGCGCGAGCAGGAGGCGCTCGACGCCTTCGTGCGGGAGCACGCGGGAACGCGCCGCGCGACCGGCAAGATCCGCGAGGCGACATCGGTGCGGGAGGCGATCATCAAGGAGGCGGCGCATCACGGCCTGGTGGTGATGGGCGCCAGCGCCCAGCCAACGAACGCTGCTCCGGACGGACGCTATCTGTTTGGCACGCTGGCCGAGGGCGTCGCCAGTCGCGCGCGGCCCACCGTCATCGTGGTGAAGACTAAGCAGTCGCTGGGCCTGGCCACGTTCGACGAGCTTCGAGCGGCAGAGGGAACGCTGGCTCACGCCGACGCCTTCTTGGAGCGCAGCCGGTCGCTGCCGGTCGTGGTCGACCGGTGGTTCGCGGAGAACTCGTTTCACGCGCACGAGTTCGCCGACATCAAGAAGCTGGTGGCCCTCAAGGAGAAGCAGGGGCTGACGATCAGCGTCGGCCTGCCGGCGCTCAACGAGGAGAAGACGATCGGGACGGTCATCAAGCGCGTGAAGGGCGCCCTGATGGATCGCGTGCCGCTCATCGACCAGATCGTGGTCATCGACTCCGCCAGCGAAGATCGGACCGTTGAGATCGCTCGCGAGCTTGACGTGCCCGTGCATCAGCACCGCGACATCCTGCCCGAGGCGGGGTCACACGCCGGCAAGGGCGAGGCGCTGTGGAAGAGCCTCCACGTGCTTGACGGTGAGATCGTTGCCTGGATCGACACCGACATCAGCAACATCCAGCCCCGGTTCGTCTTCGGCCTGCTGGGTCCGCTCCTGCGCGAGCCCCGGATTCAGTACGTGAAGGGCTTCTACCAGAGGCCGATCAAGGAGGGCGACAAGCTGCAGGCGGAGGGCGGCGGTCGCGTCACGGAGCTCATGGCCCGCCCGCTGATCAACCTGTTCTTCCCCGAGCTGTCGGGGATGATCCAGCCGCTGTCCGGCGAGTACGCCGCGCGCCGCGAGCTGCTCGAGCAGCTGCCATTCTTCACCGGCTACGCGGTGGAGATCGGCCTGCTGATCGACATCCTGGACCGGGCTGGCCTGTCCGCCATCGGCCAGGTCGACCTCGAGCGCCGCATCCATCGCAACCAGTCGCTGCCGAACCTGTCGCAGA
Source organism: Candidatus Limnocylindria bacterium (assembly GCA_050692055.1). Lineage (GTDB taxonomy): Bacteria > Chloroflexota > Limnocylindria > QHBO01 > QHBO01 > JBOGTC01. The sequence goes on along the minus strand of JBOGTC010000143.1, from coordinate 535 downwards.
TGGCATACGTAATCCTGCAGGGCGCCATCCGTAAGCTCGAGGAACGTCATCGGCTCGAGCTCCTCACCGAGGTTGGGCGCGGCATGAAGTTGATCAACACGGGCGGCGACCACTTCAGCCTCGAGGTACGCGAGATCGGCGACGAGATCCGCCCGCCGATGGTCAGTATCCCCGCCTATGTTGAGCGCCGCAAGCAGCTCGCGAGCCGATGAGCCGATCGCTCCGCGTCGTCGTGGCGCCCGACTCATTCGGCGGCGCGTTGGACTCGGTCGGCGTGGCGGCCGCCATCAGCGACGGCTGGCTTCGCGTGCGTCCCGACGACGAGGTCGTACGCAGGCCGATGGCCGACGGCGGCGAGGGGACCCTGGCGGCGGTGGCGGATGCCCTCGGAGAGGCGGCCGAGCTGCGCACGGTCGAGACGGTCGACGCGCTGGGGCGGCCGATCGAGGCTTCATGGCTGCTGCTCGACGGGGGGCGCGGCGCGTTCGTCGAGGTGGCGGCGGCGTCGGGCCTGGCGCGCCTGGCGGGCGAGGAA
>JBOGTC010000142.1:0-3880 GCA_050692055.1 Candidatus Limnocylindria bacterium | reverse complement strand
CGTCCGGAGTGGATGGCGGCGTCTGGCACCTGGTCGCTGTTTTGGCAGGCGGACCGTGCCTTTGGACTCCGGCAAGCACCGTTCCTCGTCACCGAGACGAACGCCTCGACGATTGGCGAGCACTCGGCGAACTTCCCTGCCTATGACGGCCAGTGGCGGCTGGGCGCTTGGACCATCGTCGCCCGTGGCGGGCGGATGGTCGAATACTGGCACTGGCACACGCTCCACTATGGCAATGAGACCTATTGGGGCGGGGTGCTCGGTCACGGCCTGGAGCCCGGCCGCTGTTACGAGGAGGTGTCTCGGATCGGAGCCGAACTGACCGCCGCCGGCGAGGCTGTCGTCGACCTTCGTCCGGACGCGGAGATCGCCCTCCTAGTCTCCCCCGAAAGCCAGTGGGCTCTCCAGTTCCAGCCGCCGTTCGCTCTGCCCGGGACGCGAACCCCCGACCCAGCGTCCTACGACCGCGTCGTCTCGACCTTCTACCGCGGGCTCTTCGAGGCCGGACTCAGCGTCGCCGTCCTCCAGCCCGCCCAGCTCGAGCCCGACGCGGAAGCGCTGGTGGCTCGCTGGCCGGTCCTCGTCGTCCCGGCGTTGTACGTCGCGAGCGACGAGCTGCTTGGGGGGCTCGCCGCGTATGCGGATGCGGGTGGGCATCTCGTCGTGACGCTGCGGACCGGCTGCTCCGACGATGAGGGGTGTATACGCGCCGAGGTGATGCCGGGCGTCGCCTTGACCTCCGCGGTTGGAGCGCGATACCTGGAGTGGACGGGCCTGATCGCGCCCGTTCGGGTGCGTGCTGAGACGCGCGAGGGGACGGCGTTCATGGACGGTTACGCGACTGCGTGGGCGGATGGCCTGATCGTCGACGGTGCGAGAGTACTCGCGCGCTATGACCACCCGCACCTGCGGCGCTGGCCGGCCGTGACGACCAATGAGCACGGTCGCGGTCGGGTGACCTATGTCGGCACACTGCCTGACGCTGCGCTCGCCCGTGGCCTCGCCGCGTGGATTGCCTCGGAGTCGCTTCCCAAAGATGGCTGGCGTGCCACCGGTGGGTCGATCACGAGCACGGGCGCAACGGCGCGCGACGGGCGCCGACTCCGCTTCCTATCAAATTGGTCCTGGGATCCGACCGCCTTCGCGCTGCCCGCCCGCTCGGCCGACCTACTTTCCGGCGAGCATCTCGAGGCCGGTGCCCAGCTGGGTCTCGTTGCGTGGGATGTCCGCGTACTCGTTGAGGAGCGGTGAGTCGGGCCGGGGACCGCACACCGCAACCGTATGCAGTACATGGTATGCTTGCAACAAAGATAGGATCGCAGGAGGCTCCGGTTGACATCCGACGACCGCGTCTCGAAGATCGGCGATTCTGACGCGGCGCCCGCCGGGAGCCCGACCGCCGCCGTGACCATGCGCGACGTGGCCCGTGCGACAGGTGTCTCCCAGAGCACGGTATCGCGGGTCCTGAGCGGCGCGCAGACCGCCGTGCCGATTGCCGAGCAGACGCGTGAGCGCGTGCTCGCCGCCGCCAGTGGGCTGGGATACCGACCGAATCCGCTGGCCCGTGGCCTCCGCGGCATGCGGACCATGCTGCTGGGGGTGATCGTCCGTGACATCACCGACCCCTTCTTCGCGAGCGCCATTGAGGCCGCCTCGATCGAGGCCAGCCGGCGCGGCTACAACATCGTCCTTGGTCACGCGCACGCGCGCGCCGACGAAGCGATCGCGCTGTGGCGCGTGCTCGAGGCGCGACACTGCGACGCGATCCTGCTGCTCGGCGACATGAGTGATCAGCCGCGCCTGATCGAGGACCTGCGCAACGCGCATGTCCCAGTCGTCGCGCTTTGGCAGGGATCACGGTCGGACGGCATCCCATCGGTGAGCGTCGACAATCGGGCCGGCATCGCGGCAATGCTCGACCATCTGGTCGGGCTCGGGCACCAGCGCATCGGCTTCATCGCCGGCCGTCGCTTGGGCGACATCCAGGAACGCGAAGAGGCCTACGTCGACTATTTGGCGCGGAGAGGCGGGGCGCCCCCAGGATACCGCCAGTATGCGCCGAACGATCCCACCGGAGGCGGCCAGGCCCTGGCCGCGATGGTCGAGCTGCCGGAGCCGCCGACCGCGGTGATCGCCTCCACCGATGTGCTGGCCATCGGCGTCCTGCATGAAGCCCACGAGCGGGGAATCCGCGTGCCTGAAGACCTGTCGGTGACCGGTTTCGATGACATCCCGCTGGCCGCGTTCACGGTTCCGGCGCTAACCACCGTCCGCATGCCGGTTCGTGAGATGGTCGCTACCGCCGTGCGGATAGTGATCGATGGGGACCGCGCGCGTGGCCTGATAACCCCCATCCTGGAGCCGTCGCTCGTGGTTCGTGGGTCGACCGGACGCTTCGGTACCGGCGACTGATCGAGGAGATCTGTTGGGCACTAAATACGTGATCGGCGTCGACTTCGGGACCGAATCCGGCCGTGCGCTTCTGGTCGACGTCGGCTCGGGTCGTGAGCTGGCGACCGCCGTCTACCCCTACCGGAACGGGGTCATCGACGAGCGGCTGCCGGCTCCACACGACAACGTCCGCCTGGAGCCTGACTGGGCACTCCAGGATCCCCTGGATTACATCCGGACCCTGCGGGCTACCGTGCCCGCCGTGATGCATGAGGCCGCCGTCAACTCGGCCGACGTCGTGGGCATCGGTATCGACTTCACTGCCTGCACGATGCTTCCCACGACGGCCGATGGCGTGCCGCTCTCCACGTTGGCCGAGTATCGGCGTGAGCCGCATGCTTGGGTGAAGCTCTGGAAGCATCACGCTGCGCAGCCAGAGGCAGATCGCATCAACCTCATCGCCGCGCGACGGGGAGACGGCTGGCTGCCGCGCTACGGCGGGAAGATCTCGTCCGAGTGGTTCTTCTCGAAGAGCCTGCAGATCCTCGACGAGGCGCCCCACATCTATCAGGCGGCGGATCGCCTCATCGAAGCGGCCGACTGGGTGATCTGGCGCATGACCGGCGTCGAGACGCGGAACAGCTGCACCGCGGGCTACAAGGCGATGTGGTCGAAGAGCGAGGGCTTCCCGCCCGATGAGTACTTCGCCGACCTGGATCAGCGCTTCGCCAGGATCGTGGACGAGAAGATGTCGCGCGAAATCTCGCCGATCGGTAGCCGCGCTGGAGGTTTGACCGAGGAGGCCGCCGCCTGGACCGGGCTTCGTCCGGGCATTGCGGTGGCCGTTGCCAACGTCGACGCGCACGTATCGGTCCCGGCCGCGACCGTCACCGGCCCTGGCCGCATGGTGGCGGTGATGGGCACCAGCACGTGCCACCTGGTCCTTGGCGGTGCGCCCGCCGTGGTCGAGGGCATGTGCGGGGTGGTGGAGGACGGGATCATCCCCGGGTTGTTTGGCTTCGAGGCGGGCCAATCTGGCGTGGGCGACATCTTCGCCTGGTTCGTCGAGAACGCCGTCCCCCCGCAATACCACGCCATCGCGGCGGCCGAGAGTCTCGACGTGCACGCGGTGCTGGAGCGCGAGGCGGCACAGCTCCGGCCAGGCGAGTCCGGACTCCTGGCGCTCGACTGGTGGAGCGGCAATCGCTCAATCCTTGTCGACGTGGACCTCACCGGCCTCATTGTCGGAGCCAACCTGTCCACTCGGGCGCCGCACATCTACCGGGCCCTCCTCGAGGCGACGGCGTTCGGGACGCGGGTCATCGTCGAGTCTCTCGAGGCGGCGGGCGTCCCGGTCAACGAGATCGTCGCCTGCGGCGGGCTACCTGAACGAAACCGGCTCCTGATGCAGATATACGCCGACGTTACCGGGCGAGAGTTCCGGGTGGCCGCCTCGTCACAGACGCCAGCGCTCGGCTCGGCGATGTTC
>JBOGTC010000141.1:0-33146 GCA_050692055.1 Candidatus Limnocylindria bacterium | reverse complement strand
CGGTACAGTACCGCTAGGTTATATAACCCCACGGTGATGGAAACGCAGCAGCCCGACGCCCTCAGCACGACGTTCGCCGCCCTTGCCGACCCGACCCGGCGGGCGATCCTGGCCCGTCTCGCCGAAGGCGAGGCATCGGTCAAGGACCTGTCCGCACCCTTCGACATGAGTCAACCCGCCATCTCCAAGCATCTCCGGGTGCTGGAACGGGCCGGGCTCATCGAGCGGGGTCGGCAGGCGCAGTGGCGGCCGCGCCGGCTGCGGGCCGGGCCGCTGCGGGACATCGCCGACTGGGTCGGCCAGTACCGCCGGCACTGGGAGGAGAGCTTCGAACGGTTGGACGCCTACCTCCGCGATCTACAGGACAGCCAGGCGCAAGAGAAAGGAAGGGACGATGACCGCGACCCGAATCGACCGAGGTAGCACCGCGACGACCACCATCTACTCGGTGGGCGGCGATCTCGTGTTCGAGCGCACCTTCGACGCGCCGCGCGAGCAGGTCTGGAAAGCCTTCACCGACCCGGAGCTCATCCCGCGCTGGTGGGGCCCCAAGGGCTCCACGACCACCGTAGCCGAGATGGACGTTCGGCCGGGCGGCCGATGGCGCTACGTGAGCAGCGCACCCGACCGCGACGACGTCGTCTTCTACGGCGAGTACCTCGAGGTGACGCCGCCCGAGGGCTTCAAATGGACCTTCATGTTCGACGTGGAGGGCGTCGGCCCGCAGGGCGGCCCTGAGACCTTCACCCTCCAAGATGTCGGCGGGAAGACGAAGGTCACGTCCATCGGGCACATGGGGTCGCCCGAGATCATCGAAGGCGCCCTGGCGACCGGCATGGCCGGTGGCGCGATCGAGACCTGGGACCGCCTCGAGGCCCTGCTGGCCGAGGGCTGACGAACCCATGCAGCCGGGCATTCCATCTCGGTGGGTTGCCCGGCCGGCGGCGCTTGGCGCGATAATGCAGCCTCCATGTTCTACGTCCGCCGCGGCGAGGTGCCGCACAAGCGCCACACCCAGTTCCGCAAGGAGGACGGCAGCCTCTACGCCGAGGAGCTCTTCGGCGTCGAGGGATTCAGCGGCCGCGCCAGTCTCCTCTACCACCACACTCCCCCCACGCAGACCCACCAGGTCGAGAAGGTTCGCGACGTCGCGATCGAGCGTTCGGCGGACGAGGCATCGGGCCCGCACCGGCATCGGCTGGTCAACACGAAGCAGCTCGAGGCCTCCGGCGACACCATCACCGGCCGCGTGCCGCTCTTCTACAACTCGGACGTGACCTTCGGCGTGGTGCTGCCTTCGGAGCCGATGGAGCGGTACTACCGGAACGGCGAAGCCGATGAGATGTACTTCGTCCACGAGGGCTCCGGCACCCTCGAGACGAACTTCGGGCCGATCGACTACGGCCCCGGCGACTACCTCGTCATCCCCATCGGGACCACGTACCGCCTGCGACCGAGCGATGCGGCCGGCCAGCGCATGCTGTGGGTCGAGTCGCCGTCCGCCATCGTGCCGCCCAAGCGCTACCGCAACGAGTACGGCCAGCTCCTCGAGCACTCCCCGTACTGCGAGCGCGACATCCGCCCGCCGGCCGAGATGGCGCCCATGCTCGACGACGGCGACCACGTCATCGAGGTGAAGACCCGCGGCCGGATCACCGCCTACCACTACAGGCATCACCCGTTCGACCTCGTCGGCTGGGACGGGCACCTGTGGCCGTTCGCCTTCAACATCGGCGACTTCGAGCCCATCACCGGGCGCGTCCACCAGCCGCCGCCGGTGCACCTCACCTTCCAGCCGCGCAACTACGTCATCTGCTCCTTCGTGCCGCGCAAGTTCGACTACCACCCGCTCGCCATTCCGGCGCCGTACAACCACTCGAACATCAACTCCGACGAGGTCATCTACTACGTCGCCGGCAACTTCATGAGCCGCCGCGGCGTGGACATCAGCAGCTTCACCGTGCACCCCGCCGGCATCCCGCACGGGCCGCACCCGGGATCGGTCGAGGCCAGCATCGGCAAGGAGGCGACGGAGGAGCTGGCGGTCATGATCGACACCTTCCATGCGCTGCACCTGACGAAGCAGGCGAGCGAGCTGGAGGACGACCGCTACCCGTACTCCTGGATCCCGCCCGAGGATGGCGCGGAGCATGCACGTGAGCTCTCCGAACGCGGGCCGGAAGCCTTCCCCGACTGAGGCGCCAGGGCGACACACGAGGACCACCGCATGACCGATCCGACCGCGATCCCCATCAATCTCTTCGAGAACGACCGCGAGGTGGTTGTCGTGGCACCCATGCCCGGCATCGCGCCGGCCGACATCAGCGTCGACGTGACCGATGACGGCCGCCTGACCCTCCGCGCCCGCCAGCACGGTCCGGGGCAGGAGCGCATCGACTACCTGCTGCGCGAGTGGAGCTACGGACCGTTCGAGCGCTCGATCGAGCTGCCGCGCGCTGTCGACGCCATGCGCGCCAACCTGAGCTACGGCAACGGCGTGCTCACCATCGCCCTCCCCAAGGCCGATGCCGTGGCGCCTGCCCAGCTCACCGTCGACCGCACCGGCCATACGCGTGGCATGGCGCTGGGGCATGCCGGCCGCCGCGGTGGGGCGGACGCCGACCGAGCGTGATCCTCTACTTCCTGCGCCACGGCGACGCCGGCTCCCCGCGTCGCACCGATGACGACGCCCGCGAGCTGACCGATGCCGGAGCCGCTGCCCTCCGCGCGGCCGGCCCCGTGTGGCGGCGCCTGAACCTGCGGCCGGACGTGGTGATCAGCTCGCCGCTGCCGCGTGCCCTGCAGACCGCCGAGCTGTTCCGCCAGGCGATTGCGGCCGGCGACGCGCCCGTCGTCGATCATCGGCTCAGCCCCGGCGCAGGCTGGGGCGAGCTGGCGCGCGCCATGGCCGACCATCCCGACGCGCGCCGCGTCATGCTCGTGGGCCACGAGCCGGATCTTTCGTCGGCCGTCGCGCTGCTGACCGGGGCTTCATCGGTCCGCCTGCGGAAGGGCGGCCTGGCCTGCGTGGAGTTCTACGGCGTGCCCGAGCCCGGATCCGGCGAGATCGCCTGGCTGCTGGATCCCGACCTGTACACAAATGACGACGAAGGAGGCTGACCGATGCCCGAGTCCGCGGCGATCACCCGCCGCTTCGACGATCCGGACGAGCGGCGCGAGTTTCCGCTCGGGCGCTTCGAGCTCGTCCAGATCGGCGGCATGACGGTGGGCCGGGCCGAGTACGAGCCGGGCTGGCGCTGGTCGGAGCATGTCGGCGCGGCGCAGGGCCGAACCACGTGCCACGTTGCGCACCTGGGGCTGGTCCTGTCGGGGCACAACCGGATCGAGATGGACGACGGACGCGTGATCGAGGTCGGGCCGGGCGACCTGTTCGAGATCGGTCCGGGGCATGACTCGGTGGTGGTCGGCGACGAGCCGTACGTGAGCATCCATTTCCTGGGCGCGGACCGGTACGCCGCGGCGAAGTGAGCGACGGCCGCCCGGAGCAGGTCACGCGGGTCAGCGCCTACGCCGTCTGCCTGGACGACCAGCGGCGCATCCTGCTGTGCAGGGTCGCGCCGGGCTACACCGTCGGCTTCGATGGCTGGTGGACCCTGCCCGGCGGCGGCATCGACCACGGGGAGGACCCGCGCGACGCCGCGCTGCGCGAGCTGGAGGAGGAGACCGGCCTGATTGGCGAGCTCGACGAGCTGCTGACGGTCGACTCGTGGCGGACCAGGTACACCACCCTTGAGGGCGTCGATACCGACTATCACGGCCTCCGGCTGCTGTACCGCGTGCGCGTCACCGGCGGCGAGCTGCGCGATGAGCCCAACGGATCGACCGACATGTGCCGATGGCTGGTCCGAGATGAGCTCGCCGGCATGCCGGTCGTCGACATCGCCGAGCTCGCCCTGCGCCTCGTCCTCGAGTAGCGCCGGTCGAGGCGCGGTGGGTCGGCGCCTGGTTAGCGTCGTCAACGCCCGGTTACTCTCCACAGACTGAACTGGCGGCCGAACGGCCGGAGCCCGCGGCTCGGCCGATGGACGAGTCTCCCAGGAGTGACTCATCGGCCGAACGCCAGGCCCCACGGGCTCCGCCTCCGGTGCAGTCTCAGGGGAATAGCCAACGAGGGACTCCAGGTGGCGCGCATCAGTCCTGAACGGTCGAGGCTCTAGACTTGGGGCATGGCCGATCTCGAGCTGCACAGCCTTCTCCTCTGCGACTACGCCCTGACCGCGCAGGACGGAAAGATCAGCGCCATCGGCGTCTTCAGCCAGATCAACGTGGCGCGCATGCCGGCGACGCACGGGCGCTGCTTCATCGTCGCCATGCTCGAGGCGGAGCCGGGGCCGCACGAGCTGTCGATCAACGTCGTCGCCCCGTCTGGCAAGTCCACGTTGGACCGCGCGCCGCGGCTGAACATCCAGGTGCCGCCGACCGCCACCACGGCGAACATCGTGGCCGACCTGAAGGGGATGCGGCTGGAGGAGATCGGCCGCTATCGGATCGAGCTGCGTTCCGGCGAGCGGGTGCTGGGCAGCATCCCGTTCGTGGTCAACCTGATGCTGCGCTCGCAGCAGCCGGGCAACGCCTGACGGCCGCGCCCACCTCGCGCGTCCCACCTCACGCGCCGGCTCCACAGAACGTTTCAACGGGCATGATCCAGACCGCCAGCCTCGACCAGGCGCGCTTCGAGCGCGCCTTCTACTCCGCGGATCCCGCCTGGGACGGCCGCTTCGTGGCCGCAGTGCGCACGACCGGCATCTTCTGCCGTCCGTCGTGCCGAGCCCGCAAACCGCTGCCGCGCAACGTCACCTACCTGCCCGATGCCGATGCGGCACGCGCCGCCGGCTACCGGCCCTGCCTGCGCTGCCAGCCGGAGGCCGGGCGCAAGGTCGCACTGCGCGAGCTGTCGACTCCCATCGGACCGATGCTGGCCGCCGCCTCGGACGCCGGTGTCTGCCTGCTGGAGTTTGTCGATCGGCCGATGCTGCCCGCGCAGCTGGCATCCGTGAGGCGCCGGGTCGGCCCGACCAGCGATGGCCACCACCCGCTGCTCGATCGCCTCGCAGACGAGCTCGGCGCGTACTTCGCGGGCGAGCGCCGCGCCTTCGACGTGCCCATCGATGCACCGGGCAGCGCCTTCCAGGAGCGGGTCTGGGGCGAGCTGCGCCGCATCCCGTACGGCGAGACCATCAGCTACCGCGAGCTCGCCTCCCGCGTCGACGCGCCGGCCGCGTCACGGGCCGTGGGCCGCGCCAACGGCTCCAACCGAGTCGCGGTGGTCATCCCGTGCCATCGGGTTATCGCCGCAGGCGGCGGCCTGGGTGGCTACGGCGGCGGGCTCGACCGCAAGCGCCGGCTGCTGGAACTCGAGGGCGCGGTGGTGGCCGCGGCGTAGGCCCCGACGGTTCGATGAAGGCGATAGCGCCCGTCCTGTGGGCGCTATCCGCGCTCGGATCCGAGTGACACGCCGTAACGACCGCCAGGCGGGCATAAGGCCGTCGCGTCCCGCGTAACGCCCATGCGGCGGGCATTACGTCGCGCGCTATCAGATGGACGCGGATAGCGCTCGTGGTGCGAGCCCAACGCCCGCAACGGACCACCGAGATCCGGGCGGCGGACTAGCGCTCGGCCTTCCAGGCGACGAGGACGCCCACGTCGTCGTACTTCCACACCACGTCGACGGCGGCGTAGCCCGCCGCCACCAGCCAGGAGAGGTGCTCGGCGGTGGTGTCGGGATGGTCGTGCTCGACCTCGTGCGGATCGGGCTCGGAGGGGAGGTGGTAGAGCTCGCTCAATCGGTCCATGGCCGGTCGGAAGTAGTCGGCGATGACGAAGACGCCGCCCGGCTCGATGTGCTCCCAGATGCGGCTGAACAGGTGGCGCTTCTGGTCGGGGTAGAGGTGGTGGACGGCCAGGAAGCTGACGATCGCGTCGTAGCGGCCGATGATCTCCGGCTCGGCGATGTCGCTCTGCCGCACCTCGACCCGCGGCCCATGCGCGGCAAGCCGCTGCCGCGCGCGCTCGAGCATCTCGGCCGAGACGTCCAGCCCGGTGGCGGTGAGCTCGGGAAACGCGTCGAGGACGCGCAGCAGCGTGTAGCCGGTCCCGGCGCCAAGGTCCAGCAGCCGGTGCGGCGGACGCAGGGCGAGGAGCGCCAGGAGCGTGTCGTGCATCTCCTCGTAGCGCGGCACCATCTCCCGGATCTGGGCGTCGTAGCGCGGCGCCCACTCGTCGAAGTGCTCGCCGACGGACCGAACGGTTGGCTTGGTCAACGTGCCGGACTAACCTCGCGGCACTGACGGCGAGCGGATGTCCGACCCCATGGCGTGGTAGCCGCCGTCGACGTGGATCATCTCGCCGGTCGTCATGCTGGCCCAGTCGCTCAACAGGAAGCAGGCCATGTGGCCGACGGGCGTCGCATCGGTCAGCGACCAGCTCAGCGGCGCGCGCGACAGCCAGCTGCCGGCGATCTCGTCGAAGCCGGGGATCGACTTGCCGGCCATGGTGCGGATGGGCCCGGCGCTGATGGTATTGACGCGAATGCCGAGCTCGCCCACGTCGCGCGCCAGGTAGCGCGTGATCCCCTCCAGGCCGGCCTTGGCGACGCCCATCCAGTCGTAGATCGGCCAGGCGTAGCGCCCGTCGAAGGTGAGGCTGACGACCGATGCGCCACCATCGGCCCCGGCCACCTTCAGCGGCTCGAGCAGGCCGGCGGTGAGCGCCTTGAGCGAGTAGGCCGATGTCTGAAAGGCCATCGCCACGCTCTCCCATGGCGCGTGCAGGAAGTTCCCGCCGAGGGCGTCCTGCGGCGCGAAGCCGATGCTGTGCAGCACGCCGTCGACCCGGCCCCATCGGTCCATCAGCTCGCGCGAGACGGCCTCGATGGCCTCAGGGCTGTTGACGTCCATCTCGAGCACGTCCGGCGCCTGCGGCAGCTTCTGCGCAACCTTGCGCGTGAGACGCACGCCCTTTCCCACGTTGGTGAGCAGGATCTCGGCGCCCGCCTGCTGGGCGACCTTCGCCACCGCGAAGGCCATGCTGTCGTCGGTCAGGACGCCGGTGATGAGCAGCTTCTTGCCGTCGAGCAGCATGCGCGTGAAGGACCTCCTCTATGGACCGATGCGGGCGCCGCGGGCGCCCGCCGATTGTAGCCCGCGACGGATCGTCAGCCCGGGAGGCCCGCGGTCTGGGGCTGCGTGGTCGGCGTCGGCGCCGGGGTGGGCACGCCTGGGCTGAAGATCCCCAGGCCGCCGAGCGCCATGACCACCAGCGCCACGGTGACGAGCAGCGCCCCGGCGGCCAGCGTCAGCCAGCGGAGGGCGGATCTGCCGCGCGGAGGCTCGTACGGCTCGGAGGGGTCGGGTGGATCGGGCTGCATCGGTCTACCCTAGCCGCACCCATGATGGTGCATCTGTACGACTACGACGTCCCAGCCGCGGATGCCGCTGCGGGCATCCCAGCGCTGCGCGAGGCGCTGGGTGCTCTGCCGGATACCGATCGCAAGGCGCTCCTCACCGGGCTCTTCAAGCCGGAGCGCATGCCGGGCACCATGGAGCGGCTGTCGACCCTGGTCGAGGACGTGGACGTGGCCTTCGCCGACCTCCTCACGCTGCTCGACAATGCGACCCGACCTCGGCGCTTGGTGGCCATCGAGGAGGCGAAGACGATCCTGGACCGATACCTCCCGGAGTCCGCCATCACCGGCACCCACGACTGGGACGTGGCGCGCCTGCTCGAGCCGTACGGCGACGGCACTTACCACGGCAAGCTCCTGAAGCGGACGCGCAAGCAGCTGCGCAGCGTTTCGGGCCGCGAGGCGCTCACCACGCCCTTCCTGTTTCGCCGGTCCTGGTGACCGCGCCGCTCTTCGCTCGCCGTGCGAGGCGCTCTCGGCGCGAGTCGCCAGATTCATATGGAGCCTGCACGGCGTGATGAGAACCCCAGCCTTGTCACCGCCGTGACGGATGAGGGCTGAACTCGGCGACTAGAAGCCCCGAATCAGCGCCGCGCGCATACCTGGTATGAATCTGGAGGTAAGCCCGCGCGGGCCGTGAGCCGGCTGCGGCGGCCGCGGCCAGGCGACCCGGCGCGCTACAGCGTCTCGAGCATCAGGCCGTGGAGGTGCCAGAGAAGCTTCCACAGCTCCGGCGCGGCGGCGATGAGGTCGAGATCGTCAGGCTGCACGTGGTCGAAGAGCCGGAACTCGGTGTGCGTCACCAGCAGGCCGTCATCAAGGGCCGCGGCCAGCAGGCGCGACTGGACGTAGGGCACGTGGTGATCGGCGCGCTCGTGCATGAGATACACGTCGGCGCGCAGGCCGTCGATGTTGCCGAGCGGCGAGATGGCCTCGATGAATTCACGGCTTGGCCCCGGCAGACCGGCGAGCGCCTGCTGCGCCGAGTCAAGGTCGCGGACGGTGAGGAGCTCCTCGACGGCTCGGGCTTCATCGGTCTCGAGCGACGCCTTCACGCCGACCATCGACATCGGCTGCTCGCCGAGCAGGGTGGCCCGGCCGTAGGCGTTGTCCAGGGCGGTGCGGTCGTCCACATCGGTGACCTGGTCGAGCAGGAACCGGAGGTATACCTCGCGCGTCAGCTGCGCCGGCAGCCAGTCGATGAGCTCTCCATTGGGATCGATGTAGGCATGAGCTGCGACTGAGGTGAGGTAACTGTCCGCCTCCGCGAAGGCGCCGAAGGGATTGATCCAGCGCACGTCGTCCGCGATGCGCTCATCGGCCGCGGCGATGAGTGCGAGCGAGCCGCCCACGCTGAAGCCCACGATGCCGACGCGCTCAGGGTCCACCTCGGGTCGGGCGTGCAGGGTCTCGAAGGCCTGGACCACGCCGTTGATCTCGCCGACCTCCAGGCGACCCTCCAGCAGCGTGCGCTGATCGGGCACCAGGACCGCCACGCCGGTCCGCGCTAGACCGTCGGCCACGCGCACGATGGCCGGGTGGTTGCGCCCCACGTTGTTGACCCCGAAGACGAGCAGCATGGCGCCGGCCTGCCTGTCCTCCGACGCCCAGGCCGGCAGCCACAGCTCGGCGAGGTCCGAGCTCGCAGCGCCGTCCGAGCGATACGTGATCGCAGAGCGTTGCGGTGCCTCGCTGAACGTGCTGAGCGGCTTCGGCCCGGCATCGAGCAGGTTCGGCAGCATGACCGCCGTCTGCACCGCCACCCGGGACGGCTCCCAGACGACGATGAGCGCCACCAGCACCAACAGCACCAGGCCGATGCGCAGCAGCCTGCCTCCCATCGGTCTATCCTAGCGCCCGGCGGCGCGTGTGCCGAATGCCCCCGAAGGGGCACTCAATTCTCCGGCCGTGCAAGTTGCGCGCGGTTCGGCGCGGAGGACAGCCCCGATGGCCCTGCCAGCTTGCCGCTGGTGCATGGTGGCTGGGTCATCGGGGCGCTGCGAACCTCTGAAGCGCCCCCAAGTTGCACGAGCAGCAGGTTGATGGGGGCATGCCGATCAAGCCACCGTGCGATCGCCGCGCCGCTACCCTCCGGCCCGCGCCGCGGCCTTCGGCGCGGCCTTGGGCCTGCTTCGCGCACGCCTCGAACCGGCCGTCGCGGACTCGCGGGCGGCGACCTCGATCTGCAGCCGCAGCCGGTACAGGACGTTCCACTCCTCGCTGTTCAGGTCGCCGGCGTCGATGCGCTCCTGCACCGCCTCAAGGCGCCGCACCAACCCGCGCAGATCGCCGTCCGCCCCATCGCGCGCCTGCATCAGCTCGTCCTCGAACGCCTGCGAGTCGTCGCTCCAGGTCAGGTACGCCTTGTCGAACGCGACCTCGCGCTCCAGCGCGGCCCGCGCCCGATACACGTCCTCCTTGGCGCCCAGCACGGCCACGTTCGTGGCGTAGGCGTAGATCTCGAGGTCGCTGCCCTTCAGCTGCACTGGCTCGCCTCGAACCACCGCGCCCAGCAGGTGCCGGGCCGCGAAGCCCACCGTGCGCAGCGGCCACGACTTCGGCCCGGTCGCCTCCTCGGCGGCGAGGTCGTCGATGTGGATCGTGCGCAGGGCGCGGCGCACGGCCTCGGTCAGGTCGTCGTCATCGGTCCCGTCGCGCATGACCAGCGGTACCTGCACCAGGGTCCGCTTGCGGCGCAGCCGCTGGAAGATGAGGAGAGGCGTGAAGGCGACCATCTCGAGCACGGCGAGGCCCAGGTACGCGGTGGCCGGGTAGCTGACGGGGATAAGGCGCAGCCATCGGCGCAGCGAGCGCTCGTCGAGGAACTCGGCCCAGACCACCAGGCCGGCGATGACCGGCGGGGCACCGATGATCGCCGCCGTCAGGCCCAGCACATGGATCGGCTCGACGCTGAAGTTGTCGCCGATGAGGCCGGCACCCTCCAGGGCGGCACCGATCGCGATCGGCAGCGCGAAGCCCACCACCACGATCAGCCAGCCGGCGGCGATGAGGCTGACGACCGACAGGATCCGGCCCTGCCTGCCCGGCACCTGGCCGAAGTAGAGGGCGGTGGCCCAGCCGAGCGCGAAGGAGGCCGATTTGCTGAGCGCCTGCCACGCCAGCAGCAGGATGAACGGTAGAAACGGCACGTCAGGAGGGCAAGCAAGGGATGTGCCCGCGACCCCGTCGTGGCGGATCAGTCGCGGCGGGTCAGTCGCGGCGGGTCAGTCGAGGCGCAGGGGCTTCACCGTCATCACGTCCGCCACGCGCCCCTCCCACTCGGCGCGGGGGGCGTCGCAGAAGAGCTCGATCTCGTTGCCGTCGGGATCGGCGGTGTACAGGCTGCGGCTCACGCCGTGATCCGCCGTGCCCTGGAGCAGGCCGCGCTCCGTGAGCACCTCGTGGGCACGCTTGACGGCCTCCCAATCGGCGAGCTGGATGGCCACGTGGTAGAGGCCCACGGCGGTCGCCACTGGCGAGGCGGCCGAGTCGCCGACCCGCAGCAGCCCCAGGTCGTGGTGGTTCTCACCGGTGGCGGTCAGGAATATCATGACGTTGCTCATCTCGCCGGCGACGGTGAAGCCCAGGATGTCGCGATAGAAGGCCAGGGACCGATCCAGGTCGCGGACCTTCAGGACAACATGACCGATGCGCACCGGCTGCAACATGGACCGATCCTACCCCAGGGCCAGCCGCGCGGCGTCGCGGCGTGCGCCGGCGGCCGAACCTCTGCCGAAATGTGCCGCGGTGGCACGTAACGACGACCTTGAGGCGAGTCACGGCCTCTTCTTGATCGGTCCGTGCCGTCGCAGCAAGAATCGGCCCCGTCCGGGCCTTTCCTTCGCACTTACGTGCCGCCGCGGCACAATGGGTGCATTCGGCGCCAAGGCCGAGACCCTGCCACCGTCGCCCGGCTCCCTGCTGCGGCCTTGTGGCAGCGTGACGAGCGCTATCTCGCGGCCGAGAGGGCGATCCGCGCGTACGGCTCACTGCACTGGCGTTACGACGCGCGGACGCAGTTAATGCTCCTGCAGCGAGCGTTGGGCCCGGCAAGCCGAGCACGAGCCGCGATGCGCACGGATAGCGCCCGCGGCAGGAGCGCTATGCCAGACCAGCCACGCGCGTCAGGGTCAGGGCAGGCCCAGCTTGGCGCGGCAGGCCGGCCAGGGCTGGAAGCCGCGCGCTGCGTGGAGCCGCTCGGCGACGGCGATCTGCTGCTCCCGCGTGGCCTGGTGCGGGTACTCCGCGTACTGCCCGCCGCCGGATCCCTGCCAAGTGCCGACGCTGAACTGCAGGCCGCCGTAGTAGCCGTTGCCGGTGTTGATCGACCAGTTGCCGCCCGATTCGCACTGCGCGAGCCGGTCCCAGACGCTGCCGTCGACCGCTCCACCACCGGGCGCAGGCGCGGCGGCGACCGCACGCGGCGCGGGCCTCGGCGTCGCGACGGAGTAGAGCGCGGCCTCCATCGGCGCGCTAGGCGGGGTGGGCAGCGCCACCTCGCCCGCGAGTGCCTCTGCGGCCGGCGCGGCCACGCCAGGCTGCACGAGCAAACCGGAGCCGCTACGCCCGGAGAGCGTGCCGCGATCCGCGATCAAGCGCGACACGGCAGCGGCCTCGTCCAGGAGGCCCTCGATGTCGTCAGGCTCGGCGAGGGCGGATCGCGCGGCCAGTGGCGCGAGCAGGCCGATGCCCACGCCGGCAATGACGGCGAGCGCGGCAACGCGCCGCACGATGCTCAGCATGCCCCTACCCGCCCAGGTGAACGGTGACGGTGATGACGCCGGCGGATCGCGGGCGGTCCGTCACCGCCGCCCACGCGGTGGCCGACAGATCGGCGACCCGCTGGCTGGCGGTGCCCCAGTAGCAGCCGCAGTAATCGACCACCGGCAGCTCGACGCATCGGTCCGCGCAGACGGTGGCGTAGCCCACGATCCCGCGCCCGCCGGCGCCGCCCAGAGCGCCCGGCAGGGCCACGAAGGCATCGGCCGGCCCCCAGCCGGCCGGGCAGGTCCCGACCTTGTGGCAGTACCAGGAGGCCGTGCCGCTCACCACATTGCCGGAAGCCGGCGGAGGGGCGGCGACCGGAACCGGAGCCGCGGCAACCGGAGCCGGAGCCGCGGCGACCGGCGGAGGAGTGGGGATGGCAACGAGGACCGCCTGCATCGGCGCAGAGGCCGGCGCTGGCTGAGCGACAGCAGGCGCCAGGACCTCGGAAGCGGCGGGCAGGGAACCCCCGGACAGGCGACTGGCGGAGAGGGTGAGCTCGGACGAGCCGGAGCGGTCGACCGTCCTGCCGCGCGCGAGGGTGCTCTGCGGGGCCGCGACGGCCTCGATCAGTGCATCAACCTCGACGGGGTCGGGCAGGGCGGAGCGTGCGGTCAACGGCGCCAGGAGCGCGATCCCAACGGCGCTGGTGACGGTCAGCACGGCGACACGCCGCAGCAGGTCCGGCAATAGAATCCTCGAGTACGTGGTCCGTCCATCGCGGCGGGGTGGGGGGCGTCCTGCGCATCTGTCCGCGGCGACGAAGGGGCGAACGCTACCACCCGCTGGCGTACCTGTCGAGCGTGGGAGGTGTCATGGCGCGCAAGAAGAAGGAGCCGCAGCGCCGGCGTGGAGCCGTGATCGTGCGAGGCCGCACGCCCGGCGACCAGGCGACCGAGGACCAGGAGCTGCTGCGCTCGCGCGAGGCCGCGCCGGGCTTCCGCGACACCGATACCTGGCGCTCGCTGCGCATCCTGGGCGAGTTCGTGGAGGGCTTCGACGCGCTCGCCAAGGTGGGTCCCGCGGTCAGCATCTTCGGCTCGGCGCGCATCGGCCGGCGCAACCGCTACTACGGCGCCGCGCGGCGGCTCGCCGCGCGCCTGGTGGCCGAGGGCTTCGCCATCATCACCGGCGGCGGCCCGGGGGTCATGGAGGCTGCGAACCGCGGCGCCAGGGAGGCGGGCGGCCTGTCCATCGGCGCCAACATCGAGCTCCCCTTCGAGCAGGGACTCAACGAGTACGTCGACCTGGGCATGCAGTTCCGCTACTTCTTCGTGCGCAAGGTGATGTTCGTCAAGTACGCGGAGGGGTTCGTCATCTTCCCCGGTGGCTTCGGCACGCTCGACGAGCTCTTCGAGTCGCTGACCCTGATCCAGACCGGCAAGGTCGAGCACTTCCCGGTCGTGCTGTACGGCAAGGACTACTGGCGCGGCATGATGCAGTGGATCCGTGATAAGCCCCTGTACGAGGAGAAGATCTCGCCCGAGGACCTGGACCTGCTCACCATCACCGATGACGTGGAGGAGGCCTGCGCCGCCATCGTCAAGCATCGGCGCTCGCGCCGGCGGGTGGCGGAGGAGGAGGCGAGCCAGGTTGCGACGGAGCGGGCCGTCAAGAGGGCGGAGGCAGGAGCCGGCTCGCAGCGCGGCTGATCAGCGAGCGCTACTCGCCGAGCCCGTACTCCTTGATCTTGGCGTACAGCAGGCGGCGATAGATGCCGAGCTCCTCGGCCGCCCGGGTGCGGTTGCCCTCGGCCCGGTCGAGCGCCTCCCTGATGAGCTCGCGCTCCAGCGACGCGACGCGCTCCTTGAAGGAGCCGCCGCCCACGCCGTCGCCGTTGGCACCGGCCACGGCGCTCTCCGCCTCCTCGGCATCGGTCCTGGCCTCGTCCGCGTCGAGCTCGCCGCGCCGATCTGCCAGCGCCGCTTCGTCACCCTCCAGCCGGGTGCGGCGCCTGGCCAGCTGTGCCCGGTCGCGCTGCTCGCGCTGATCGCCGAAGGGAAGCTGGTCCACCGTGATGGGATTCCCGCGCGACAGGACCACGGCACGCTCGATGGCGTTCTCCAGCTCCCGCACGTTTCCCGGCCAGTCGTAGTCCACGAGCCGCGCCAGGGCATCCTCGGTGATGGTCGTCGGGATCTCGCCGGGGGCGTATCGGTACTTCACCAGGAAGTGCTCGACCAGCAGGGGGATGTCCTCCTTGCGGTCCCGCAGCGGCGGCATGTGGATGTGGATCACGTTGAGCCGGTAGTAGAGGTCCTCGCGGAAGCGGGCCTTGTCGACCTCCTCGGCCAGGTTGCGGTTGGTGGCGGTGATGACCCGGATGTCGATCTTGATGGGCGTGTTGGAGCCGATGCGCTCGAACTCGCGCTCCTGCAGGATGCGCAGCAGCTTGGTCTGGGTGCCGAGCGTCATCTCGCCGACCTCGTCGAGGAAGATGGTCCCCTTGTTGGCGGTCTCGAAGCGGCCCTTGCGCATGGTCATGGCGCCGGTGAAGCTGCCCTTCTCGTGGCCGAACAGCTCCGTCTCCAGCAGCGTCTCCGGCAGCGCCGCGCAGCTGACCTTGACCAGCGGATGCGGGTTGCGCTTGCTGGCCCGATGCAGCGCCTCCGCCACCAGCTCCTTGCCGGTGCCGGACTCGCCGCTGATGAGGACGGTCGCGTCCGAGCCGGCGACCTTGCCGATGAGCTTGTAGACCTCCAGCATGGGCTTCGATGAGCCCACGATGCGCTCCCGCTGGGCCGCGCTCTTGCCCAGCTCCAGGCGCAGGGCCGATACCTCCGAGGCCATGTCGGCGTGCTCGAACACGCGCTTCAGGGTGGCGAGCAGATCGTCGATCTCGAACGGCTTGGTGACGTAGTCGTAGGCGCCGTGCTCCATGGCCTTGATGGCGGTGCTCGAGCTCCCGAAGGCGGTCATCACGATGACCTCGAGGTCGGCGTGCTCCAGCTTGAGCTTGCGCAGCAGGCCGATGCCGTCCATGTCCGGCAGCTGCACGTCCATCATCACCAGGTCGGGCGGATCCTTGGCGACCGATGCCTCCGCCTCCGCCGCCGACTTCGCCTGCCGCACCTTGTAGCCCTCTCCCTGCAGGAGATCGGCGAGAAGGGTGCGGACGTCAGCGTCGTCGTCCACGACGAGCACGGCGCGGGTTTCAGCCAAAGCGGGTTCCTCCGTTGGGGCTGGGCTCGTGGTCGCGGGCCGCTGTCCCCAGCAGCGGGCTCGCGGTCGCCGGGCGCCTGCGCAGTATAAGAGATCGTCCGCTAACCGTACAACCGGACCTTCGCCTGTTCGCGACCGTCGTTGCGGCGATGACCCCGCTACTCTGCCGCTGGTGCAAGCTACGAGCGCATCGGGCCCGGAACATGCGCCGATGCCTACCCTGGCTTGCTGCTGGTGCCAGTTGGATCCCTCATCGGCCCTTTCCGCGGGTCCGATGCGCCCGCACTTTGCCTGGGCAGCAGATTGAGGTACTCATCGTCGTGGCAGGACCGCGGAAGCCGTCAGCTGGCGGGCGATTCGACGGGGGACTCGGCGGGCGACTCCGTGGGCGACGGCTGGCCCTCCACCGTCCCCGAGGCGGGCGGCAGCGTCGGGACCGGGATCGGCGTGGGATCGGGGATGAGGCGCGAGGGCACGCCGAGGGCGGAGAGCACGAAGATCAGGACGAAGATCCCGCCCACGATCAGCACCCAGGTGCGCGCGAGCCGATCGTTCCGCTCGGGGAGCGATCCTCGGTAGCCGGCCGGGCGCTGTGTCTCCGTCATGCGTCTTCTCCAGGTCCAGGTCCACGCTCACGCTCCTCGGCCGCGCCGGATGTCGTGGCGGCGACGACTCGCGCCGATACACGGCCCAGCGTTGCGCGAGCCGCGGACGAGGCCTCGGCCAGCCGCGCCTGGCTGGCCGCCAGCGATGCCCGAGCATCGGTGACGCGCCGGCGAGCTCGGCCCACGGCTGTCACGGCGGTCACGGCGAGCGTCCAGGCCAGCAGCCCAAGCGAGACGGTGACGGCAACGGCCAGGACCACGACCGCCAGGTCGAGGAGCAGTCCCACGGCGCGCGAAGGGTATCAGGTCTACCGCGCGTCGCGCATGGCGGGCACCAGCAGGCCGGCCGCGCCGGCCACGGCGCAGATCCCGCCGCTGACGATGAGGACCAGCGCGGGACCGATGGCATCGGCGGCCCATCCGGAGACGGCCATGGAAGCCGCGATGGCGCCGAACACCAGCGCCTGCCGGCTCGAGACCACGCGCCCCATCAGGCGCTGCGGAGTCCGCTCCTGGAAGAGCGTGATGGTGGGGATGATGAACAGCATGTTGGCGAAGCCGGTGATGCCGAAGATGCCGATGGCGAGGTACGGATCCCGCACCAGGCCGGCGGCCACCAGCGACAGCCCCATGCCCACGAAGCCGGCGATGATGAGCGGCCCCTTCGGCAGCCGCCCGCCGACGGCGCCCACGATGATGCCGCCCACCACGCTGCCGACGGCGATGGCGGTGAGCAGCAGGGCGTAGATCTGCTCCGGCTCCATGTTCGAGGTGTCGAGCACCCGCTGCGCGTACGGGACGCTGGCCACGATCTCCGCCCCCACGGCGAGCTGCGCCACGGTGGAGATGAGCGTGTTGCTGAACAGCTCGGCCTGGCGGCGCAGGAAGTTCCAGCCCTCCACCATCTCGCGCCAGACGGCGCGGATCGTCATCGGCGTGGAGGCTGCCTCCGCCTCCTCGTCCTCCTCCCCCCTGGGCACGAACATGGCCCAGATGAAGACGGCGCTGACGGTGTACGTGGCGGCGTTGAGGTAGAAGGCCAGCTGCAGCTGGTCGGCCAGGCTCGCCACCAGGATGCCGGCCAGCGGCAGACCCAGCAGGTCGGCCAGGGTGTCCGCGACGGTGCTGGCGGAGTTGGCCGTCACCAGGTCGCGGCGGTCGACGATGGCCGGGATGACCGCCGTCTTGGCCGGCCGGAACAGGAGCGTCACGGTGGCGATCAGGAAGGCGAGGAGGTAGACGAGCGCCACGTTGATCTCGATCACGAACGGCACGAACAGCACCAGGCCGGCGCGGACCAGGTCGCAGCCGATCATGGTCAGGCGCCGGTTCCATCGGTCCACCAGGGCCCCGGCCAGCGGGCCGAGCACCACGTTCGGCACGGCCGTGGCGGCGAAGGTGAGGCCCACCTCGAGGGCCGAGCCCGTCGCCTGCAGCACGATGAAGGCGAGCGCCACCACGTGGATCCGCTCGCCGAACAGGCTCACCAGCTGCCCCACCCAGAGCAGGCCGAAGTTACGGTTGGCAGCCAGCCGCAGGTACGGCGACTGGGCCCGGACAGCTCCGGCCTCGGCCGGGATGGTGCCGGCGCCGGCGTACGCGACGCCGGCCTGGAACGGCCCGGTGGGGGCGCCTCGGGCCGGGGCGGAACCCACCGCCAGCGCGGCGCGCGACGGCGCCTCCGGGCGGGTCATGGACGACACGATGGCCCAGAAGATGCCCAGCGCCAGGATCACGTCACCGATGCTCACGACGTCGCGGATGACGGGCACCGGGATGGGGATGACGTCGCCCAGGATGCCGCCGGCGGCGACGAAGCCGGCGACGGTATCGGTCTGGAGCACGAAGTGGAAGGGGTCCCCGGCCACGTCGTCGGCGGTGAAGCCTGCGGCCAGGAAGGCGCCGGACCACATGGGCATCTGGCCGCCGTTGAGGATGACGGCCAGCGCATTTGCGCCGATGCCTACCGAGGCGATCTGCAGCCCGGGCACCCGCCAGTTGCCCCACAGCCAGGCGAAGATGAGCGCATAGGCGCCGATGTAGGCCCAGCCCACCGGCAGGCCCGCGGTCAGGTCCAGCTCGCGGCTGAAGCCGGCCAGGAAACGCAGCGCCAGGGCACCGCCCAGGAGGGCGATCCAGCGGAGCCCCATATCCGCCAGCCTGGGCAGGCCGCCCCCCGCCAGCGCGCCGATGATCAGCGCCAGGACGATGGTGCTAAGAAACATCGTCCGAGGCCAGGGCGGGCCTCGTCTTCCGCACGGATTCCTCGTTGCCCCCGCCGCCGGTCATGGCGGCCTTCGGGTCCTGCCCCGGCTGATCGCGCGGATCCGGCAGGTGCAGCATGGTGGGCAGCTCGTCCTCGCGCTCCGGCTTGCGGTCCAGGATGCTGCGCTCCAGGCCCACCAGGACGGGCACGATCTCCTCATCGAACTGGATGCCGGCCATCCTCTCCAGCTCCGCCACCGCGGTCTCATGGCTCAGCGCCACCTTGCGGTACGGGCGGCTGGAGGTCATGGCCTCGTAGGCGTCCGCGATGGTCAGGATGCGCGCGCCCAGCGGGATGTTCTGCGCCTCGATGCCGTCGGGGTAGCCGGAGCCGTTGATCCACTCGTGGTGGGCCCGGATGAGCGGCGCCTCCCTGGCAAGCTGCGTGGCCGGCGCCACGATCTCCGCGCCAATGGTGGGATGCTGGTTCATGAGCATCCGCTCCTCCCGGTCGAGCGGGCCCTCCTTGAGCAGGACGTTGTCGCGGACGCCGATCTTGCCCACGTCGTGGAGCAGTCCTGCCCACTTGATGGTCTCGATCTCCGGCTCCGGCAGGCGCATCACGCGGCACATGGCCTCCGCGATGTCGCTCACCCGCTTGGAGTGGTTCCGGGTGTACCTGTCCCGTGCGTCCACCGCCTTGGCCAGGGCGGTGATGGTCTGCTCGAAGAGATCGCGCGTCTCGACGTATCTGGCGTAAGCCAGGCGGGTGGTGAAGAGCGGGACTACGAAAAGCGCGGTTGCCCACCAGCCCACGCCGTTCGGCAACTGGAAGATCTGCGCCATCAGCCAACCGATTGGCGCCAGACCGATGAGATTGACAGCGACTCCACGAACGTCCTGGGCCCAAACCGTCCGAAGAGGGACCCCGGTTCTTACGCTAACCGCCGCGACTGCCGACAGCCAATTGGCGGTAAAGAGAACGGTGCTGCCGATGATCAGTCCCGCGAATAGCAAGAGTGCTTGGCTCGCTGGAGTCGCGTCCGCCGCTGCCCGATAAACTAGCTCGTAGGCTATCCCGCCCAACCCTGCTGCGATGGCGATGGAGGCGTGATTGAAGAGTGTCCCGTACCAAGGGACTTGGCCTCGCACCTCTCGAGCGTCCGTCGATCCAATTAAGGCGACTAGCGCAGCCGCCAACGGCCCGCCCAAGACCACGGTTGCGACGATGGGCGCGGCGCTCACGGAAACGACGGTTCCGCGCGGCAATCTGACGGGCGTTGCGCTGCTTAGCAGCGTCAGCGCCGTCCAAAAAGCGAGCCCGAGCCCTCCATCGATCTGAGGTCGGATGGGGAACAGGAACGAAGCCGCCACGATTACGAGAATCGCGGCGGCTACCGTGCTAAGGACTAGACGACGAACGCTGTGACTCACCGGGTCCCACAGAAAGGTACCTGCGGGAGTCTAGCACGCGCCACCCTCTATAGACCCTTGAAGCCAGCGCCTCCGGCTAAGGCCAGACTGACGATGGAGCCAAGGGTCATCAGCAGCGCGACGAGGCGATGAATCGCTGCTCGCATGCTGATTACCTTATGAGGGCCTACCAGCCCTTGACCATCTCTCTAGACATTAGAGGTGCCCTCTTCTTGAGGATGAATACAACCGACACACTCCGTGGCGGAACGGTCGGTTGCACTACATGCTCCCCGTCAGCCCAAGTGCCCACGTTCGGCAGACGGATCGGCGCTTCCTCGGGTATTAGGTTGGTACGATCGCTAGGTCGAAAGTACTATCCCGATGCCCACTGTATTCATCTGGACCGAACAAGTCAACCCCCGAAGAGCCGATATGCCTTCATCCGTCAACACAGGGTTTACAGGCCAGCGTCCCGTGCAGCGCCGCCGGCATCCGCGACAATGATCGCCTGATATGGTCAGGAAGGGTAGGTTCGGGGTTCGACAGCGACGGCAACGGATCCGAAGCGACTTGGCATCTCCATGACCTGGCGACGACTCCAGGGGCAGAGTGCCTAGGCAGCGGCGCTGAGGGAGCGGGTCGCGACGTCACGGAGCTTGCGCTCCGACGGACGGAGATGGAACCTTGCGCGAAGTCTTCCGATGGACCTCAACTCTCGGACGCCGGCTTTGATCTCTTGGACAACGGCCGGCGTATATGAGCTTACGGAGGTGAGGTCGAATCCATAGTGTTCGATGTCGGCCAACAACTGATCCGCCAGACCATACGGGCGAGCGCCCAGGTGTCGCGGAGTATCAAGCTTGGGCAGTGCAGTCACCACGCGCTCCGACGTGAGTAATGGAATGGGACGATCCCGCGCGAGCAGCATTCCGCCAGAGGAGCCTAGCACCGTGCTCACCGAAATGCCTAGCGAACTGGCAGGACCTGACTTATCCAGTCCCGTGCGCCTCGGCTATCTGACTGCGTATCTCTCTATGAAGAGGGGCGTGCGAGTCAAGGCGGCGGCCGTGGCTGGTCTGGGGGAGCGGCGCTCATCTCTCTATCGCCTCATCGGGTGAGGACCAGGTTGGTGGGAGGCTCGTTCTGGCGGTCCATTTCAGGAGAGGGTCGTCGACGCGACCAGATACGCAGCGGGACCTGCCGGAGCGAAGGGCTGGCGCTTGGTGAGCATGTGCCAGATGGCGGTGGCCAGCTGCCGCGCCACCTCGACTCGCGCCACCCGTGGACCCCGCTGGCGGCCGAGGCGCCGCCGGGTGCGCAGGTAGCGCTCGCGATAGGCGGGATGGCGGGCCGCGTGGGTGGCGGCCTCGATCAGCGCCCAGCGCAGGTAGCGGGGGCCGTGCTTGGTCAGCGGGCCGCGGCGGTCGCGGTCGCCGGACTGGATGACGAACGGGCACAGGCCGGTGTAGCCGGCCAGCTGCTTGGGGCTGCGGAACCTGGCGGCGTCGCCGATCTCGGCGGCGATCGTCGTCGCCAGCACCCAGCCGATGCCGGGCACCGTGCGCAACAGCTCGACATCGGGGTGATCGCCACCCAGCCGGCGCAACTCGGCCTCGGCGGTCGCGATCTGGCGCTCGAGCTCGTCGATGAGCGCCAGGCTGGTGGTCACCGAGGTGGCCCATGGCTCGGGCAGCGCCAGCCGCTCGAGCAGCTGCCGGCCGGCGACGCCGAACAGGTCGCTGGTCGGCACCGGGTGGCCGAAGCTCATCAAGGTGGCATGGATGCGGTTCTTGAGCGCGGTGCGGTGGTGGACCAGGTGGAGCCGGAAGCGGGCTCGCTCGCGCTCGGCGCGCACCGCCGGATCGGGCAACCAGATGGCGGGCACCAGGTCGCGGCGCGCCAGCTCGGCCAGCACTCGGGCGTCGATGCGGTCGGTCTTGGCCGCCAACGGCGCCAGCGCCTTGGCACGCTGCGCATCCGCGATGTGGACCTCCCAACCCCAGCGCTCGAGGGTGTCGTGCACGAAGCGGGCACCGGTCATCGACTCGATCGCCGCCGTCACCGGCTGTCGGCTGCTGCGCGCCACCCGCGCGGTCAGCGTGCGGAGGGCATCGGCATCGGGTGCCACCGCCGTCACCAGCACCTCGGCGCCGTCCTCAGCGAGGACGCACACGTCGAGCCGCTTGCGTGACAGATCCAATCCGGCGTATAGCATGGTCTTTGGGCCTCCTGCGGTGATTGGTTCCAGTGAGAACCCACGTTCTCACCCGGGAGGCCCCTCTTCATGGGGCATTCAGATCACCGATACCGTCCACTGGGAAAGTCCAGGACCCCCAGCGCGGGCGCCACGGGTTCTGAGGCGACGCGTTTGCGACCACGCCTGGGACCCGTAGCAACCCGTAGCATGCGTCTGCTGAACTAGGAGCCTCGTTGGGAGGAATTTGTGGAGGCGAAGCGCGGCACCCCCGAGACAACAGAACAGCTCAGGCTCCTGGACCTGGGAGGCGACGATGACGCCTTCGCGATCGAAGTCCCAGCTCCCGTTGCCCTGGACCAGGTTGCGGATCAGCCAGCGCACGATCCTCTACGCCTGCGGCGACTTTGGTTCCGCAACTTCAAGACTTTCGAGTCCTTTGAGGTTGAGCTTGGCGAGTTCAACGTGCTGGCCGGCCCGAACAACGCTGGGAAGTCCAGTCTGCTCCACGGCGCAGACCTGCTATTTCGTCTGATCGATCTCCACCGGGAGGCTGGGCACCTTGCCTCCGGCCGCAACGTTCCGCCCAACATCCTTCCTGTGGCCGTCTTGCGCGACCTCTGGTTTCGTCAGCGCTACCGGCAGCAGAACAGGTTCGTTCCCGCCACGGTGGGGGTGAGTTTGCGGGGGGTGCAGCTGTCGAGTTTGGGATAATCGGCCCGTTCGGCGCGGCAACAAGCAAACTGCTCGACCAGCGGCATGTTGACGAGGAGGTCCTGCAAGCACTCGCCTCACGCCCCGCTGTTTGGGTCCCAAGCAGCGTCGGCGTCGTGCGCGATGAGGAGTACCGCACTCCGGCGCGTCGCTCCAGTCTGGTCAACGCGGGCAGGCACAATGAGGTTCTTCGCAACCTGCTCCTCGAGCTGAATCTCCACCACGCGGCCGAGTTTGACGAGCTGCAAGGGATCTTGGAGCGGTACTTCGCGGGCAGGTTCTCAGAGGTCTCGTTCGACGAACGACTGGACCAGTTCGTCACCGCCACGTACCAAGAGGGCGCCATCGAACACGACCTCTTCTCAGTGGGCGCAGGCTTCGTCCAGGTCGTTCAGCTTCTGGCATTCATCTTGATCCGGACGCCTGGACTCATCCTGCTCGACGAGCCTGACGCGCACCTCCACAGCAGCCTTCAGCGGACAGTGGTCGACGTCCTCGACGAGCTATCACGCCGAAGAGAAATGCAAGTCGTCCTTTCGACGCACTCGAAGGAGATCATCAACTACGTCAATCCAACCAGGCTCATCCTCATCGAGAAAGGAGCGACCAGGGCATCACCCTTCGGACCAGAAGTAAGTCAGCTGGTCATCCTCAAGTCGTTAGGGGCGATTGATAGCGTCGACGCGTACGCTCTCTTCAAGAATCGGCGCTGTCTGTTTGTAGAGGGATCGAGCGATAACGACCTGCTCGTGAGGCTGGCTGCCAAACTCGGGGTTCTCGTCTTTACAGGGGACGAGCGCGTCGTCATGGTCCCGATTGGAGGTGCCGACCGCTTCGAGAACGTCGAGCAGCTCACGGTAATCGAGGCACTCCTTGGAGGGGGAATCGAATCGCTCGAGATCCGTGACCGCGACGGGATGACGGACGAGCATCGAGACGCTCTGAGTGCAGACGCATCACGACCACTCCACGTCCTGGATCGCGATTGCATAGAGAGCTACCTGATGTCCCCGGAGGTCATCGCAAGAGTTGTCGCATCGGTAGCAGCCGACCAAGACACCGAGATCACACTCACGACTGAGCAGATCGGCGCAATGTTAATGGAGGAGTCCGAAGGGTTGAAGGTCGTCTCGATCGACAGGGCTTCCGCACGCTGGGACCGAGACAAGGTCCGCACCGCTGGTCGACATCTGGGGATCGAGGCCGCGAACGCGGCGGCTCGTGGGTTTGTTGATGCCAATTGGGACACGCTGGAAGGGCGACTTCGCGTTGTTCCCGGCAAGAGACTACTGGCCGCGTTACGCAAGCGGATCCAAGAGGGGTATCAGGTCAGCTTCGGTGACAGACGCCTCATTGAAGCGTACGAGGCGAGCGAGATTCCTGAAGAGCTTGTTGACCTAATGGGTCGCGTCAACGTCTTGGGCGGCGGCACGACCGGCGACACCTAGTAGGGGGCTAGCTAGCTGGTCATGCCACGTCTTCAGATGCCGCATGTGTCTGGCTGTGAGGTCAGGCCGCGCGTCGACATGCGGCCCTCGCGTCCGGCACGACGGTTGCGCCCCGCACGACGGTTGCGTCCCGCCCGCGATTACCTCCGTCAACTCCGGGCCCGTCTCGTGGTAGGAGCGGTCGACTCCGAGCAAATCAGCGCTGCTGGCTCTATTGCCCAGTTAGGATTCGGGCCTGATGACTCGTTCCTCCGCTGCGGACGCGGCCTGGGCGACCTGGGCGCGCAGCTGGTCGACGGTGGGCTCGGCTGAGGTGTTCATCGGGGTTCGTCCCTTCCCGGCGCCGCTCGGATCGTCGGCACCGACCGGGCGCCGTGGCCGATGCGACGAATCTCTCACTCTCGGCCGCGGGGAAGTCAATAGGGTTCTTGCGATTCGGTAGACCGGGGGCTCGCGCGGCCCCCGCTGTCCGTCAGCTCAGCTCTACCGAACCCTCCATCGCCCCCATACTGGGGACCTTGGATGTCACTCGGAGCTTCGGTGCATGAGCCTTGTCGGCAACGGGGTCCTATCGCTGACCAAGTTCTACCGGCTACGCGATCTCGTGAACGAGCTCGCGCACGTTGCGCCGGGAATGACACGGGCCCAAGTGCGAGGTGTGCTCGGGACGGGCCACCAAGAACTCGCAGATGACCTCGTTCTGTACGAGTCGGGCGTAGCGGTCGATGACCCATGTGGACGCGCCCCTTGGGAACGATCTCGGGGGCGGCCTCGTCGCCCCAGGCCGACCAGCGGGGGTGCGGATAGCGGGCGAACATCTCCAAGAACGGGCCGGGGCTGCACGCCTCTATGATCCCGTACACCTCGTCGGGCTTCCGCGAGTGCTCGCGCTTCCTGGTGGCGAGGAGGTTGACCTGGGTCCGGCCCGGCTGGAACGTCCGGATCCTCGAGGAGTACGAAGTCCAGTCTTGGTCGTCGGCCGTCGGGCTGGCGAAGGCCCTGGCTCAGCCGGCTCAACGAGGAGATCAGCCAGCCGGACTTGTGGGCGGGCGTGCTCAACTCCGGCCCCGTCGATGTCGCAGGAGCCCGGCACGAACGATCCGCTCACGCCCCAGGAGGTCGCCTGGGTCCGCCACCAGGTGGGAGTCGCCAAGGAGTACGTCGCGCGGCTGGGGCTCCCGGAGGCGCGGCTGGACGAGGTCCACGCGAAGCTCGACTACCTGGTGGAAGCGTCCGAGCGGATGGGCCGCTTCGACTGGCGGCAGCTGGCTGCGAGGATCGCGGTGCCTTCAACCCCGAGCAGGCGCGCACGATGTTTCAGTTGCTCGCCGGACCGATCCAGCGGCTCATCGGCGGCTGAGTCGGGAGCCCATGTGGCGCGAGCGCTTTCGCTATTGGGTGCTCCGCCGACGCTGAGTGCGTGGCACGGGAAAGGCCCGGATCCTTCCGGGCTCTCCCTTTCACCCGCCCTAGCGAAGCAGCGCCTCGGCCAGGACCAGCAGAATGGCCGCTAGGCTTGGATCGACCCGGAGGCTGATCTTGACCCGCAGCCGGATGTCCCCGTACATGGGACCTCCGCGGTCCCCGCGGAATCGCACCGCGGGACTATGTCGGTCCGCCGCCGGCAGAGCCGGCGCCGGGGGCGCCCCGCAGGTTAGGCCGGTCGCGCGCCGCCTGTCCAATATCTGTATGGGCTACGGGCGGTCGTTCGCCGCGTGGCTGAGCGGCCCGGTGCCCCCCGGCGCCCGAGCACGGCCATCAGCCTCTGGCGCCAGAAGTAGAGCGGGGGCGGGCTCCCGAGTCGCTTAGAACGTGTCGTTTGTTGAGGATCAGCGGGTATGCGTGCTGGAAGTCGGACATCCGACGGGGCGCTCCTGTACGAGGTGCCTGGGGGCGTGCGGCACCGATCGGCTCGTCGCGCCCCCGCGGCGAGCGCTCGGTCCGTACAGCAGGATACGACGGGCCTGATTATCAGCCGCTTACCGGGCGATCGGCTAGAGTGCAGCCCACGTGCGAGCATTCATCGGCCTCGGAGGCAACCTGGGGGACACGGCCGCGGCCTTCGGTTCCGCGGCTTCCGAGCTGCGCGGCCTGGGCCAGGTCGTGCGCGCCTCGTCCCTGTACGACGCCGCCCCGCGCGACGCCTTCAACCAGCCGCATTTCACCAACGCCGCCCTCGAGCTGGAGACCGATCTCGACCCCGGCGACCTCCTCGTCGCCCTGAAGCGCCTGGAGCTGCTGCTGGGCCGGGACCCGACCGGACGCCGATGGGGCCCGCGCGTCATCGACCTCGACATCCTGAGCTTCGATGGCATGTGCGTCACGGATACCGATCACGACCTCATCGTCCCGCACCCCCGCCTCCAGGAGCGCCGCTTCGCCCTGGAACCGCTTGCAGAGCTGGATCCCGGCCTCCGCCCCTGGCGCAACTGCGCCGACCTGCGCGTGGACGTCAGCGTCGCCGATCTGCTGGCCACTGTTGCCAGCCAGGAGGTGCAGCGTATCGCCGGCCCCGAGTGGGCGGATCCCCGCCCGACCTGATCGGCCCGCCCTCGGGGCGGGGCTTGACCTGGCCAGCTTGAGCTGGCTCAGTCCGCGGGCGAGAGGATGGCTGAATGCGTCGGGGGTCGCGGCAGATCACCAGATTCCTATGGGGGCTGCACCGGGTGCCGCGGGAGGCCTTCTCGTCACCAGATGCAGCTGGAAGCCGGCAGGACGGTGACAAGCCGGCCGCCGGCGCCATCGGTGCCGATGGGGTATGAATCTGGCGGCTCGAGCGCTCGAACGGGCGACTCGAGCACTCAACGCCGGCTCGACCACCCGGATCAGAGGCGGACGCGCGGCGGGTTGCGGTAGTCCCACATGTGGACGGTGTCGATGAAGCGCACCAGGCCGCGCTTGTAGGCCATCACCACCGAGTGCGTGCGGCCGCCGCCACCGAAGAAGCGGACGCCGCGCAGGAGCTCGCCATCGGTCACGCCGGTGGCGCAGAAGACGACGTTCTCGCCCGAGGCGAGGTCATCGGTCATGTAGACGCGGTCGGTGTCGTCCACGTCGACCCCCATGGCGCGGGCGCGCTCGCGCTCCTCGTGGGACCGCCAGCGGAACTTGGCCTGGATCTCGCCGCCCAGGCACTTCAGCGCCGCGGCGGCCAGCACCCCCTCGGGCGCGCCGCCGATCCCCATCACGGCATGCACGCCGGTGCCCCGCACCGCCACGTTGATGCCCGCCGTCAGGTCGCCGTCGCTGATGAGCTTGATCCGCGCCCCGGTGGCACGAACGTCCGCGATGAGCTCCTCGTGCCGCGGCCGGTCGAGGATCACCACCGTGATGTCCCAGATGTTGCGCCCCAGGCGGTCGGCGATGGTGGTCAGCGTCTTCTCCACCGGATCGTTGATGCTCACGTGGCCCGTCACCGTGGGCCCCACGATCAGCTTCTCCATGTACGTATCCGGCGCATGCAGCAGGCCGCCCGGCTCGGCCGCGGCCAGCACGGCGGTGGCGTTGGGCGACCCGGTCGCCACCAGGTTCGTGCCCTCGAGCGGGTCGACCGCGATATCGACGCTGACCGCCGCGTCCGGGTTGCCGACCTTCTCGCCGATGTAGAGCATCGGCGCCTGGTCGCGCTCCCCCTCGCCGATGACGATGGTGCCGCTCAGGTCCGCCTCGTCCATGGCGCGGCGCATCGCCTCGACGGCCGCCTGGTCGGCCCCGTTGCGGTCGCCACGTCCCATGAGCCGCGCCGCGGCGATGGCACCGGCCTCGGTGGCCGCCACCGCCTCGACCGTCATCAGGCTGTCCATCGGCCTAGTGCTTGAAGTGGCGGCGGCCGGTGAAGACCATGGCCATGTGGTGGCGGTCCGCGACCTCGATCGCCATCTCGTCGCGGATGCTGCCGCCGGGCTGGATGATGGCGGTGATGCCGGCCTGGGCCGCGATCTGGATGCCGTCCGGGAACGGGAAGTAGGCGTCGCTGGCCATGACCGAGAGCGGGGCGCGCTCGCCGGCCTTGCGCAGCGCCACCTCGACGGACACGACGCGCGACGGCTGGCCGGCGCCCATGCCCACCATGGCGTGCTTCTTGGTCAGCACCACCGCGTTCGACTTCACGTGCCGCACCGCGCGCCAGGCGAAGAGCAGGTCCGTCAGCTCCTCCAGCGTGGGCCGACGCTGGGTCACGACCTGCAGCTTGTTGCGGTCCTCCTCCAGGTTGTCGAAGGTCTGGACCAGCAGCCCGCCACCGATACGCTTGAAGTCGAACTTGGCGATGCCGATCTCGTCGCTGTCATCCTCCGCGGGCGGCACCTCGATGATCTCGAAGCCGCGCTTGGTGCGCAGGATCTCGAGCGCCTCCGGCGTGTAGCCCGGCGCCACGATGGCCTCGAAGAAGCCGGGGCGGATGGCGCGCGCCGCGTTCTCGTCGATGGTCCGGTTGGCGCCGATGATCCCGCCGTAGGCGCTGACACTGTCGCCCTCCAGCGCCAGGCGGAAGGCCTCGGCCAGGTCGACCACGGACGCCAGCCCGCACGGGTTGCCGTGCTTGACGATGCACACCGTGGGCGTCTTGAAGTCGCTGGCGATGCTCCACGCGGCATCCAGGTCCAGGATGTTGTTGAAGGACAGGTCCTTGCCGGCGATCTGGTGCGCCCCGGACAGGCTGCCGCCGCGATGCGCCGGATCGGTGTAGAAGGCCCCGAGCTGGTGCGGGTTCTCGCCGTAGCGCAGGTCCGCCTTCTTCTCGACCACCATGGTCAGCCGGCTGGGGAAGAGCGTGCCCGCCTGCGCGTTGAGGTAGCTGGCGATCTGCGCGTCGTAGGCCGCGATGGCCGCATAGGCCTCGGCCGCCAGCTTCTGCCTGGTCTCGGGGCCGACATGACCGAGCGTCTTGATGTCGCGCAGGACCGATGCGTACTGGGTGGGGCTGCTGACCGCGGCCACGCCCGGGAAGTTCTTGGCCGCCGCTCGCAGGAGCGCCACGCCGCCGATGTCGATCTGCTCCAGCGCCTCGTCCAGGGTGGTGCTCGGATCCCCAGCCGTGCGCGCGAACGGGTAGAGGTTGACGGCAACGATGTCGATCTGCTCGATCCCGTGCTCCGCCAGCTGCGCCAGGTGGTCCGGCTGGTCTCTTCGCGCCAGCACCGCCGCGAAGATCGCCGGGTGGAGGGTCTTGACCCGGCCGCCCAGGATCTCGTTCGTCTCGGTCAGCTCGGAGACGGGGCGGATGCCCTCGAGGCCTGCCTCCGCCAGGTGGGCTCGGGTGCCATCGGTGGCGAAACAGTCCATGCCGGCTTCGATGAGGCCGCGGGCGAGCTCGACAATGCCTTCGCGGTCACTGACGGAGAGCAGGGCGCGCAATCGACGTCCTCATGGTGCGGGTGCCTGGAGGTGGGTGCCTGGAGCGGGTGCCGTGGGTGGGTGCCGTGGAGCGGGTGCGTGGAGCGGGTGCGTGGGGGCACCGATTATAGGGTCCCTCGATTGCATGAGGTGAAGGTAAAGGGGAAGTAGAGGGCCTGGACGGCCTCATCTTCCCCGTACGTTGCACCCCGTGACAAGGGCGGTTAAGGACGGCGGGATTCCGGCCTCTTCTTCCCCGTTACCTGCATGTGGTGAAAAGGAGCTGCGGCAAGCGGCCGAGCGGCCGATTCTCCGCGTGGCAGGATCCACGGCGTCGTGATCGAGCAGCGGCCAGTCTCTATACTTCGCGCCCCATGAACCTGCTCTTCGATCCCTTCACGCCGTTCAACTTCCCGGACCTGTTCACGCTGATGTGGGTGGCCGGGCTGGTGATCAGCATCGGCGCCGTGTTCGTCTACAACGCCGCCCAGCGCCGACATCGTCGCTACCCCGAGCTGCTCGCGCTGCACGAGTGGGTGTTCTGGCCGATCATCGTGACCTGGGGCATCATCCCGCTCCTGGTGGTGATCGGCGTGCCGCTCCTCATGCAACTGCTGATCGTGCTGCCGGGCATGGGGATCGCGGCCTGGGCCACGTTCGTGCGCTTCCCGGAGCGCATCGCCACCGCCAACGAGGAGATCCGCCGCAACCGCTTCGTCCCGCCGCCGAAGCGCGGGGCCCGACAGCGATCGAAAGCCGCCCCGGCCGGTCGCCGACGCCGCCATCGGTGAAGGCTTGACGCAGCATCCATGAACGGCGTACCGTCGCCGGACCGATGGCGCGCACGGCGCGCCCACGAGACAGCAACCAGGAAAGGAGGCAGCCCGCATGGCAGATACGGCAGGGACCGTGTTCCGCGCGTCGCGCCTCCGGATCGGGAGCTAGCGCCAGCCTCAGTGCTGCGTGAGTGAGCCGCCCTTCAGGGGCGGCTCTTCTGGTCTTTGAGCCAAGGACCGATACGGACGAGCCGGGTCGCGTGACGCGCACGCACGCGTCGTCCCTTCCTCGAATCGGGCACCTTGGAGATCTCACGCTTGAAACACGCTCGTTCTGCCGCTGCGCGGTCGCGACCTCGGCCGCGCGGCCACCCCCGATCCTCGTCCTTCCGCTGCGTCCATTGCCGGCTCGACGTCCCGGCGGATGCGGCTGGCACGCGCCATCGCAACCACTGCCCGTCCTGCCTGTGGTCGCGGCACGTTGACGTGCGGCCGGGCGATCGCGCCGTTGCTGAGGAGTGCGGCTCCGGCATGGAGCCCATCGCCATATCGGTCCGTGGCAGCGGGGAGTGGGTGATCATCCACCGCTGCACCGGCTGCGGCGAGCTGAAGTCGAACCGTTCCGCGGGCGACGACTCGCCGCTGCTCCTGCTGCGCCTCGCGGTGCGGCCGCTGGCGATGTCGCCGTTCCCGCTCGACCGTCTCTCGCTCGTCTGATCGCGCGGAGCGACGAGCAAGGCCGCGTAGCGGGTGTCGGGTGGCGGGTGGCGCGTACGTTGCCGCAGCTCGGGAGCCGACGCGTCAGATTCCAACCACCGTCGGCTTCTGGCTCGTTGACCGCCGATTCGGTGCCATTCGCCAATCACCGCCGGCTTGGGCACGTTCGACGCCGTCCGGAGGGCATTCGACCAGCCGCTCCACGCTCACGGGCGCTCGCCGACGCCGGACGCGGGCCGTCCAGCTCGCCTAAGCCGGCCCTGATTGGAGCCTGGCAACGTCGCCGGCCGGAGTGCGCCGCCGAGCCGACGTACGCGAGTCGCGAGATGAGGAATAGGCGTCCGCGGCCCTCCTGTTGGCGGGGTGTACCATGGCGCCTTCTTGCATCTGACCTCGGCGAGCGCGGCGCACGTGCCGCCGCCGGCGTTCAGCATGAGGGCACTCCGAGATGGAACGCGCTGACCGGCTGCGCATCGGCATCATCGTGCCGCCCATGCTGCCGCTGCCGCCTCAGGGATACGCCGGCACCGAGCGGGTCGTGACCGCGCTGTCCGTTGAGCTGCATCGGCGAGGACATGACGTGACCGTCTTCGCCTCCGGCGATTCCGAGCTGCCCTGTCGGGTTGTGCCGGTCGTTCCGAAGGCGCTGTGGCCGGCCGGCTATCGCGGCGACGTATCCAGCTACATCTCGCTGGCCGTGGCGCGGGCATGGCAGGAGAGCGACCGCTTCGACGTCATCCACTCGCACGTCGAGGGAGGCGGATTCGTGATGGCCCGGCATTGCCCCGTTCCCACCCTCTCGACTCTCCACGGCCGCCTCGACGGCCACGGCATGCCGGAGCTCATCGAGATGTTCCCGGACATTCCCCTTGTCGCCATCAGCGAGAGCCAGCGTCGCTGGAGCCCAGGTGCGAACTGGCTGGCGACCATCCATCACGGTCTCGACTTCGCCGACGTGCCGTTCAGCGTGGATCCGGGTCGCTACCTCCTGGTGGTGGGCCGCGCCGCGCCGCAGAAGGGGATCACCGAGGCCATCGAGCTTGCCCGCACCACCGGCCTCCCCCTCGTCCTGGCGCTCAAGGTCCATGACCGCGACGAAGAGGACCTCTATGAGACGGCGATCAGGCCCGCCATCGAAAACGGCACCGTCGACTGGCGCGGCGAGGTGAACGGCACCGAGCGGAACCGGCTGTACGCCGGGGCGCTGGCCACGCTGATGCTGGGAGCGTGGCCCGAGCCCTTCGGCCTGGTGGCGATCGAGTCGATGGCGACCGGCACGCCGGTAATCGCGCGCCGCGCGGGCGCGTGCACCGAGACCGTCGAGCACGGCCTGACCGGCTTCCTGGTGGATGACCTGCAGGAGGCGGCCCTCGCCGTCTCGAGGGTAGCCGGCCTGGAGCGCGCCAGGATCCGCGCCTATGCCCGCGGCCGCTTCTCGGTGCAGCGGATGACGGATGCCTACGAGGGGACGTATCGATCCCTGGTCGAGGAGCGGCCGCCGTCGCGCATCGCGCCGGTGGGGCCGAGCGCCGGTGCGATCTCCACAGGCGCGTCGAGGCGTCCTGAGCGCGCGCCGGTCGCGAGCGACAACGGGGCGAGCGTCTCGGCGCTGCGGCGGCAAGGGAAGATAGCGCGATAGGCGCCGGGCGCTGAACGAATCCGGGAGTCACCGGATGTCCCACATCGCGTTCCTGGTCAGCATCACCTTCCACGCCGGGCGGAGACCGACGCAGCAGACGGACGGCGTGCACCAGTGCAAGTCCGACAATCACCGTGGCTGGCGCCGACGATCCGGATCACGAGGATGGCGACGATGGATTCTTGGAAGCGCTTCGACGCGATGCTGCGCTCACTGGACACTGCTTGGAGGGTTTCGACCGCGTCTGGGCGACTCTGGGCGGGCTCATACTGCGGCTGATTCACAGTCGGCCTCCGAGGAAGAGCAGGTCGGATGGAGGGGCCAGAAGACTAGTCTTGGTGTCCGCCGGATCACGATCGGCAGGTCGGAGGTGATGCGCTGTTCATGGCAATTGCCGCCAACGGTCCATGGCGCGGCGAGCCCGGGGAGGAGTCGGTTCACCGTGCCGACGGGACTGGACCGCCGTGAAGCTCGCTCGGCCGACGCTCCTGCCGACAGCGCTGGCGCTCGGCGGCGTCGAATGGACGGCGAGCAAGAACGTCGCGCCCCTCGTCCTGGCTACGGACATACTAATCCGATACGCAAATAGCCGACACATGCGCTAGCATGCCGGGGTGCGAAGGCGTGACGCGCGCAGGCTGGCCCCGGCGGCGCAGGAGGAGCTGCGCCGACAGGCGGTGCGGTCGGTGGTCGAGGCCGGCAAGACGCAGGGCGAGGCGGCGGCCCTGTTCGGGGTGACGCGCCAGACG
>JBOGTC010000140.1:0-11642 GCA_050692055.1 Candidatus Limnocylindria bacterium | reverse complement strand
ATCTTCCTGTTCGCCGCCTACTCGATCGACCCCGGACCCCTGAGCGTCATGCCAGCGGAGTGGTCGGCCGTGACCCGGAACCTGTCGGGCGTCCAGTCGGGCTCCATCGAGATCCCGGTGGCGCCCGGCGTTCCGACGATCGACGAGTTGCTGGCCGAGCAGCCAGCCGAGAGCGACGAGCAGGACGAGGACGACCTGGACGACCTCAACGGCTGACGTTCGCGCGACCCAGTCTTAAGCCTCGCCGAGGCTACGGATGGTTGGCCCGTTAGGGTTAGGAGCGTTGGCTGGCTTCGGTGCAGCCCCGTCGTTGGGACCACGGGTCTATATGTGCGAGTTCTGAACTACGGCTGGTGGTCGTATATGGGGGAATAGCTGCTGTGGCGGCGCTCATTGTCACCGTGGTCGCCGCGCCGCCGGCGCGGGCGAGCGACGACGGAACCCAGGTCCTGCCCGGCCATACCGTCCACGCGATCGCGGCCGACGTGGACGGCGACGGCGTTCGCGAGATCGTCCGGGTAGCCGTGGATCCGAATCGGCTGGCTCGCTTCGTCCTCGAGGCCTGGGCGCACGATGGCGAGCGCTGGTCGCTGATTGCCTCCACTGACGTGATCCGCCGCAACGAGGCCGACAACGCTCGCGTGCCGATCAACGCCAACGCCGATGCCTCGGGCCTCGTCGTCTGGAACGACGGGACGCGCGAGCGGGTGCTGCTCGTCACGGTGGGCAACGTCGCCGAGGCCGGGCGTGGTTGCTGCTTGACGATCTCAAGCGTGACGATGGACGGCGGGCAGCTGCGTGCCTCCCCACTGCTCGGCACGTTCGGCAACGCGCAGTCTGTCGTCGTTCTCGACATCGATGGCGACGGGACGGACGAGCTGCTCGTGATCGAGCCACCTGTCGAGCCGCACCAGAACTACGTCAGGCTCCTGCGCTGGAACGGCGTAAGCGGCTTCGATGCACAGCGCTTGGCGCTGCCACCCGGGGCGCGCGGCGGACTCGGCTGGGTGCACGGCGAGACGGATGGCATCCCGGGCGAGGAGATCGTGTTCGGACCCGCGGAGAGTCACGAGTTCGTCCGGATCGGTGGCGACGCGGATGGCGAGGTGAGGATCGAAACCGCGTCCTCGCAGCTTCCCGGTCCCACCGAAGCCTTCTTCCATCTGTTCGGCGCGGCCGGCGGGTCGCTGATGGCCATCGCCCCGAATGAGATCCGGGTGATGCGCTGGCCGCGCGATGGGGAGCTCACCTCGGTCCGAAGCCTGACGGACAGCGAGCGCGGAGGCCTGGGCGTGCTCGGACAGGGGGAGGGTGCCGTCATCGTCGGGCACGGAAGGCAAGCCCCGGGCGATCCGTCTCCACCCGAGGTCGTCATCTACGACCAGGACCTGACCGTCCTGGATCGGATCTCGGCCAGCCCTTCCACCGCGCGGCTGTGGGAGCTGGGGGCGAGGGACCTCCCGGCGCTCCGGAGCATCTCGCACGATATCTACCCGTACCTGGGCCCGCTTCCGGGCGGCCTCGCCGATGGGCGGGATGCTTTCGTCGCACCCGGCGGCATCATCGCGCTCGATGAGCTGGGCGACCTCGAGGTCCGGCCCACGACCGGCCTGGTCGGCTCCTGGCCGGTAGGGCTCGCCGGGGAGGATGGCGCGTGGATGGTGGTCGGCGACGGGTACCTCGGTACCCGCGACACGGCATGGCTCTTCCCATCCCTGTGGGTCGGCTCGCTGGTCGTGGCGCCGACCGCCACGGTCCTGCCCGCCGAGCATCATGACGGCCGCCTCGCGCCGCAGCTGCGCAACGCGGTCGCGGTTCCCGGGGAAGATGGCACCGAACGGCTGGCGACCACGGATGGCGGCTTCGAGGCAACCGTCACCGGCCCGCCCGGCTCGAGGGTCGCGTTGGTCGTTGACCAGTCGATCATGTTCGACGGCGAGCTGGGCAGCGAGCCCCTGGTCCTCGACGTGGCGCCGCGCCGCTCAGGCGACGAGAACCAGGCGTTCGACGCCGCGCTCGTGCTCGTGACGCCTGTCGGCGCGGCATACAGCGTCAGCTGGCAGGCCGAGATCCTGCGCGAGCAGCCCGAGCTCAGTGCGAGCGCGGCGTCGGACCCGTTCTCGCTCAGCGCCAC
The DNA here is from genome assembly GCA_050692055.1 of Candidatus Limnocylindria bacterium. Taxonomy (GTDB): domain Bacteria; phylum Chloroflexota; class Limnocylindria; order QHBO01; family QHBO01; genus JBOGTC01. The sequence goes on along the minus strand of JBOGTC010000140.1, from coordinate 9,508 downwards.
GGTGCGCGGCGAGGCGTCGCTCGGGACCGCGGTCACCGTGGACGGCCGCTCGGCGCCGCTCGGTGCGGATGGCACATTCACACTCGCCGTGGATGCGCCGCTCTGGCCGCGCGAGGTCCTCATCGTGGCGCGCGATCCGGTCGGCAACGAGACGACCGAGCGGCTGAGCGTCGTGGGCGTGTTCGACTATCGCGGGCTGCCGGGGGTGCCGATTGTCGTAGTGGCCACGCTCCTCATCGGTGTCGCCCTCTTCGTGCGCACGCCGCGACGCGCGCCTGACGCTCGGTTGGCGGGGGACGACGGCCGCCTCGAGGAGCTCGACGAGGTCGACGCGCGCTGATCGGCCAAGTCGGCTACGCTCAACCCGCGATCAGCATCGACCGATAGCCAACCCGCAAGAGGTGCCCCCAATGAGCATGAGCCGGATCCAGGAGCTGGACGCCATCGTCCGCCAGTTCGACCTCAACGAGCATCCCTTCTACACCGAGTGGCGGGCCGGGACGCTGCCGGTGGAGCGCCTGCGCGAGTACGCCGCCGAGTGGGCCCCGTTCATCGGAGTCATCGCCGAGGGCTGGGAGACGCTCGGCCATCCCGCCTACGCGGACGAGGAGCGCGAGCACGACGAGCTGTGGGCCCGCTTCCGCTCTGCGCTGGGTGCCGGCGGCGAGGCGCGTCGCCCGCAGAGCGACACGCTGCTGGCGGTGGGCAGGAATGCCTTCGCATCGGTCCCGGAGGCGCTGGGGGCGCTGTACAGCTTCGAGGTCCAGCAGCCGGCCACGGCCAAGAGCAAGCTCGCCGGCCTGCGCGAGCACTACGCCGGCACGGTCGACGACGATGCCCAGGAGTACTTCCGCGAGCATGCCATCGAGACCGATGAGCCCGCGATGCTGGCCCGCCAGATCGAGCAGCTGTCGGACGACGAGTTCGCTCGAGCCAGGACCGCCTGCACTCTCTTCAGCGCCGCCGCCTGGGGCGCCCTCGACGGGGTGTACTACACGGACTAGTCCGGCGGCCAGCGCATGGGCGCGCTTTGCATCCCGTGAAGCTATGGGAAAGCAGAAGCCGATCTCGACGATTTCTTCCCCGTCTGCGCCACGGGATGCAACGGGCGGGGAAGATCCCACCATCTCGCGGCTCTACTTCCCCGTTATCTCCACCTCATGCAATCGGGCTGGCCCGTCTCGCCCAAGCTCCACGAAGGCATCGAGCGACTCGGGGTTGGCGAGGGACCCACGCGAGGCGGCGACGTCGGGATCGGTGCCGGTGAGGATGCGCTTGACCGGCACCTCCAGCTTCTTGCCCGACAGCGTGCGCGGCACGGCCGGCACGGCACGGATCTCGTCCGGCACGTGGCGAGGGGAGAGCGAGGACCGTAGCTCGGCGCTGATCCGCGCCCGCAGCCCGTCGTCCAGGGCGCCGACGCCGTCGCGCAGGGCAACAAAGAGCAGCAGCCGGTCCGCCTGCTCGAGGTGGATGACGAGCGAGTCGGCAACCTCCGGCAGAGATTCGACCACGGCATAGAACTCGGCCGTCCCGATCCGCACGCCTCCCCGGTTCAGCGTGGCGTCGGAGCGGCCGCTGATCACGCACGAGCCGCGCTCGGTCAACGTGATCCAGTCACCATGGCGCCAGACGCCCGGCCAGTCGTCGAAGTAGGCGGCGCGGTAGCGCGAGCCGTCGGCGTCGCCCCAGAACGAGACGGGCATCGATGGCATCGGCGCGGTGATGACGAGCTCACCCTGCTCGCCCACGACCGGCCGGCCCGAGGCGTCGAACGCCTCGACCGCGCAGCCGAGGTGGCGGCAGCTGATCTCGCCCTCCCAGACCGGAACGAGCGGCGAGGCACCGACGAAGGCGGTGCACACATCCGTGCCGCCGGATACGGACTGCAGATGGACCGATGGATCGAACGCCTCGTACACCCACCGAAAGCCCTCCGCCGGCAGCGGCGCGCCGGTCGAGCCGATCCCTCGAAGCGCGGACAGGTTCGCCTCGCGCCCTGGCGCGAGACCCTCCTTGCGGCAGCCCATCAGGAACGGGGCGCTGGTCCCGAAGTAGGTGACGCCCTCTTCGGCGGCGAGACGCCACAGTGCCATGAGGTCCGGGTGGGTCGGGGATCCGTCGTAGAGGACGATCGTCGCATCCACGAGCAGCCCCGACACGAGGTAGTTCCACATCATCCAGCCGGTGGTGCTGAACCAGAAGAAGCGGTCCTGTGGTCCCAGGTCGTGGTGCAGCGCGTGAATCTTCAGGTGCTCGAGCATGATGCCGCCGTGGCCGTGGACGATCGGCTTCGGCAGGCCGGTGGTTCCGGACGAGTAGAGGACGAAGAGCGGGTGGTCGAACGGGACCTGCTCGAAGGCCAGCTCGCCGGGCTCGGCCGTGAGCTGGTCCCAGGTCAGCGCACCGGGAATGCGCGGGTCCTCGGTCCTGCGCAGGTGGGGGAGGACCACCGTGGCAGCCAGGCTGGGCAGGGCGGATCGGATGGCAACGACCTCATCCGTGCGGTCGACATCCTTGGCGCCATAGCGATAGCCGTCGATGGTCAGCAGCACCTTCGGTGAGATCTGGCTGAACCGATCGACCACGCTGCGGGTGCCGAACTCCGGCGCGCAGCTCGACCAGACCGCGCCGAGCGACGCCGTGGCCAGCAGCGCGACGACTGCCTCCGGCACGTTGGGCAGATAGGCCGCCACCCGGTCCCCGCGTCCGACGCCCAGGCGCTGAAGGCCCGCCCGGGTGCGGGCGACGGCGTCGCGCAGCTCGTCCGCGCTCAGCGTGCGGCGCTCGCGCGTCTGCGAGCGGGCGACGATCACCGTGTCATCCGCGGCACGTCCGTCGAGGCGCAGTGCGTGCTCGGCCCAGCTCAGCCGCGCGGCGGGGAACCACCTCGCGCCGGGCATGGCCCGCTCGATGAGCGCGCCTCGATGCGCGCTGCCAGAGCTGATTCGGAAGTAGTCCCAGAGCGATCCCCAGAACGACTCGAGGTCGCCGACCGACCATCGCCACAGGGTGCCGTAGTCGTCGAATGCCAGGCCGCGTTCGCGCTCCAGCCAGGCGAGGTAGTCGCCGATGCGGCTGCGGTCGCGGACGTCGGCGGGCGGCTGCCAGAGCACGCGCGGCTGGGGCATGGACCGATGATGCCAGATGGCCGGGGTATGCTGGCCGGACCGATGCCGTGGCACGCCCTCCTCTCGGCGATCGTCGTCGCCGGCCTGACGACCACCCCGATGCCGGATGCGCCCGCCACGCCGGACGGGATCAACGTCATCCCGCCCGAGACGGGCGTGACGCTCCTGCCCGAGGTTCCGACGCTACAGGCCGTGGCCGGCGACGTCGACGGCGATGGCGCCCGCGAGCTCGTGCGGCTCGTGCGCGACGCTGACAGTGCCACGCTGGTGGAGGTCTGGCATCAAGGGCCCGCAGGCTGGGTCACCGCCGGCGATCCTGCGCAGGTGCTCCGCTCTGCCATTCCCGGAATACCCGAGGACGACGTCTATGCCCAGGCCGCGCTGCGGCTGCTGGTCTGGTACGACGGAGCGCGGGAGCGCGTCCTGGTGGCCAGCCAGCCGCGCTTCGAGCTCCTCGACGTGGGACCTGCCTGCTGCCTCCTGCTCCACGAGGTCGCACTGACCGATGCCGGGGTGGCGCTTGGACGCGTGGCGGAGCCGACGAACGCGGTCCACGCGCTCCTCATGCTCGACCTGAACGGCGACGGCGCCGACGAGCTGCTCGCGACGCGAAGTTTGGGCTCGGATGGGCCGATCGAGCTCCGCATCTCCGGCTGGGACGGAGAAGCTCTCGTTCCCCTCGCCGAGTCGACGCTGCCCTCCGGAGCACCCGCGGATCCGTTCGTGCTCGGCGAGAGCGACGGGCTGCCCGGCGAGGAAGCCGGCGTGGTGGATTCGGTGTCGCCGGCCGGGCTGTCGCGCATCTCGCTCAATGAGGATGGCGAGATGCGCATCGAGCGCTCCGGCCTGCATCCGCTCACCGCGCTGGCCTCGGATACGCCCGCGGGACCGGTGCTGGTCACGCTCGGCCCCGCTGGCCTGGAGGTGCACTCCTGGCCGGCCGGCGGCGATCCCGTGCCGCTCGGCTTCGCAGACGCGCGCCGCAGCATCCTGCTCGGGGTAGTGGCAGGCCCGAGCGGGCCGGCGGCCGCGCTGTACCGCCCGACCGGCAATGCACTGCAGCTGCTGACCCTTCCGGAGCTGCGGCCACCGGCCGGTGGCGCGATCACGCGGAGCGTTGCGGCCGGGACGCTGTTCTCGCTGCTGACGCGTCCATACGTCGGCCCGGTCCCCGGCGGCGGGCCGCACGGTGAGGCCACGATCCTGTTCGCCGGGCGTTTCGTTCCGCCGTTCCCGGGCGCCATCGAGGAGGCGCCGGTGCCTATCTCGTCGCCGGTGGCGACACTGGCCGGTGCGTGGCCCATCGGCCTGCTGGGCGACGGTTCGTGGATGGGGATCCAGCACGCGGACGTCACGTTGCCCCCGCTCTCGCCAGACGGCGGCCCTTTCGCGTCGCTCACCCCCAGCCCGGGTGCATGGCTCAGCATTGCGCCGTTGACGCACGTGCTGGCACCCGAGCTGGACGACGGGTCGCTCGAGCCGCCGACCGCCGGTCTCGTCGAGGTCGCCAACCGACGGACGTCGCTGGTGGATCGCGGGGGCTTCACGGCCACCGTCGAGGCTCCCGCGGGCTCGCGGATCGTCGTGATCGGCCTCGATCCGTCGGTCGAGGCCGCTCGCCTGACCGTTCGTGGAGGCGGGGAGGCAGTTGTGTCGCTGGCGCCGCCGACCGTTTCGATTCCCAACCCGCATTATCGGTCACGGCTGGTGGTGCTCACCCCGGCCGGGCATGGCTACGTCGCGACCTGGAACTTGAACCTGCTGAACGAGCCGCCTCGGCTCGAAGTGACGGCCGAGACGCCGCTTGGCTCGGGCGAGGTTACGGTCCGCGGGGCGACCGCCGCGCACGCATCGGTCCAGGTCAATGGGCGCGACGTGGCCACCGATGCGGCCGGCGGCTTCAGCACGAGCGTGTTCCTGCCGCCCTGGCCGAGCCAGGTCGTGGTCGAGGCCGTCGATCCGGTTGGCAACCGGGCGTCCACATCGGTGAGCGGGGTCGGCTTCCTCGACTATCGGGGCCTGCCCTGGATTCCGATCGCCGTCATCGCGACGCTGGCCGCCGCGGTGCTGCTCTACCTGCGCGTTCCGCACCTGCGTCCGCTGGCGCGACGCGCGGACGACGACGCCGCGCTCGAGGAGCTCGACCCGGACTGAGATCCGGGCATCGAGAGCAGCCGCCGCGAACTGCCGGGTCCAAGGCGGCGTTCGACGCCCCACTGCCAGACTCCAATCACCGTCGGCTTGGGCGAGCTCGAGAGGCCATTCCGCCTCCAAAACCTCGGCAAATCTATGTCCTGGGCGACCGTTCTGGCGCTTCGGCGCGCCGAAGGCGCCTCTGGTTGAGTATGGCAACAACTGGGCGCCGCGTCGGCGTTGGAGTGGTCAGCCGCCCCGCCGTCGGCGGGCGAGGCGCTCGGCGAGGGTCTCGCCCTCGGTGAGGCTTGACCGAGGCTCATCGGCGGGGGCAGGGCCTGCAGAACGCGGCCGGTCCGACGCGGGGGCGGGTCGTGGAGGTACAGCAACGGCATCCTGCGGTGGTGGCGCTGCCGGCCGCGGACCAGCGGCAGTGGGTGACGGCTGCGCCGGACGCTCGGCGCGGCGTTCGCTGCGCTCCTTGGCCGCGCGCAACTCGGCGAGGCCCGGCACAACCTCCGGCGGGGGCCGTCCCAGGCCGACGCGTCGCGCCGCCCATTCCCGCGCCCGCCGCAGGTCCCCGCGCGTCAACGCCACCCGGCGAACGCCCACGTCGATCGGCACCAGGACGATGGCGAGGAGCAGCAGCCAGGGCCAGACGGGCGTCGGGAACGCGCTGGCCTCGATGTCGTGGCGCCAGATTGCCTCCGCTGCGGTCTCGGCGTCGAGCTCAAGCTCGCGACCGCCGCCGGCGAAGGCGTAGGACGAGAGGGCATCGGCGTCGACGCCCAGGCGCCGGAACTCCTCGGCGGCCGGCGACACGATGCCCAACGTGCGGCTGGCGGAATCGGCCCCCTCGGCTGTCTCTCGCGTCTGTGCCACCCGTACGAGGTAGGCGCCGGGGTCCTCGGCGCGCACGGTGCCGGCGTATCGGCCTGGACCGATCTGCTCGAGCATACCCTCGCTCGGATCGAGGCTCGGGCTCACCAGGCGCAGGACGGTCCGGTAGAAGTTGCGCGGGGCGCCGTCATCCTCGAATGAGGTGACCTCCACGTTGAGCTCGCCGTTCTGTCCGGGGCTGAACCGCACGTCGATGCCCTGCGCGTCCTCCGGCGGCAGCGTCCAGCTCACGAGCTGCGCGGCCAGCGTTCCGAACTCGGCCGTGCCGATCCAGTCCGCCGCCCACTGCTGCCGCGTATCGGAGGTCCAGGCCACGGCCCGCCCCAGCCCGTACTGCCACTGCGCCAGGAGCGGGTCGTCGCGGCCGGTGAGGAGCGCCACGGTGGCGGTGCCCTTGGCGGTCGTGGCGTTGTAGCCGAACAGCTGCGGCAGCCGCCCCGAGTCCAGGCCGCGCAGGATCTCCGAGGGGGCCGACGGCACCGGGTGGAACGCCTCCTCCACCACCTGCTCGCCGGCGGTCTGGATCGTCTCCTTGAGGAAGATGTCGGGGATGGTGGTCGCGTCGCCGGCGTCGTAGTAGCGGCCGCCGGACTCCTCCGCCAGCCGTCGCAGGATCTCTCCGGAGCCGCCGCCGGTGCCAATGGTCGAGAGCGTGATCCCTGCCGCCTGCATGTCCTCGAGCAGCTGGTCGTAGGCCCCGGACTGCGACCAGCCATCGGTCAGGAGGATGATGTGGCGCAGGGTCGCCGGGTTGTCCACGAGATCGTCGTAGGCCGCCTTGAGCCCGGCGTAGATGTTGGTGTTGCCGTCAGCGGGAAAGCCGAGCCCGGCATCGAGCGCGTCGTAGTCGATCGGCGCCGTCCGTACCGCCCAGTGCGCGTTGTTGTCGAACGTCACGACGCCGAGCTGGTCGTTGGGCGTGAGCGCGTCGGCGGCGCGCAGGATGGCCTCCTTGGCGATGTCCACCTTCTCGAAGCCGCGGACGCCTGACGGGTTCGCGCTGTCTCGCGAGTCGCCGGTACAGTGGCAGTCGGCCATGCTGCCCGACTTGTCGACCACCGCGACCATCGCCACCTCGGGCGATCGCTCACGATCGCGCACCGTCATGTAGACCGGCAGCGTCTCCTCCAGCGGCGTGTCGAGGTAGCCGCCGGCGCCGTAGCTGTCGCGCCCGCCGATCATCACCAGCCCCTTGCCGAGGTCGCGGACGTAGACCTGCAGCGCCGCCATGGAGGCACCGCCGAGCTGATCCGCGCCGACGTTGTCGAGCACCACCGCGTCGTAGCCGGCGAGGGTCGCCAGCGAGGCCGGCACGCCACCGGCGGGCACCACCGTGACCTCCAGGCGCGCCTCGCCGAGGGAGGTCGTGAAGTCCGCGGCGCGCGCAGCGTCATCCGTGGCGACGAGCACCTGCGGCTCGCCGGTGACGAGCACATACGCGTCCGCCGCGTTGTTCTGAGCGAAGCGGTCCTCCTCCGGCTCGAGGACGGCGCGGAAGACGTGGAAGCCCGGCTCGTCGGCGACCACCAGGAACCGCTCCGTGGTCACGCCGGGCTCGAGCTCGAGATCCCGAGTCGCGACGGTCGCACCATCGGCCAGCAGCCGCAGGGTCGCGGTCGTGGCGACCGTCGAACGCAGGTGCACGGCGACCTCGATCGTCTCGCCCACGCGCGACCCCGGCGGTGCCTCCACCCCGTCAACGAGTGCCTCGGCTGCCGTCTCGTCGTCGGGCGTCACAACGTCCAGCCGCACGCCCCGCTGGGCCGCCGCGAGGATCGCCTGCTCCGCCTGCCCGGAGGTGTCGTTGCCGTCGGACAGGAGCACGATGCGCTGCTGCGTCCCGGCCGGGAAGATGGCCGTCGCCAGTCTCACGGCTGCGGCGACGTCGGTGGCGCCCACCACCGGCTGCGAAGCAGGCGGCTGCAGCTCGTCGAGCTCCGAAGGCAGCCGATCGACGAGCGCGTTGGCGCCGAAGACGACGACGCCGGCCGTATCCCCTTCCGGCATGTCGCGCGCCGCGGCGCGCGCGTAGTCGAGCAGATCCTCGCGCGTCGCATCGAGCATCGAGGCGGAGGCATCCACAAGGAAGACGACGCTGAGCCGATCCGCCGGCAGCACCAGGCGGGCGCCGGCCAGCGCGGCGACGAGGCACGCGACGAGCGTCAGCCGGATGACGAGCGACGCGATTCGCCGGCCGCGCGGCAGGGTCCGCGAGGCGGCCAGCCAGCCGCCGATGACGATCAGCGCCGCAGGCAGCGTCAGCCACAGCCAGATCGGGTCGGCGAAGGCGACCGGCATCATCGGGCCCGTCCGGCCATCCCAGCCATTGATGGCCGGCGCCGCAGCAGCCGCGCAAGGCTCCGGCGCGTGGGCCGATGAAACAGGAGCCACTCGGCCGCCAGCAGGATCAGGCCGATGAGCGCCAGCGGCCACCACCACTCGGCCCGCGTCGTCTGCGCCGCCTGGTCGCTCCCGCCGAAGCGTCCCATGTCGACGATGCGCTGCGGGTCGCCCGGCGCGACATCTGACTCGTCGGGGTTGAACAGGTTGGCGGCGACGCGGCCGATCGTCGCCCCGCCGGCGTCGCGCAGCTCCCGGATTCCAACCGAGGTCGCCCCGGGGAGCGTGCCGCGACCTGCCGCGAGGCTGACCGTCGAGGTGATGCCATCCGCGACGACCGTCACCGACTCGTATGACGCATCGAGCGCCAGCTGGATCGGCTCGCCCAGCGCGGTGGCTGGCGGCAGGATCCCGTCGCCCGCCGGCAGGAGCGAGTCGACGAGGTTGCTCATCAGCAGCGGGAAGGCCACCTGCAGCGGCAGGTCGCTCTCGCCGAGGTCGAAGCCGATGACGGCCACCCGCCGCCCATCGGCGGTGCCGGCCGCCACCAGCGGGTCGCCACCGGTCGACGCCACGACCGGGCGCAGGCCGTCGCTGAGCTCCACCTGGCGCGCTCGACCGATGTGCACGCTCGTCAGGTCGACGAATCGCAACAGCGGCTCGTCGGGGTCGACGCGGTCGATCTGCGGCGCGTCGATCCGCCGCGCCACCGTGCCGAACGCGCCGTCCTCCGGCGGATCGACGTAGAGCGCCGGGAGCTCGGGCACGTCGGCCGGTACCACGCCGTCGAAGACGAGCAGCCCGTACGGCTCGTCGCCCTCCCCCGCCTCCGCCAAGGCATCCTCGTACCCAGCCTCGCCCACGGCATACAGCTCGAGGCGCGGCAGGAGCGCCAGGGCGCTCTCGAGGTAGGAATTCCCGGCGCCCACCAGCAGCGTGCGGACCGCTCCCTCCGCCGGCACCAGGGCAAAGGCTCGGTCGTCGACGGCGAGGGCGTCCTCGCC
>JBOGTC010000139.1:0-15608 GCA_050692055.1 Candidatus Limnocylindria bacterium | reverse complement strand
CTCCAGGACCTCGGCCGCCGCCGGCTCCGCGGCCAGCGGCGCCGGCTCCAGGACCTCGGCCGCCGCCGGCTCAGGCGCCGGCTCCAGCTCGGCAGCCACGGGATGGACGGCATCGTCATCCCACGAGAGGACTCGGAGGGGTGGAGGTGCCGCCGCGGGTTCGGGCTCGAGTTCCCCGGTGGCCGGCTCGGGCTCGGGCTCGGGCTCGGGCTCGAGCTCGAGCTCCACGGCTACCGGTTCCGGCGCGGCGGCGACGGGCTCTGGCTCCTCGGGCGCCTCGGCCGCCATCGGCTCCGACTCGATCCATGCGGCGACAGGCTCGGGCTCGGGCTCCGGCTCGAGGTTCACGCGGAGATCGACCTCGGCGTTGACCGGCGCGAGCTCCTCCTCCGGGGGCCAGGCGGCTGGCTGACCGTTGCCGGCCGCGCCCAGCTCGGCCTCCGCCAGGTCGGCGGTGGGCCACGTTCCGACAGTCAACGGAACGCCCGCCTCGGGCTGCGTCGGCGCGGCACCACCGGCGAACGACGCCTCCATCCGCTCGATGAGGTCGTCCGTGCCGACGATCGGAATGCAAGATCGGCAACGACCCGCCGCGTGGTTCCAGCAGTTCAGGCAGGTGTACTGCCGGCAGTCGATGCAGAAGCTGAACGACTCGTGGAACGCCTCGAGCTGCGCGGCGGCGAGACCCTCCTCCTCGGTGCGCATGGCGTCGCCCATCGCATCGCCCATGGCGTCCTGGCTGGTCAGGTAGTTCTTCAGCCCGCCGATGAAGCCGCGGGTCTTGCGCAGCGGTCCCAGGCGGGTGGGCGCGTTGAAGACGTAGCGCGTGCCGCAGCGTTCGCAGAAGGATTCGGTCAGGGCTTCCGTCAACGTGGCCTCCCCGGGCTCAGGGCGGCAAAGTATACCGACGGGGTCGCTCCCGGCCATATCGGCGCATTCGTACTCGTCTGCCTGCCGTTCGTACTCCGCGTGCTAGCATCGGCCGATGGGGATCCTGTCGCGCGTCGAGTCGCTGCTCGAGCGCTTCCTCGAAGCGCCCGCAGGTCGCCTGGGAGCTCGAATCCAGCCGGTGAGCCTGGCGAAGCGCATCGAGCGGGCGATGGATACGAACAAGACATTCGGCGATCGCGGCGTCATCGTGCCCAACCACTACGACCTGCACCTCAGCCCGAGCGACTTCGCCGCCTTCGAGTCGTACCGTGGCTCGCTCGAGGATGATCTGGCGCATGGCGTGCTGGCTCGGGCGCGGCGGGAGCGGTACACGCTCGTCGCGCGGCCGCGGGTGCGGATCATGGCGGACAACGGCAGCCGTCGCGGAGAGATCAGGGTCGCCGCGAACGTCGTCGATCAGCGCGGCGCCCGCGTGCGGGATTCGGAGCCGATGCCGGCAAGCTCGGACACGATGGTCTTTGACAGACCGGCGCCCGGCCCCGCCGACCGCTCGCCCGACTCGGCCCGCCGCGCCTACCTGCTCGTGAGCACCAGAGGCAGTGCGCCGGTGCAGTTCGACCTCGGCGGCCACCTCATCGGCATCGGTCGCGCGAGCGACAACGACGTCATCGTCGACGATCCCATGGTCAGCCGGCACCACTGCCAGCTGAAGCTGCAACACGGGGCGTACGGCCTTGCCGACCTCGGCAGCCGGAACGGCTCGAGCGTGAACGGGCAGCCTGTGAGCGAGATTGCGCTCGGGCCGGGAGACGTGATCCGCATTGGCGATACGGAGATCGAGTTCCAGGTGCGCGAATGACGGGGGAGATCCTGCGCATCCTCCTCCTGCTCCTGCAGCTCGGTTTTCTCGTGATCCTCTACCTCATCCTGTTTCGGTTCGCCGGCTCCCTGCTGCGCGACCTGCGCAGCGCGGAGCAGGCCCAGGCCGCGTCGCGGACCGGGATCGGCCGCCTGTCGGTCCTGGAGTCGCCGGAGGACGAGCCGCCTGCCGGCACGACCATTTCGCTGGGACCAATCAACTCCATCGGCCGCAACGTCAACAACACGATCTTCGTGGAGGACGACTTCGCCAGCGCGAACCACGCCATGCTCACGTTCCGCGGCCGGAGCTGGTTCGTCGAGGACCAGGGCAGCACCAACGGCACCTACGTCAACGGGCACCACATCGACCGAGCCGTGGCGTTGTCGTATGGCGACGAGCTGACGATCGGCCGCGTCCGCATGCGATTGGAGCGCTGACGCACCGTCATGCGCATCGCCTGGCGCGGCGGCGAGCTCAAGCTGCTGCTGCCGATTCTGCTGCTGGTCCCGCTGGGCTTCGCGATCACGCATATCGCGACGGCCGGCGTGGCGGAGCCGGGACCGCTGAACATCGCGCTCGTCTATGTCGGCATCATGCTCGGCGCCCACGTCCTGCTGGTCGCGTCCGGCCATCGCGGGGATCAGTTGCTCCTGCCGGCCGTGGCGGCAATGGGCGGCCTCGGCCTGATCATGCTGAACCGCCTGCCACAGGATCTGGCCGGCACGCGCGCCATGGGTCTCGAGCTGGGGATGGCCGCGACCCAGACGCTGTGGTTCAGCGTTGGTGTCGTCGCCATGCAGGCGGTGGCGATCTTCTTCCGTGAGGACCGCATGCTCCGCCACTACAAGTACACGTGGGCGGCGGTCGGCATCGGCCTGCTTCTGGCGACCTTCCTGTTCGGCTACGAGGTGAACGGCGCGCGCCTCTGGATCGACCTCGGTGCGGTCAGCGTGCAGCCCGGCGAGCTGATCAAGATCGTGCTCGTCATCTTCATCGCCAGTTACCTGGCCGAGACGCGCGCCCTCCTCACCGGCGCCAGCTATCGGGTCGGGTTCATCAGCATCCCGCCGCTGCCATACCTGCTGCCGATGCTCGTCCTGTTCGCGATCGTGATGCTGATCGTCGTGCGGCTCAACGACCTCGGCACCGGCCTGCTCTTCTTCGGCACCTTCCTGACGATGCTGTTCGTGGCCACCGGCCGGCGAAGCTACGTGCTGATCGGGCTCGTCCTGTTCGTCGCCGGCTCGTACGTGGCCTACCAGCTCTTCGCTCACGTCGAGGCACGCGTCAACACGTGGTGGGATCCGTTCGCGGATCCGAGCGGAGCCGGCTACCAGCCCGTCCAGGCGATCTACGCCCTCGGGCGCGGCGGCCTGTTCGGCGAAGGACTGGGACAGGGCCTGCCGATGATCGGCGGCAACCTGCCCATCCCGTTCGTCCACACCGACTTCATCTTCACGGCCATCGCCGAGGAGCTCGGCCTGATCGGCGCGTTCGCGCTCCTGGGCTTCGCCGCCGTCGTGGTCTTTCGCGGCCTGCGCATCGCCGCGCTGGCGCGTGACGACTTCTCCGCGCTGCTCGCGACCGGGCTCACCGCAAGCCTGGGGCTGCAGACGCTCATCATCATCGCGGGCAACACCAAGCTCATCCCGCTCACCGGCATCACGCTGCCCTTCGTCAGCTATGGCGGGTCGAGCCTGCTGGCCAGCTTCCTGATGATCGGGCTGCTGCTCTCGATCAGCCACCGGTCGGGCACCTCCGCCGACGAGGAGAACGGCGCGTGATCGCCACCAACGTTCGGCGTCTCGGCCTCTACCTCATCATCAGCTTCGCCCTGGTCTCCGCCAGCGTCTCGTACTGGCAGGTCCTCCAGGCATCCGAGCTCGCCGATCGGCCGGACAATCCGGAGGTGATCGCCGCGCGGCGGAGCCTCCTGCGTGGCACGATCTTCGACGCGACCGGCCAGGTCCTGGCCTCCAGCGAGGTGATCGAGGGCATCAGCCGCCGCACCTACGCCGACCCCGCGTTCACCCACGTCATCGGCTACGCCAGCTTCCGGTTCGGCACCACCGGCCTCGAGCGCGAGTTCGAGGACATCCTGACCGGCCGCTCCGATCCCAATCCGGTGCGCGACGTCATCAACGATGTCCTCGCTCGCTCGCCCCAGCCGCGGGACCTGACGCTGACCATCGACAAGCGGCTGCAGGACTTCGCCGCGGCGCAGCTCGGCGGCGCCCGGGGAGCCGTCGTCGCGCTCGATCCGGTCAGCGGCCGCGTGCTGGCGCTCGTCTCGGTGCCGACCTTCGACGCCACGCCGATCTCCGGCGACCCGGCGGTCGCCCAGGAGCCGATGGACGCGCTGCGCAACGACCCGTCCCAGCCGCTCCTGCCCCGCGCGCGGCAGGGCCTCTACGTGCCCGGCTCGATCATGAAGGTCTTCACCGCGGCGGCCGCCCTCGACGCCGGGGTGATCACCTCCGAGACGACCTTCCCCGAGCAGCCACGCCAGGAGACCGAGGGCTTCACCGTCGAGGGCTTCACGATCACCGAGCATGATCTCGCCGGCGTTCAGCCTGCCCTGTGGCCGCTCTCGGAGGCGCTCCAGGTCTCGAGCAACATCTTCTTTGCCCACGTGGGGCTCGAGCTGGGCCCGGAGCGCTTCCTCGAGTACGCCAGGCGCTTCGGCTTCTGCGACCCGCTCGAGGTCGGCCCGCCGGCGCGAGCACTCGGAGTCAGCGCCAGCTACATGACCGATGAGGTCGACGGGGACTGCTCGGCCTTCGACGACGGCGTCGAGCTGGCCACGGCCGCCTTCGGCCAGGCCGAGACGATCGCCACGCCGGTCCAGATGGCGCTGGTTGCCGCGGCGATCGCGAACGACGGGGTGATGCCGTTTCCGTACGTGGTGGCCGACGTGCGCACGCACACGACGGACGGGACCCTGAGCGACGACGTCGTGGAGAACTACGGCGCGATCGGCGGATCGCGCGTGGTGTCATCCGACGCCGCGGCCGAGACCCGGTCCGCGATGGTGGACGCGGTGAACGGCCCGCTCGGCCGGCCGTACGCGGGCGCGGGGGACGTCACGCTCTACGGCGCCAGCGGCGTCCTGAGCGCGGGCAAGACCGGAACAGCACAGCTCGGCGGCGAGCAGGCTCCGCACTCCTGGTTCATCGGCTTTGCGCCTGCACAGGAGGACGCGACGCCATCGATCGCCGTGGCGGTGCTCGTCGAGGGCGGCGGATCCGGCTCCGGCTCGGCGGCGGTCATCGCGGGGCAGGTCATGGCGCAGTGGCTCGCTCTGGACTCGAGCGAAGGCTGACGCAACGACCGGCACGTGCGGGGCGTCATGCGTGGCAAAGGCGCCTGAACCGCGACGTAACGTGCTGGGGTATTGTCTAGGCACAGGGTGCGTTCATGGCGCCCGCCGCGCATGAAAGGGGAGACGGACCCATCGTGAAGAACGTCCAGCAGCCGGCGGAGCGCGCGATCGCCAACGTCGAGCGCGTCATCGTCGGCAAGCACGTCGAGGTGCGCATCGCCCTCGTGGCGCTTCTGTGTGAGGGCCACATCCTGATCGAGGATGTCCCCGGGGTCGGCAAGACGATGCTCGCCAAGGCGCTCAGCCAGAGCATCGGCTGCAGCTTCCGTCGCATCCAGTTCACGCCCGACATGCTCCCGTCCGACGTCACCGGCCTCTCGATCTTCAACCAGAAGACGGCCGAGTTCGAGTTCCGGCCGGGGCCGATCATGGCGCAGGTCGTCCTCGCCGATGAGATCAACCGCGCCACCCCGAAGACGCAGAGCGCCCTCCTGGAATGCATGGAGGAGCGCCAGGCCACGATCGACGGCGTGACCTACCCCATGCCGGCTCCCTTCCTCGTCATCGCCACGCAGAACCCGATCGAGTACGAGGGCACGTTCGCGTTGCCCGAAGCGCAGCTCGACCGCTTCATGCTCAGGCTGCGACTGGGCTATCCGAAGCCGATGGAGGAGCTCGTCATTCTCGACGAGCAGAAGCGCCGGCATCCGATCGAGGAGGTGGGCCAGGTCCTCGACCTCCAGGAGCTGCGCCAGATGCAGACCGCGATCAAGGAGGTCTACGTCGACCAGGCCGTGGCCGAGTACATCGTTCGCCTGGTCAACGCCACTCGCGAGCACCCCGACGTCTACCTCGGTGCCTCGCCGCGCGGCTCCCTCAACCTGTACCGGGCGACGCAGGCCTACGCCGCGCTCGCCGGCCGCGACTACGTCATTCCCGACGACGTGAAGCAGCTCGCCGTGTCGATCCTTTCCCATCGGCTCATCGTCAAGAGCCAGGCCTCGCTGCGCGAGGTTGACCCCGAGCAGATCGTGCGCGAGATCCTCGCCTCGGTGCCGGTGGCCGAGGCGGCGGCCGCGGCTGCCGACAGCGAGCGGGCACACATCGGCTGAGCATCTCTGACCGATGGCCCTCTTCGGCCGGCACCTGCGCCTTCTCTTCCTGGGGACCGTCCTCGTCGTCGCCGCGTTCAGCACGGGCATCGACTTCCTCTTCTTCCTGACATACCTGCTCGCGGCGATCGTCATCGGCTCCTGGCTCTACGCCCGTCGCGGGCTGCGCGACGTCCGCGCCGACTACCGCGTCCTGAACCCTCGCGCGCACGCCGGCGAGGTGCTGCAGGCCATCTACCGCGTGGAGAACCACGACCGATGGGGAAAGCCGTGGGTCGAGGCCTCGAACGAGTCGACGCTGCCGATCAGCCTGCCCGGCCGCGTGGTGGGCATCCAGGGCGGTGGCACGCGTCAGTGGCTGGCCAAGGTGACGCTCACCCGCCGCGGCAGCTACCGGCTCGGGCCGCTGCGCGTGCGGACCGGTGATCCGTTCGGGCTGTTCACCTCGGAGATGGTCGTCGGCCAGCCGACCGGCATCGTCGTCTTCCCCGAGGTGGTGCCGCTGCCACACTGGCGTCTCCCGCCATCGCCGATTGACGGCACGACGCCCGCGCGTCGGCGCTTCGAAGCCGCCTCGCCGGTGGTCAGCAGCGTGCGGCCCTATGTCCATGGCGATGCGATCAACCGCATCCACTGGCTGTCGAGCGCTCGCCACGGGGAGCTGCAGGTCAAGGAGTTCGACTTCGAGCAGGCTGCAGACCTGTGGATGCTACTCGATCTCGACCGGGGCGTGCACGCCGGCCTCGGTGTCGAGGCTTCCGTCGAGACGGCCGTCACCGTGACCGCATCCATCGTCCTGCGCACGCTGGCCGACAACCGATCGGTGGCGATGACCGCATCCGCGCGTCGGATACAGGTCCACCAGCCGGACCGCGGCCCGCGTGTCGAGCAGAAGATGCTGCACCTGCTTGCCAACGTGCAGGCCGACGGAACGCATCCGCTGGCCGAGGTGGTGGTGGCCACGCTGCCGCAGCTACGGCGCGGGATGACGCTCTGCATCGTGACGGGCTCGACCGATCGGACCTGGGTGCGCGGCATCGCGGGCCTGCGCCGCCGGGGGGTCGCGGCCATGGTGATCCTGCTCGACCGCGCCTCGTTCGTCGGGGTCGAGCCGGACGAGCACGCCCGCGCCGAGCTGGCTGCGGTGCGCCACGCGCTGGCGGAGTACGACATCACACAGCGCATCGTGCATCGCGGTGACGACGTGGCCGATGCCCTCGGTGGGCGGGTCCGCGCCCGTGCCTGACCTCCGCGAGCGCCTGCTGCGTCCCCGCCCCGGCTGGCTCAGCCTGGGCCTCCTCGGCGTCATGCTGCTGGCGCTCACCTGGTCCGTGCAGGGAGCGGCCTGGCTCGACCAGCTCGACTTCCTGGGCCCGGTGGCGCTGTGGGCGATCCTGTTCGGCGCGATCCTGGGGATCCTGCCGATCAGCGTCGCGGCCGTGCTGCCGATCGGCGCCCTGCTGGGCGGCTGGATCGTGCTGTGGACCATCGGCGGGGAGTACTATCCCGCGCTCGACCAGGCCGGTCGCCTGTTTGCGCTGCGTGACGACGCCGTCAGGTGGACCATCGTCGTGCTGCGAACCGGCTATCCGGCTGAGCTGTCGCCGTACGCCATTGGGCTCGGCGCATTGATGTGGACGACCGGCTTCATGGCCGCCTACGCGGTCTACCGCCACAGCCGCGTGCTCGACGCCATCCTGCTGGTTGGCGCGGCGCTGATCATCAACATGTCGGCCACCTACACCGACCTGTTCGCCTTCCTGCTGCTCTTCGTGCTTGCCGCGCTGTTGCTGTGGCTGCGCGCCGCGCTCGTTTCGCGCCAGGAGGGCTGGCTGCGTCGCCGGGTCAACGAGAACCTCGACGTTCCAGCCTCGATCATGCGCTCGGGCCTGCTCTTCGCGGCTGGCAGCGTGGCCCTCGCGTGGGTCCTGACCAGCGTCGCGGTGGCTGCGCCGCTGACCGGCGCATGGCGCAGCCTGGACCCGGTGTGGACCGATGTCCGCGACCAGTTCGAGGGCGTGTTCGGCAGCCTCACGAACCCGCAGTCGCGGATCACCGGCAACAGCTTCGGCTCCAGCTTCACCGTCTCCGGGTCCTGGATCAGCAACGACCAGGAGGTCATGGTGATCGCCGCGTCACAACCGCTCTACATGCGCACCGCCACGTACGACGTGTACACCGGGCGCGGGTGGGAGCGAAGCGATGGTGCCAAGCGCCAGATCGGCCCCGGAGAGGCCATCTTCCCGGGTCCGACCCCCGAGCGGCCGACCGCGGTCGACGCGTTCGAGATCGAGACGATCAGCGTCGAGATGCGCCAGACGATTGGCCGTAATCTCTTCACGCCGGGATTCCCGCTGAAGATCTTTACGCCGGCCGCGGCCTACGAGCCGGCGAGCCTGCCGTTCCTGGGCGGGTTCGAGTCGGCCAACCCGTTCGCGGACGGCGAGGGATACCAGGTCAGCGCCGCGCTCTCCCACGCCACGCAGGCCGAGCTGGCCGCAGCCGGCACGGAATATCCCGAGGAGATCCGCGCCCTCTACCTCGACGACGAGCGTGTCACCGATCGTGTCCGCGAGCTCGCCATGCAGGTGACCGAAGGCGCGCCTGACCCGTACGCCCGAGCCGAGGCCCTGGCCCGGTTCCTGTCACGGGACGAGCGCTTCACCTACGCCACGGACGCGCCCGTGCCGGCGCCCGGCGTGGACCTCGTCGACTTCTTCCTCTTCGCCGACGAGGGGCAGGTCGGCTATTGCCAGTACTACGCCAGCGCCATGGTCGTGATGGCTCGCGCGCTCGGCATCCCGGCCCGCGTGGCTGTCGGCTTTGCGCCGGGCGAGCGCCTCGAGGATGACACCTTCCTGGTGACCGAGGCGAACGCGCACGCCTGGGCCGAGCTCTACTTCCCCGGCTACGGCTGGGAGATCTTCGAGGCCACCAAGACGATCGAATCGGGCTTCATCCGCCCCACCGGCGAAGCCTCGGATGGGGTCACCCCACCCATCGACCCCAACCGGTTGCGCGACTTCGAGCTCGGCCAGGACCTGTCGGGCAACATCAGCACGCTGCCGTCGTTCGTGCCCGGCGGAGGTGGGATCGACGCCAGCCAGGACGCCGCAGCGCCGGCCGACCAGGCGCGCGAGGGCAACGCGCTCGTCATCCTGGCGCTCGTCCTCGGTGCGGCGGCGTTCCTCTGGTGGCGCATGCGTCGCTTCGCGCGCCGCTGGCGGCTGCTGCCTGCCGGCGACCGTACCTGGCAGAGCCTTGCCGTGGCCGCTGACCGCGCCGGCGTCGGCCCGCGGCCGTCAGAGACGATCTACGAGTACTCCGGATGGCTGGAGGACCAGATTCCTGCGCGGCGGCCCGAGATCCGCACCGTGGCCGACGGCAAGGTCTGGCAGTCCTACTCGGGCCGGCCCATGAACCGATCGGCGGCGAGTCGCCTCGACGCCGCCTGGGAGCGGCTGCGGCTTCCGCTCCTGTGGCTGGCGATACGGCGCGGCCTGCGCAATCTCGTCCGGCGTCGCCCCTGATCGACCGCTCAGAGGGCGAGCGGCTCACCCTCTGACTCGTCGACGTGGACCGCCATCCTGCCCAGGAGATGGCGCGTGTCGTTCCAGCGCTCCAGCTGCCAGGTTCCGTCCGCGCGCTGCCTGCAGACGCTGACGGAGGCGTTGTCGAGGTCGAGCGCCCATGCGCGGGCGGCGGGGATGCCGAGCAGGTGCCTGGCCAGCAGCCGCAGCGTGCCGCCGTGCGAGACGAGACATGCCGGCCACGGGCCGCCGTCGTCGAGCAGGCCCTGCATTCCAGCCGTGATCCGTGCGAGCACGGCCTGGAGCGGCTCGGCGCCGGGCGGCTGCGCGTCGCCGGCGTGCGTGCGCCAGGCGGCATAGCGCTCCGCATCGTGCAGCGTCAGCTCGGCGTGGGTCCGACCCTCCCACTCGCCCTGGCCGATCTCCATGAGGCGCGGGTCGTCACGCACCGCGATGCTGCAGCCATCGCCGATCAGCTGCGCCGTGTGACGCGCCCGATCCAGCGGCGAGGTGTCGATGCGCGCCGGTCGCAGCGTCTCGTCCGCCTGCAGGCGGGTAGCCAGGAGCCGGGCCTCCTCGATGCCCTCTTCGGCCAGAGGCGGGTCGAGATGCCCCTGGAATCGCCCCTCGCGGTTCCAGTCGGTGACGCCATGCCGAACGAGGATGAGCCGTGGCTCGCTCAACGCGCCGGCGCGGAGGTACCGGCCGTGAACCGCTCCCGGACTGCGGTTGCAGCCGCGACGCCGTCGGCCGCATGCCCGAACTCGGCCAGCACGTCGGCCATCACGCGCAGCGCATCGGCCATCTCGTCGATCCCCACGTCGCCCATGTGGCCGAAGCGCAGGATGCGGCCGGCCAGCCGTCCCTGGCCGCCGGCCACGACGAGGCCGCGCTTGCGCATGGCCGCGTTGAACGGAGCCCACTCCAGGCCGTCCGGCAGCCAGGCGGCGGTCACGGTGGGAGACCGGCGTCCGGGCGCCGCCAGGAGTCGCAGGCCGAGCGACTCGATGCCCGCCTGGACACCGCCGGCGATGGCATCGTGGCGCCCCCAGGTGCCGTAGCGGCCTTCCGCGAGCAGGCGCCGTACGCCCACGCGCAGCCCGAAGAGGACGCTCACGGCCGGCGTCCATGGCGTCTGGTCCTGCTCCGACCAGCGCCGAGCCTCGGCGAAGTCCCAGTAGAAGCGCGGCATGCGGGCTGTCTGGCCCGCCGTCCGAGCGCGGTCGCCGACTGCGGCGATGGCGATGCCGGGCGAGGCGATCCACGCCTTCTGGCTGGCGCTCACGACGAGGTCCACGCCCCATTCGTCCATCTCGAATGGCATGGCGCCCAGGCCGCTGATCCCGTCGACGAGGGCGAGCGGATCGCCGGGCGCCGAGCGAACAGCCGCGACGAGCTCCGCCAGCGGGTTGGCCACGCCGGTCGAGGTCTCGTTGTGCGTCAGCAGCACGGCCCGGTACGGCTCGGCCGAGGAGAGCCGCTCCGCCAGGGCAGCCGGCTCGGCGGCTTCGCCCCACTCGACCTCGAGACGGTCCACGTGGGCGCCGAAGGCCTCTGCGATGGCAGCGAAGCGGTCGCCGAAGGCGCCCATCGTCACAGCCAGCACGCGGTCACCGGGAGAGAGCGTGTTGACCACGGCCGCCTCGAGCGCGCCCGACCCGGAGCCGGTCAGCAGCAGCACCTCCCCGCGCGTGCCGATCAGCTCGGCCAGGCCCGCGCGCAGCTCCCGCAGGAGCTCGGCGAACTCAGAGCCGCGGTGGTCGATCATCGGCTGCGCCTGGGCCTCGCGGACCTCGTCGGGAATCGGCGTCGGGCCCGGCACGCGAAGGTTCTGTTCCATGCTCGGCATCATAATCCGACGATGACCGCCACCATCCGCCGCCGTGCCACGCCGCCGCCCCGCGCCTGAGCCCACCGAGCCGCTCTTCGCCGAGACGTCCGCGGCCGGCACGCCCCTGGCGGCGCGGATGCGGCCCGTCACGCTTGACGAGTTCGTCGGCCAGCCGCACCTGGTGGGCGACGAGGGTGCGCTGACACGCGTCGTGCGCCCCGGCCATCTGCCGTCGATGATCCTGTGGGGTCCGCCGGGCAGTGGAAAGACGACGCTGGCGCGGCTGCTCGCCGACCG
Organism: Candidatus Limnocylindria bacterium; assembly: GCA_050692055.1. Taxonomy (GTDB): domain Bacteria; phylum Chloroflexota; class Limnocylindria; order QHBO01; family QHBO01; genus JBOGTC01. The sequence goes on along the minus strand of JBOGTC010000139.1, from coordinate 3,763 downwards.
TTCCGGCGGCACGTGGCGGCAGCTCTCGGCCGTGACGAGCGGCGTGGCCGACGTTCGTGCGCTCGTCGCGGAAGCGCGCGCCCTGCGCGACGCGGGGGGCCGGACCGTGGCCTTCATCGACGAGCTGCATCGGTTCAACAAGGCGCAGCAGGACGCATTGCTGCCGCACGTCGAGGAGGGCACGATCGCGCTGATCGGTGCGACCACCGAGAATCCGTACTACGAGATCAACTCGCCGCTCCTGTCGCGCATGCGGGTCTACCGCCTCGAGCCGTTGGGCATCGACGAGATCGGCACCGTGATCGACCGCGCACTGGCCGATGCCGAGCGTGGCCTCGGAGGAGCCGTGTCGCTGATCCCCCAGGGCCGGGCCACCCTCCTCGACCTGGCAGGCGGCGACGCGCGGCAGGCGCTCAACATCCTGGAGTCAGCGGCGGTGACCGCCGGGGGCGAGCCGATCGGGCCGGAGGCCGTGGCCGAGGCCGCCCAGCAGCGGCTGCTGGCCTACGACCGCGCCGGCGACGAGCACTACCAGGCCGCATCGGCCTTCATCAAGAGCATGCGCGGCAATGACCCGGATGCGGCGCTCTACTGGCTGGCCAGCATGGTCGCGGCCGGAGAGGATCCGACGTTCATCGCCCGGCGCATCGTGATCGCGGCCAGCGAGGATGTCGGGAACGCCGACCCCCGCGCGCTGCAGGTCGCGGTCGCGGCGATGCAGGCGACCGAGATGATCGGCCTCCCCGAAGCGCAGTTCGCCCTGGCCCAGGCCGCTGCCTACGTCGCATCTGCTCCGAAGTCGAACCGCTCCGGGGCCGCGTACTTCGCTGCGCTGGCCGACGTGGAGGAGCGTGGTCGGCTGCCCGTGCCGCTGCCGCTGCGACCGGCGGCGCACCGCCGCCTGGGTCGCGAGCACGGCTGGGGTCGCGGATACCTGTACCCGCATGACTTCGAGGGTGCGGACGTGGAGCAGCAGTACCTGCCGGACGCACTGGCAGGGCGCGTCTACTACGAGCCCGCCGACGAGGGCCTCGAGATCAAGATCGGCGAACGCCTGGCTCGCCTGCGACGCGCTCGTCTCGAGGCCCGTCGCGGCCGCGGCGGAACGAAGGGCTAGTCGGGGAGAACCTCGTCGAGGACCGCGAAGACCCACCCCGTGAGCTTCCGCTCTTGCCTGGCGCTGGCGTGGAGTCAGCTGCTGCCGGCGTTGTAGCTCTGCCGGCTGATCTGCCCGACCAGGCCGTCCATGCTTGGCTTGTCACCTCGCCGTCATGCTCCGGGCGGCCCGGGCTCCGGCCTCGCGAGCGTTCACCTGACATGTGTGCACGCAGCCGCCCCTTATGCCGCCGAAGGGGACCGATCGCGGTCCGAAGTCGGCCCGACCGATGACATGCGCGCCGCCTGCAGAGCGTACGTCCTGCGTCGTCGCACCTTCAGCTCTGTAGTGCTGACATGGACGCACATACTACTCAGGAACACTAAACAGGGGTCATTGGGCCGCGGCGTAGGCGACGTGCTTCTCGTTGAAGTAGCGGGCCACGATGTGCGGCTGGCGCTGTCGGCGGCGCAGGTAGCTGCGCGCGTCGCCGATGAGCACGGACTGGCTGGCCGGGCGGCGACGGCCGACCGCGTTGGCCTTGACGTCGTGGTTGAGCAGCTCGGTCGGGTTGAGCTCGGGGCTGTAGGGCGGCAGGAAGTGCAGCTCGATGCGCTCGGCGTGCGCCGCCTGCCAGGCGCGCACCTTCTTGGCGCGGTGCACCGGATGGCCGTCGAGGATGAGGTGGATCTTGCGTCCGTCGGCGTGGCGGCTCAGGCGACGCAGGAAGTCGAGGAAGACCGGCACCGCGAAGCGCTGCGTGAAGACCATGAACGACAGGCCGCCCTTGTTGGAGACGGCGCTGATCACGTTGGCCCCGAAGCGCTGGCCGGCACCCTTGACCACCGGGGTCTGGCCGACCGGGCTCCACGAGCGGCCAACGCTGTGGTCCGAGCGCAGCCCCATCTCGTCGCCCCACAGGATGCGGGCCCCTTCCCCGCGGGCACGGGCCACGATGGCCGGATACTCGGTCTCGAGCCAGGCGCGCACCCGCGCCGGCTGCTGCTCGAAGGCGCGGCGCATCGGTTTCTGCGGGCTGAAGCCCCAGGCGCGCAGGTAGCGCCCCACCGTCTTGAGCGACAGGCGCGGTCCGCAGCGGCGCTCGATCAGCTCGGCCACCAGCTCGCGCGTCCACAGGAAGCCCGGCAGCCGCAGCTGGTCGGGATGCTTGTCGACGATGGTCCGCGCGATCTGCGCCTGCTGCCGCGCCGAGAGCACCATCTGCTGTCCGCGCCGACGGCCGCGCCGCCGCGCCCGCAGCGCCTCGGCACCCCCGGTGCGGTGAGCGCCCAGCCAGCGGCCCACCGCCTGGCGGCTGACATCGAGCAGCGCCGCCACCGCGACCTGCGTGCGGCCGGCGCCGACCAGCGTCACTGCGCGCCGCCGAAGCTCCTCCTGCGCCGCCTGGGGCAGCGATCTGGCATCCCGGCTTCTCACCCCGGAAGCATACCACAACCGACCCCTGTTTAGTGTCCCGAAGTAGTATGTCCACCTTGCGCCTGCTCACGCCTGCGGCCGACCCGCGGCAGACACGCTCAGGGCCAAGGCCTAGTGGATCGGTCAGGCGCCACCGGCGCTCAGGAAGGTGAAGGCCACCCAGGCGGCCAGCAGCAGGAGCGCCATCACCGCGCTCAGGATGCCGATGTTGCGCAGATCGCGCTCGACGTAGTGGTACTCGGAGCGGGCCTGCGCACCGAGGCCGGATCTGCCGCTGACGGTCGCGGCGTCAGGGCGCCGAGGAGGCTCGAGCGTGGCTGCCTCGCGCGCGTCGGGCGTGCCCACCGGCGGGATCGCGGCCGCCTCGGACGCCGGCCGCGCCTGGGGCGCGGGCTGCGGCGCGCGCGTCGGTGTCGTGGCGCGTTGTGCGCGTGCCGCTCGCTGGCGGGAGCGGCGGTTGGCTGCCTTGCCACTTCGGCGGGGCATCGTCACCTCTGCTGTCTCGTCTGCTGGCAGGCGCGATCATCTTCGGTGACCGCGAGGGGTGCGGCTATGATACCAGCCGATCTCAGCTGAGCCGACGCCCGATGGATGATCTCAACCGCCTCCTGGCCGACAACCTGGCCCTCGTCGTCGGGGTCATGGCCGCCGTCATCGTGCTGCTCATCGTGGCGCTCGTGGCCCAGGGCATTCGGCTCGGTCGGGCGGTCCGCGCCTATCGCCAGCTTGTCTCGAACGGTTCGGGCGGAAGCCTGCACGAGGTGCTCGACGCGCACATCGGCCAGGTGGGCGTCGTGGGGAGGCGCCTGGATGAGCTGCAGGCGCTCCACGAGCTCATCGAGCATCGGACCCTGACCAGCCTCCAGCATATCGGCCTGGTGCGCTTCAACCCGTTCGAGGACACCGGCTCGGACCAGAGCTTCGCGATCGCCCTGCTCGACGACGAGCGCGACGGGATCGTCCTCAGCAGCCTTCACGGGCGCACCAACACGCGCCTCTTCGCCAAGCCGGTCTCCAACGGCGCATCGCCGCACAACCTGTCCGACGAGGAGACGCAGGCGATCCGGATCGCGGTCGAGGGGACGCGACCGGGGTGACCATGGGGGCGATCGACCCCGAGCAGCGTCGGCTGGCGGAGCGCCTGGTTCTCGCCGCCCTGCGCCGCTTCCATCGCGAGCAGCCGCTCGCGGTGGACCTGCGCATGGACGCCCTTGTCACGCGCGTGCGGGT
>JBOGTC010000138.1:0-13415 GCA_050692055.1 Candidatus Limnocylindria bacterium | reverse complement strand
ACCGTTCACGGCCGGGGACGGGGGCCGGAGACTAAGCCCAACGGTCAACGCCGGAAGGCACGACACCAGTCTCCCCGCGAGGGTCGCGGCCATCATCCGCGAACCTAGAGGAGCTATATCAGGCACGAGCTGACCGGCGGGAACCTGCCCTTGGCCCCGGGCGAGGGCTGACCGCGACCGCGTCACGACCGCGCCACGACCGGGCCGGACGCTACACTCGGCCGCGATGCGTGTCGCGATCGGCTCCGACCATGCCGGCTTCCAGCTCAAGGGCGAGCTGTGCGTGCTGCTCGACGAACTGCGGGTCGAGTACCGCGACTTCGGCACCTTCACCCCCGAGACGGTCGACTACCCCGATCTCATCGCGCCCGTGGCGAAGGCGGTGGCCCGCGGCGACTTCGAGCTCGGGATCGTGCTCGGCGGCAGCGGCACCGGCGAGGCCATCGTGGCCAACAAGGTGCGCGGCATCCGCTGTGTCGAGGCGGCCGACCCCGTGACAGCCCGGCTGAGCCGCGAGCACAACGACGCCAACGTGCTCAGCATGGGCGCTCGGATCATCGGCTCCGCGGTGGCGAAGGAATGCGTCCGCGCCTTCCTGGCGGCGGAGTTCGCCGGCGGGCGCCATGCCGCGCGGGTCGAGAAGATCACCAGGCTGGAGGCGGAGGAGGCCGCGCCTGGTCCTCACGCTTGAGGACGGCGACCGCGCGCCCTGCTGAACGGCGACGCAGGCAGCGGCGCGGCTCCGCCATGCGCCTGGTCGTGCGGTCGGCGGAGGCGACCGGCGCGAGTCGGCTGATCGACGTCCCCCGGGCCCATGTCGCATCGTTGCGGCAAGAGTGGTCAGAAGGGCTTGAAGAACATGAGCCACAGGATGATGACGAAGCCGCCGAAGCCGATGACGGCCGCGGGAGCCGGGTTCCAGGCATCGAGCAGTCGGTCCAGCGCGACCGGATCGGCGTCGGGCGGAGCCGCGGGCGGCTGGCGACTGAACGGGTTGATCGAGCGCGTCCCGGCGGCGGCCCGGATCTCGTTGACGCGGGCGGCGACCAGGGGGGTCATGGTGATCGTGACGATGACGAGCAACACCAGAGCGGTCCAGATCCAGAGCCGCCCGAACCAGCCGCCGATGATGCCGGCCGCGATCCCGGCGACGACCCCGACGAGGAAGGCGACCGACGGCCAGATCCCCAGCGTCCAAGAGGAAAGGTCGAGGAGCGCTCGCACCCGCGCCGGGTCACGCTCGCGCTTCAGCCGGAAGGCGACCGCCATCGAGGCGCCGTGGGCGATGAAGAAGAGGAGGGTCGCCGACACGTGGACGAAGACGATCCACGGATAGAGGTCCATTGGTCTCGATCCCCGGTGCGTGCTCGGATGGCCATTATCCGATCCGAGGAAAGCCACCCCAATGCCCGGTCGCATCGCGGGCTACACTGGCGTGCATGGACCTGTGGGCACCGCTCGAGACCGAGGATCCCGAGATCGCGCAGGTCGTGCGCGACGAGGAGGCGCGGACATCGGCCAACCTTGAGCTGATCGCGTCCGAGAACTACCCGAGCCTGGCCGTGCTCCAGGCCATGGGCACCGTCCTGACCGGAAAATACGCCGAGGGCTATCCGGGGCGTCGTTACTACGGCGGCTGCGAGGTCGTGGATGTCGCCGAGAACCTGGCACGCGACCGGGCCAGGGAGCTATTCGGCGCCGAGCACGCCAACGTCCAGCCGCACGCGGGCGCCCAGGCGAACATGGCGGTCTACCACGCGCTGCTCGAGCGCGGGGACACCGTCATGGGGCTGAGCCTGGACCAGGGCGGCCACCTGACCCACGGCTCGCCGGTGAACTTCTCCGGCCAGTACTACGACTTCGTTCCCTATCACGTCGACCGCGAGACGCACCTGATCGACATGGACGAGGTCCGCTCACTGGCCCGTGAGCACCGGCCGAAGATGATCGTGACCGGCGCCACCGCCTACCCGCGCATCTGGGACTTCGCCGCCTTCCGCGCCATCGCCGACGAGGTGGGCGCCTACCTCGTGACCGATATGGCCCACTTCGCCGGCCTCGTGGCGGGCGGCGTCCACCCCTCGCCCATCCCGCATTCGCATGTCGTGACGACCACCACCCACAAGACGCTGCGCGGCCCACGCGGCGGGATGATCCTGTGCACCACCGACCTGGCCAAGCAGATCGACAAGGCCGTCTTCCCAGCCATCCAGGGTGGTCCGCTCATGCACGTCATCGCCGCCAAGGCGGTCGCCTTCAAGCAGGCAATGACCGATGAGTTCCGGCGAGACCAGGCGCAGACCGTCGCCAACGCCCAGGCCCTCGCTGCCGGCCTGGCCGCTGCCGGCGCCTCCATCATCTCCGGCGGGACCGATAACCACCTCATGCTCGTGGACGTGCGCCCTCTCGGTGTGAACGGCAAGGAGGCCGATGCTGCCCTCGGCGAGGTCCGCATCACGGTGAACAAGAACACCATTCCCTACGACCCCGAGAAGCCGATGATCGGGTCGGGCATCCGGGTCGGCACGCCCGCGGTCACCTCGCGCGGGATGGGTGAGGCAGAGATGGGCGACATCGCGCGCCTGATCGTTGACGGAATCGCTGCCCGCGGCGACGAGGCGGCGCAGGCCGACATCCGCGAGCGCGTGGCCGCCGTCACCGACCGGTTCCCCGTGCCCGGCCTGCCCGCGACCCGGGGCGCCACGCGTGCCATCGCCGACGTTCCCGCCTGAGGGCGGCAGCCCGCGCGCTCTGGCGGGCGCCCGTGGCGCCGCCCTATTCCCAGGAGACTGAAACCGTCGATCGAGCGATTGGAATGCGCCCTCCCGCCGATGGTTCAGTCTTCCAGGACTCATACATCGGCCCAGCGCCCTCGCCCGCCGGGTCAGCCGACGGTTCAGTCCCTCAGGAATATTGGGAGCGCCGGAGGCACCTGGCGTGCGGACGGCCGCGGTCCGTCCCGGCACGGCAGGGACATCCGCCCGTGGGCAGGCTCCGCCGGGCTTCGCTATACTCGCGGCGTCCGACCGCTGTGAGTCGAACTCGAATGGCACAGCTGACGCCTGTAGGGCTCGTCAAGATCCTGGGCCAGGTGACCCTGATCATGGTGATCCCCATGGTGGGAGGCGCGGTGGCCGGTCTCGTCCTGGACGGGATGCTGGGCACCTCGCCGCTTCTTGTGTTGAGCGGGTTGGCGGGCGGGACCCTGATCGCGGCCATCGGCATCTGGCTGCTGATCCGCGCCGGCGTGCGGCGGGGCTACACCGATGGCGGCAGTCCCGGCGATGGATCCTGAGACGCCTCGGCGCGGGCGCGACGAGCCGTCATCGAGGCCGCCGAACTGGGGGCTGGCCCTGGATCTGGGCCTGCGACTCGGGTTATCGGTCATTCTCGGCCTGGTTGGCGGCCTGCTGCTGGACGGGTGGCTTCAGACGACCCCGATCTTCACGCTGATCGGGATGGTGCTGGGCATCGGCGCGGCGATGGTCACGATCTGGAACGTCGCTCACGACGCGATGAGGAGATAGATGCCAGAAGAGGAAGAGGGCGGAAGCCTGATTCACGTCGCGATCGAGGCGGAAGAGCTGTTCGCGATCGGTCCGCTGTCGTTCACGAACTCAATGGTCGGCGCGCTGCTCGCATCGGCCCTGCTGCTGCTCGCCGCCTGGTACATCACTCAGCGCTCGTCGCTCGTTCCGGGCCGCCTCCAAGGTGCGCTCGAGCTGCCCATCGAGCTCATGTCCGGCATCGTGAGTGGCTCGAGCAGCAGATGGCGCAGCTACGTCGCGCTCATCCTCGGCCTGTTCCTGATGATCCTCGTCGCGAACTGGGTCGGCCTGCTACCTGGCGTCGGCACAATCGGCATCACCCACGTCGACGAAGCCGGCCATGAGGCGATGGTCCCGATCGTCCGGCCCGCCTCGGCCGATCTCAACTTCACGCTTGGGCTGGCGATCATCGCGTTCGTGATGTTCGTCTACTGGGGCGTGAAGGCGCATGGTGGTTGGGGCTACCTCAAGGAGCTCATGGGCGAGCCGCGTTACATGGCGCCGCTCATGTTTCCCATCAACCTGATCAGTGAGCTGAGCCGCCTCATCAGCCTGTCGATGCGACTCTTCGGCAACATCTTCGCCGGGGAGGTGCTGCTTGCGACCATGCTCGCGCTCACCACGGCCGTCGTCTTCGTCCTGCCGCTCGCCTTCTTTGTCCCGGCCGCGTTCCTCGGACTTGAGCTCCTCTTCGGCCTCGTCCAGGCGCTCGTCTTCGCGCTGCTGGCGATGACCTACATCAGCGTAGCCATCGCGGAGCATCAGTCGTCCGGGCACGGTACTGACCATGGCGAAGCCGATCCGGGCCACGCCGACGACTCACCCGCGGCGGAGGCCGCATCTGCCTAGGGCACGACCCATCGCCTGAGCCAGAAGGCGCAGGCGTCATGAAGGAGGAACGAAGCAAGTGGAATCAAACCTCGCCGCCGGACTGGCGATTGGACTCGGCGCCATTGGCCCAGGCATCGGGCTCGGCCTGGGCGTCAGCAAGGCGATGGAAGCGCTCGGCCGCAACCCCGAGGCCGCGGGCGCGATCTTCGTCCCGTACATCCTTGGCCTGGCGCTCACGGAGGCGATCGGCATCTACGCCCTCGTCATCGGCCTGCTGCTCATGTTCGTCTAAGCCGATCGCCCAGAAGAGGAGCAGCGCATGCTCGAATTCTTCGAGGCCTTCAGCGTCGATCTCCCGAAGCTCGCGTTTCAGGTCATCAACTTTCTTGTCCTGCTGTACCTGGCGAATCGGTTTCTTTTCAGGCGAGTGCTAAACCTCCTGGATGAGCGGAACGCCCGGATCAGCAAGGGGCTTGAGGATGCTGAGACGGCGGCCCGCGACCGCGAGCTGGCGCGCGCCGAGCGCGAGGCGGCGGTGTCCGAGGCGCGCAGGGAGGCGGCCGAGATGATCGCGCGCGCCAACAAGATCGCCGAGGACACGCGCAACGAGATACTGACCGAGGCGCGCACCGAGGCCGAGAAGGTTTCGACGCGCGCACGGGAGGAGATCGTGGCCGAGAAGGACCGCGCCATGGCCGAATTGCGTGCCCAGGTCGCGGACCTGGCCCTGGAGGCCGCGGGAAAGCTGGTCCGCTCCAAGATGGACGGCGCAACCCAGCGCAGGCTGGTCGAGGAGTTCCTGGCCGAGGTGCCGTCCGGCGGCGTCGCGGCGCGGGCGCGCAACTGACCGATGGCTCGACGCGAGACGGCTGCGCGACGCTACGCCGAGGCTGCGCTCGACATCGGCCGTGCCGACGGCACGCTCGACGACTGGGAGCGCGACCTGCTGGCGCTGCGCACGGCGCTCGCCGATGAGGACCTGCGTGTCCTGGCCGAGCACCCCGCGGTGCCCTACGCCGACAAGGAGCGCATCCTGCGCAGGGCCGTTCCCGGCACCGCCGAGGAGCCGATGAACCTGGTGCTGCTCATGATCCGCCGCGGTCGCCCGCGCGCCATCGAGCGCATGGTCGAGCACTTCAACGAGCTCGTTCGTCGCGAGCGCGGCGTGGCGCTGGCTGAGGTGCGGACCGCATTGCCGCTCGATGATGCGCAGCGCGACGAGATCGCCGCACGACTGCGTGAGATCAGCGGCGACAAGATCGAGATCAACGAGGTGGTCGACGAGTCGCTGATCGGCGGCATCGCCGTCCGTATCGGCGACCAGCTCTACGACGCAAGCGTGCGCAACCGGCTGGAGCGGCTGCGCGCACGGCTGACCGCCGTCTAGGCAGAAGGAAGAAGGAACAGATGGCGATCCGATCCGACGAGATCACGTCGATCATCCGCAGCGAGATCAAGGGATTCGATGAGGGCGCCGACGTCTCGGGCGTGGGCACCATCGTCGAGGTGGGCGACGGCATCGCCCAGGTCTACGGCCTCTCCAGCGCGCTCGCGCAGGAGCTGCTCGAGTTCCCGAACGGGATCATGGGCATGGCCTTCAACCTCGAGGAGGAGACGGTCGGCGCCCTGATCCTGGGCGATTACACATCGCTCTCCGAGGGCGACCAGGTCAAGACCACCGGCCGCATCGTGGAGGTCCCGGTGGGCGACGCGCTCATCGGCCGGGTCGTGAACCCGCTCGGCGAGCCGCTGGACGGCAAGGGCCCAATCGAGACGGACAAGACGCGGCCCATCGAGCGCATCGCGCCGGGCGTCATCGTCCGCCAGCCGGTCGATACGCCGGTGCAGACAGGGATCAAGGCGATCGACTCCATGATCCCCATCGGCCGCGGGCAGCGCGAGCTGATCATCGGCGACCGCCAGACCGGCAAGACCGCGATCGCGGTTGACACCATCATCAACCAGAAGGGGCAGGACCTCATCTGCATCTACGTCGCCATCGGCCAGAAGCAGTCGACGGTGGCCCAGGTGGTGGCGCAGCTCACCGAATCGGGCGCCATGGAGCACACGATCGTGGTGTTCGCCGGCGCCAGCGATCCCGCGCCGCTCCAGTTCCTGGCGCCCTACGCCGGAGTGGCCATGGGCGAGGAGTTCCTGGACACCGGGCGCGACGCGCTGTGCGTCTACGACGACCTGTCCAAGCACGCCTGGGCCTATCGCCAGGTCTCGCTGCTCATGCGCAGACCACCCGGCCGCGAGGCGTTCCCGGGCGACATCTTCTACGCGCACTCCCGCCTGCTCGAGCGTGCCGCGCGTCTGAACGAAGAGAACGGCGGCGGATCGCTGACCGCGCTGCCGATCATCGAGACGCAGGCGGGCGACGTGTCGGCCTACATCCCGACCAACGTCATCAGCATCACCGACGGGCAGATCTTCCTCCAGTCGGACCTCTTCAACCAGGGCCAGCGCCCGGCCGTGAACGCCGGCATCAGCGTCAGCCGCGTGGGCGGCAACGCGCAGATCAAGGCCATGCGCCAGGTCGCCGGCAAGCTGCGCATCGACCTCGCCCAGTACCGCGAGCTCGCCGCGTTCGCGCAGTTCAGCTCGGACCTGGACAAGGCCACGCGAGACCAGCTGACGCGTGGAGAGAAAACGACCGAGATCCTCAAGCAGCCGCAGTACCAGCCGCTGCCGGTCGAGAAGCAGGTCGTCATCATCTGGGCGGCCACGAACGGCCTCCTCGACGACGTCGCGACCGGCCAGATCGCCGAGTTCGAATCCGGCCTGTATCGCGACCTCGAGTCGGGCTACGAGGACCTCCTGCCCGCGATCGCGAAGGAGAAGGTCCTGTCCGACGAGACGGTCGCCACGCTTGAGAAGGCGGTCGCCGAGTACAAGCGCCAGGGCGGCTACGGCGAGGACGCCTCGAAGGCCGATGCCAGGGCCGATGCCAAGGCCGATGCCAAGGCCGATGCCAAGGCGGACGTCGCCGAGCAGCGCCTCGAGGATGCGGTGAAGACGATGCGCAAGCCGAAGGAGCCGAAGGCCGAGTAATGCCGAGCCTGAAGGACATCCGCGGCCGGATCGGATCGGTCCGCAACATCGCCCAGATCACCCGGGCGATGGAGATGGTCGCCGCGTCCCGCATGAAGCGGGCGCAGGACGCCATCCTGGCCGCGCGTCCGTACTCCGACGAGCTGCGCGAGGCGTTGAGCCGCGTCGCCGAGGCGGCGGGAGTCTCCGAGGAGACCGACCCGCTCCTGGCGCGCCGCCCGGTCCATCGTATCGGCCTCATCGTGGTGACCACCGATCGCGGGTTGGCGGGGTCCCTCAACGCCAATGCGGTCCGTGCGACGCTGCGCTGGGTGGCCGCGCGCGCGTCGCGCCGGAACGGCGACGAGCCGGTGGAGATCGACGCGATCTCCGTCGGGCGCAAGGGCCGCGACGCCCTCCGCCGGGCGGGCGTCCCGATCGCCGCGCACTTCGCGCAGCTGGGCGATCGCCCCTCGTTCGGTGACGTGACCCCGCTGGCGCGGCTCGTGACCCAGGACTTCGTCGAGGGCAAGTACGACGAGATCGCCATCGCCTACAGCACCTTCATCACGACCCTCAGCCAGCGCCCGGAGATCGCCACCATCCTGCCGGTCGTCAGCCCGGAGATGGAAGAGGAGACGGAGCGGACGAACGACGAGTATCTCTTCGAGCCGTCGCCAGAGGCGGTGCTCAACCGCCTGCTCCCGCACTACGTGGCCATCAACATCTATCGGGCCGTGCTCGAGAACAATGCCAGCGAGCAGTCGGCGCGCATGATCGCCATGCGCAACTCGACCGATAACGCCAACGAGCTCATCGAGGACCTGACGCTCGTCTACAACAAGACGCGCCAGGCCACCATCACCCGCGAAATGATCGAGATCGCCTCGGGCGCGGAAGCGCTCGGCGGCTAGGCAAGGAGAACTACAGACACATGGCGACCGGTAAGGTGATCCAGATCACGGGCCCAGTTCTCGACGTCGAGTTCCCGCCGGGGGACCTGCCCGGCATCTACAACGCGCTGGAGATCAAGCGGCCCGGGGCTGCGCGCGCCGGATCCGACGACGAGACCCTGGTGGTCGAGGTGCAGCAGCACCTCGGCAACAACTGGGTGCGCGCCGTCGCCATGTCGTCGACGGACGGTCTGGCCCGCGGCCTCGACGCCGTGGACACCGGCGCCCCGATCACCGTCCCGGTCGGCGAGCCAACGTTGGGCCGCGTCTTCGATGTGCTGGGGCACCCCATCGACGGCAAGGCGGCGGTGAAGTCAGAGCAGGTGCTGCCGATCCACCGCGAGCCCCCGGCGTTCGACCAGATGGAGACTGAGGCGCAGGTCTTCGAGACCGGGATCAAGGTCATCGACCTCATCGCGCCGTTCAAGCGCGGCGGCAAGGTCGGCGTATTCGGCGGCGCCGGCGTTGGCAAGACGGTCATCATCCAGGAGCTGATCCGCAACATCGCCGCCGAGCACGGCGGCTACTCGGTCTTCGCCGGCGTCGGCGAGCGCTCGCGCGAGGGGAACGACCTCCTGGGCGAGATGACCGAGTCGGGCGTCATCGACAAGACCGTGATGGTCTTCGGCCAGATGAACGAGCCGCCCGGCGCCCGCCAGCGCGTCGGCCTGACGGCGCTCACCATGGCCGAGTACTTCCGTGACGCGGAGAGCCGCGACATCCTGCTCTTCATCGACAACATCTTCCGCTTCACGCAGGCGGGCTCCGAGGTCTCGGCGCTGCTGGGTCGCATGCCATCGGCGGTGGGCTACCAGCCCACGCTGGCCACCGAGATGGGCGACCTGCAGGAGCGCATCACCTCCACGAAGAAGGGCTCGATCACGTCGCTGCAGGCCATCTTCGTCCCGGCGGACGACTACACCGATCCGGCCCCGGCGACGACCTTCGGCCACCTCGATTCCACTATCCGCCTCGAGCGCTCGATCGTCGAGCTCGGGATCTATCCCGCGGTAGACCCCCTCACCTCGACCTCGACGGTGCTCGATCGACGCATCGTGGGCGACGAGCACTTCGAGGTGGCGCGCGAGGTCCAGCGGACGCTCCAGCGCTACAAGGACCTCCAGGACATCATCGCCATCCTCGGCATGGACGAGCTCTCGGAGGAGGACAAGGTCACCGTGGCGCGGGCGCGGCGGCTCCAGCGCTTCATGAGCCAGCCCTTCTTCGTGGGCGAGCAGTTCACCGGTCGGCCCGGCGTCTACGTCGAGCTCAAGGAGACTGTGCGCGGCTTCGGTGAGATCCTCGAGGGCAAGCACGACCAGCTGCCCGAGCAGGCGTTCTTCATGGCCGGCAAGATCGAGGATGTCGTCGCGAACGCGGAGAAGATGGGATGAGACGAGTGCCTGGCGTGAGCCGATCCGGGCCCCGGCTTGGCTGGCTGCGCGACAGCCAGCGCCGCGACCCAGCTCGTCTCGGCAGCCTTTCGTGGCAGACCATCTTCGACGCTTTCTCGAGGGTGGTGTAGGTGCCTCTTCAGTTGGAGATCGTGTCGCCTGAGCGGCGGGCGTTCACCGACGAGGTGGATATGGTCGTGGTGCCCGGCATCGACGGCCAGCTCGGCATTCTGCCGCACCACACGCCGCTCATCAGCGCGCTCGGCATCGGCGAGCTGCGTATCAAGAAGGGCGGCACCGAGCAGACGCTCCTGATCTCGGGCGGCTTCGTGGAGGTGCGGCCGGACAAGGTCATCGTCATGGCCGATCTCGCCGAGCATTCCGACGAGATCGACGAGGCGAAGGCCGTCGAGGCGCGGAAGCGCGCCGAGGCCCAGCTGGGCGAGGTCAAGGACCCGGTCGACATCGCCCGCGTCCGCGCGGCGCTGCAGACCGCGCTCATGCGGGAGCGCATCGCCACGCGCCGTCGATCGCGCGGCTGAGGAGGCGCACCCGGCGGCGCGCGGCGGCGCGGCGCATGAGCCCCAGCGGGCATTACGCGCCGGTAATGCTCCAGCGGCAAACGCACCGTTGGGCGACGCCCGAGGGGCGACCGGCAGCGCCTGAATGGCGCGCACGCTAGCCTGAGCCGATGCAGACCTGCGAGCAATGCGGCACGCGCATGGCCCAGCTTCCGGTGCGGATCGAGGTCGTGCGGGAGTCCGGGCCGATCGGCCTGTCGACCGCGCCGGCGCCCGGGGCGACCGTGAACTTCACGCGTCCGTATCGGTTCTGCTCATCCGATCACCTCTACACCTGGGCGCGCGAGCAGCGGATGATGCTCTGCAACCGCCAGCCCACGGCATTCGAGGAAGGGATGCAGCCGTACCTGCCGTCGCGCCACATGGGCGGACGGGTTGGGCTTTGCGACGGCCATCACACCGGCACGCACGAGTGGAAGGAAGCCTGGCCGGCCTGAATCGAGCTCTGCCTGCAGTGACCTCGCGTACCGGGGCACGCCACGTGCGAGGGTGACCGGCCCTCGTTAGACTTCATCGGTCCCATGCAGAAATTCGTCGTCACCGGCGGCATCCCGCTGGCCGGAGAAGTTCAGATTGCCGGCGCCAAGAACGCCGTCCTGAAGATGATGGCCGCGGCCGCCCTGACGGACGAGCCATGCACGCTGCGCAATGTCCCGAAGATCAGCGATGTCGCGATCCTGCGCGAGGTGATGGGAGACATCGGCTTCGACATTCGCCGCTCGAACGGTGACGCGTTGACGATCACCGCCGCTGAAGCGCCATGGCCCTTCGTGTCGCTCGAGGCGGCGGCCAAGATGCGGGCCAGCTTCATCCTCCTGGGACCGATGCTCACCCGGTTCGGCCGCGTCATCATCCCGAATCCCGGCGGCGACCGGATCGGCCGGCGCCCCGTCGACCTGCACGTGGCGGCCATGGAGGCCCTGGGCGCAACCGTGGAGTACAAGAACGGTTACTACTTCGCGGCCGCGCCGACGGGCGGGCTGCGGGGAGGAAAGTTCGCCTTCCCGGTCAACACCGTGATGGGCACCGAGAACGCCCTGCTGGCGGCCACTCGGGCGCGCGGGACGACCGTGCTGGACAACGCCGCGCAGGAGCCGGAGATCGCCAACCTCGTTGCCATGCTGCTGGCGATGGGCGCGCGCATCGAGCGCACCGGGCCTCGCCGCTTCGAGATCGAGGGTGTCGACCGGCTGCGGGGGGTGGAGCACCGGGTCATCGGGGATCGGCTGGAGGCGGAGACGTTCGCCATCGCCGCGGCCGTGACCGGTGGCGAGGTCACCATGCGCGGCGTGGATCCGGCCCACCTGACCGCCTTTACCGGCGTGCTGGAGCAGATGGGCGTCCCCTTCGAGTCCCTGGATGGGACCGACGCCGACGCGCCTTCCGGCGACGGCCTGCGCGTCGCCGCCGCGGACCGATACCGCGCCGTCCAGGTCGAGACGCAGCCTTACCCGGGGTTTGCCACCGACTTCCAGGCGCCGCTGGCGGTGCTGATGACCCAGGCCGACGGCGACTCCACGATCCACGAGACGATCTACGAGGATCGGCTCGAGTACACGCGCGAGCTGTGCCGGATGGGCGCCGTCATCGAGATCCTCGATGACCGCCACGCACGCATTGCCGGCCCGTCGCCGCTGCACGGCGCCGAGGTCACGATCACGGACCTGCGCGCCGGAGCCACCCTCATTCTCGCCGCGCTCGCTGCGGCGGGGACCAGCACGATCTCCGGCATCGAGCACGTCGACCGCGGCTACGAGCAGATCGAGGCCAAGCTCGTGGCGCTCGGGGCGCGGATCAATCGCATCGGCGCCGACGCCTGACGCGGCGTCCGTGTGGCGGCCGGGCCGGTGGCGGCCGGGCCGGTGGCGGCCGGGCTCGCCACCTCCGGTCATACGCCGCTGTGAAGCGCGGTACGCGGCCGGCCCGCTCCGGACCGGTCATACGCCGCTGTGAAGCGCGGTAGCAGCACTGAACCTCCACGGCCGTTCGCGAAGCGGCAGGTTCACGCTCGCGGGTCGAGGATTACGGGCACGTGCCCGGCCCAGGTGGCGGCTAACGCGCTGCAGGTGCGCGTATGTCAAGTCGGGACGGTGAGTTGGGCGCGGGGCGATGGTCGGCCCTGCGAGCCGGGCTGGCAGCGTGGGCACCAGTAGGTCAGTCGAGCAAGCTCTCCCTGGCGGCGCGCCGCGATCTGGCTGCCGCAGCGGCGGCACGGGCGACCGGCGCGGCCGTATACCCAGCGACCCTCGCCTCGTCGACGGCTGCCGGTCGTCACTCGGGCGCCGCCACGGAGGTTCGCTCGGAGCAGCCGGCGCGCCGTGGTGAGCGCCCGATGCAGGCTCTCATCCTCGACGGCGCCGACCGCGGCCCAGGGGTCCAGACGCTCGATGAAGCAGACCTCGCTCTTGTACACGTTGCCGATGCCGGCCACGGCCCGCTGATCCAGCACCGCCAACGGACTCCTGACCCCGAGCTCACGAGCGATGAAGGGCGCAAGCCGCACACGAACATCCATGGCACCAAGCAGCGCCTGCACATCCACGAGATCGGTCTTGATCTCGGTAATCAGCACCAGGCGGTACACGGGATGCCGGGCGACGAGGTCAATGCGCCCACGCTCGCCGCACCGGCTGAAGCTCACCTCGATCCACACCCTCCAACCCCAGCGCTTGAGTCGCGCCTACCACGCCGCGACCAGGGAGGCGTGATCAGCGTCGAGCAACCGGCTCAGCTCCGGTCCGTGCCAGTCGAGCCGGATGTCCATCCGCGCGTTGAGCGCATCGAGAACTCGGCGTACGGTTTCGAACGTCAATCCGGACAGTTTGCCGAGCTCGACACGTGAGATGACAGACCGATGGACACCGGCGCGGGCCGCCAGATCGACCTGGCGCCAGCCGAGGCGCATGCGGAGCGCTCGCACGATGCGGCCGAGTTCGACGTCGCGCATATGCCAATGGTGATGCGCCGATGCTTACCGGCCGGTTACGGCGTGCTTATCGGTATACTGCGGGCGCCCCGAGCAGACCCCAGCTGAAGGATCGCGCGTACACGCATGAAGATCGGCATCGATCTCGG
>JBOGTC010000137.1:0-12510 GCA_050692055.1 Candidatus Limnocylindria bacterium | reverse complement strand
GCGAGATGTACGCCGCCGAGCTCGAGCGCGCGGGGTATGGACCGATCACCACCGAGATCGGGCCAGCCCCGGAGTTCTACCTCGCCGAGGACTACCATCAGCAGTACCTGGCCAAGAACCCGGCCGGCTACTGCCCGGACCATTCGACCGGCGTCGCCTGCCCGATCGGCCTTGGGGTGACCGCTGGGGCGGCTCGAATGGAGCAGGTCTAGGATCACGCCCGCCGTGCGCTTTCCCAGCGTATGGCCGCGGGGCCCGTACGGCCGGGAGTCGGCACTGGCCACGAACGTGCCATATGCCAATCACCGCCGGCTTGGGCGAGCCGAACGGCGTGCCGCGCACGTCACGCGGTGGGCCTTGAGCGTGGGCGAGTGTGATCTTGCCGACGACACGGCCCTCTGACCCTCGCGAGCGTGCCTAAGCGCGCCGTGGTTGGAGCCTGGCAACAATCGATTACACAGCGAGCCGTAAGCCGGCTCTCATTGGCATCTGGCCCGATGGGCGTGGGCAGGGTCAGGACATTGGAGGCCGGTGGAGATCCGAGACTCAGAGAGTCGCGACGGACTGGGCGGTGAGGGCCGCCCAGCGGGCGTGCCACTCGCGGCGGAGGAGTCCTGCCTCCTGCACCTCTCGAAGCATGCGCCGGATGTCGTGGTAGCCATCGCCGTCCATCGGCACGAACCGCTCGACGAACGCGGCCTCCAACACTGCGCGGGCACGCGGATCATCCGCGACCGACACAAGGGCGGCCACGATCGATCGCCGCTCTCCCTCCGTGAGGCGGCTTGCGGAGGCGACCACAGGCTGGATCGTGGAAGGTCCGATGCTCCCGATGATTCGCACCTTCTCCGCCAGCTCCGGCCGATCGCGTAGCTCAATTGCCAGCACCTGCGAGTCGATGGCCGCGGCATCCATGCTTCCCTCGGCAACCATCCGCAGTGCCTCCGAATGGAATCCGGCCTCCACCATGCGTCCGAAGAAACCCGCCCCCTCGCCGATGGACAGCAGATGGTGCCAGACCACCATGTAGCCGGAGTGGGAGAAGGGCTCGTTGTAGGCCCAGGTCGCGCCACGCAGGTCGGCGAAGCGCTCGAAGCGGCTGTCGGCGTGAACGACCACGTCGCTGAAGTAGACCGGCCGGCCGCCGTATCGGTCACCGATGAGCACCGGCGCCGCCACTACCTCCATCTCGACTCGACCCGAGTCCGCGAAGAGCAGGTACGGGACGCTGCACACGAAGCACACGTCATCAACGTCCTGGGCGCAGCGTTCATACGAGGTGGCCACGGTGAACGTGGCTCGACGTCCGAGCCGATCCGCCAGGTACTCGGCCAGGAAGGCGTACAGCGGCAGCACCCCCGGAGCCAGGTGGCTCGCGACGCGCAGCGGCTGTTTCACAGGGACGAAGCCTATGACAATGCGGTCAGGGCTCGATAGTCCGAACTTCGGACTCGTGGAGAGCTCACCGCCAGGCTCGCCTGCATCCGGGTCGTTACGCCGTTGCCGAGCGCTGCGTCGCTGAGGGGGGCCGGCCTGGTCGCGCTCGTCCAGAGGCCGACCAGGCGCACTCCCAGGGCAGCGAACGCTACCAGCGCCATCGGCCGCGGGAGCGAGCCGACGATCTCCGCCAGCCGGACGCTTGGCTCGGTGCGCGTGTTGCCCTCCATCCGATCCATGATCGGCCATGGCCTCAACCCCGCCGATCACGGCCCTGGGGAACGCGCGGGATCAGCTGTTCGCGCTGCGGGCGCGGCGGATCACGTCGTCGAAGGGCAGGCCGCTGAGCGCCGCCAGGAACTCCGAATCACCCGGGGGCAGCGCGGCCTGGCCGGCGTCATTCAGAACCACGCCGCTCAGGACGACGAGGCGGTAGAACTCCGCCTCGCTGAGCTGTTCGGCCGGTGACATGCCTGCCGCCCACGCCGACGCGCCCTTGTTGCGCAGGAAGAAGATGCCTTCGACCTCCGGCAGCGCCGTCTGCATGGCTGCAATCGAGTCGGGACCGTCGAACAGGGGAAGCTCGAGGGTCAGTTCCGCGGCGTGCCTCTCCGGGAGCTCGCCGGCGATCACCTCGTCCACGCGAAGCGTGGCCGCGGCGTAGTGGAACGCGTTCCCGGAGGCGCCACCGAAGGCCCGGCCCGCCGCGACCGCCATCACCGTGCCCCGAACGACCGCGTCGGCGGATCGAGTCATCTCAGGCAGCGAGCCGAAGTGCTCGAGCTCCGCGGCCTCTGCGACGGCGCTGCTCCAGGCCGATGCGACCGCTCCCGCCTGATCGCCCGGGGCTCGGACAATGACGAAGCCGCGGCGGGCGGGCAGCAGCGCAGCGTAGGGGTAGGCATTGATGTGGTCCCGATCTATCTGGTCGAGGCCGGTGGGCCCATTCGGCGTGTTACCGGTCATGCACGTCTCCGCGGTTGGGCCCTCGGTCACGGGCGGATTGCCCCAGTGCCGCAGCCCAACGGTGTGCCCGAGCTCATGGCACGTGATGTGGTCTCGACTGACGGCGTCATCGAAGAAGGCGGCGAAACGAGGATTGAGGTTGAAGTGCATCTCCTGCATCCGGCACCAGCGGTCTCCGCGCGCGTTGGTCCCCTGCGGGGCGTCGGTGGGACAGTAGACCCAGCCCGCGGCACCGTTGTCGCCGTAGTCCTCCGAGTAGGCGATCACGTCTGTGGCCGGCGTCACCTCGGCCTGCTCGATCAGGACCAGGTCTGTCGGATCGTAGTCCTCCGCCATCGTGGCGCGGAGGGCCGAGGCCAGGCCGTCGGTGAGCGTCTGGTCGAAGTAGACGTGATGGCGAAGGTTGTCCGCGACGCTCGTGCACCGGCTCGGCGAGACTCCCGGCCGCTCGCAGCTCAGCAATGAGCCGATGGGACGACCACCATGGTCACCTGCCGCCGGATTCGGGTGCTGGGCGAGGAGCAGCAGCCCCGCCATCAGCGGCGCGAGCGCGCGAAAGCGTTGTGACATTCGCTCCGAATCCTCCGCGCCTCGTCCATGACTGTCAACAAGGCCGGCTTCGCCCGTCTCGCTCCGCCGCGGGACGCGGCGGACGTTCAATCTCGCAAGACTCTCGATCAACTGGGCCTTGATTCCAGCGGCCGGCGGGAGGACAATTCAGAACGTCGAATCCGGGGTGGCACCGGTTCGCCGTCCCGTGGGGCGGGACAGGGCAGCCCGTCTCGAGGTACCTGCGCATGGCCGAGCAGCGCAACGGTCCGTCCGACGAGGACCGGACCACCAAGCGGCCATCCAACAGACGCGGAAGGAGGCGGAACCAGGACAACGACACTGGCGACGAGTTCCAATCCAGCCCGGAGGTGATGACAGCCCTCATCGAGGGCAACACCTTCCGCGGCAAGGCCGTCCAGTACGTCGTCATCGACGGGCTTGCCATCTTCGAAGGAGACATCGTCCTCGGAACCGCAGACGATGTCTCGCAGGTCACCGACCAGCTTCGCCTGGAGCTGTCCGGCCAGGTCGCCAGCGGGGTCGTGATCACCGGCGCGCAGTATCGGTGGACGAACTGCACGGTGCCCTACACCATCGATTCCGCCCTGCCGAACCAGGCGCGGGTCACCGATGCCATCGCGCACTGGCAGGACAAGACGAACTACACGTTCGTGCCGCGCACCAGTGAGGCGGATTACGTTACGTTCCGTCCCTGGACCGGGTGCTCCTCCATGGTCGGACGCCGCGGCGGGCAGCAGTTCATCAACCTGGCCAGCGGCTGCACCAAGGGCAACACGATCCACGAGATCGGCCACGCCATCGGGATGTGGCACGAGCAGAGCCGCGAGGACCGCGACACCTTCGTCACGATCAACTGGGCCAAGATCCAGGCCGGCTTCGAGCACAACTTCAACCAGCACATCACCGATGGTGACGACGTCGGCGCGTACGACTACGGGTCGATCATGCATTACCCGCGGACCGCGTTCTCCATCGACGGCACCGATACGATCACGCCCGTCGACCCGACGGCGCAGATCGGGCAGCGCACGGCCCTCAGCCCCGGTGACATCTCGACGGCGAATTCGCTGTGTCCGCCGAAGCTGCTCAAGGAGGGTCCGAAGGATCGGATCAAGGAGACGACCTGGGACACCCGGAAGGAGCGGATCAAGGACATCCGGCTCGACACGCGGAAGGAGCTGATCCTCGACACGCGGAAGGAGCTGATCAAGGACAGGATCAAGGACGTCGCCCTCGACCCGCCGTGGGCCAAGGTGGTGGCCACCGATCCCATCGGTCCCGGGCCGGGCCCGTTCATCAACCCGGTCCTGCCGAGCCTCGGCGGACTCGGGGGCGGCCGGCTGCCGTTCGCGGTGACGACCCCGCACCAGGCGCCCGCGGCCATGGACCAGACGCAGCTCGAGTCCGCCGTTGGTGACCTCGACGGGCGCCTCCAGGCACTCGCCGACCAGCTGGCACAGATCGATGCCGCGCGCGAAACGATCCAGGCGCAGTACGACGAAACGGCCGGCCTCCTGAAGCAGGCGATGGAGGAGCACGACAAGGCCGGCGGAACGTGATCATCGTCGTCTCCCACCCGGAGGATCCACACGCTGAGCGCGTGATTGGCCTCCTGACCGAGGAGCAGCACGAGGTGCTGCTCCTCAACCTCGCCGACCTGCCGACCCGCGCCACCTTGACCGTCGACTACGACGATCCGCGCGAACCCTCGATCGGGTATCGCCTCGACGGGCGCATGCACGAGCTGGCGCACGCTCGCTCCGTGTGGTGGCGTCGCCCGCAGGTGGCGGATGTCGCGGCAGTGACCGACTTCGACGCGCGGATGTTCACCGCCAACGAGTGGAACGAGGCCGTCGGCGGCCTGTGGCAGCTACTGCCGGCTCGCTGGGTCAACCCACCGCACCATGACGAGGTTGCCGCGCGCAAGGCGTACCAGCTGCGCGTGGCCGCCGAGGTCGGCCTGCGCATCCCGCGCACCCTCATCACCTCTGACCCGGACCGCGCGCGCGCCTTCATCGAGGCCGAGGGCGTGGGACGCACCGTCTTCAAGACCTTCTCCGCCACGCATGCGATCTGGCGCGAGACGCGGCTCGTCCATTCCGAAGAGCTGGCAAGCCTGGATGCCGTCCGCGTGGCGCCCGTCATCTTTCAGGAGTTCGTGCCTGCCGACGTCGATCTGCGCGTCACGATGGTGGGCGAGCGAGTCTTCCCAGCGGCGATCCACTCCCGGGGAACCGATTACGAGGTCGACTTCAGAATGAGCCTGGGTCAGGCTCGGACCGTGGCGACCGAGCTGCCGGCCGCGGTCGCCCATCGGCTGCAAGCCCTGATGACGCATCTGGGGCTCGTATACGGCGCCATCGACATGCGGCGCACGCCGGAGGGCGAGTACGTGTTCCTGGAGGTCAACACCGCCGGCGAGTTTCTCTTCGTCGAGGAGCGCACCGGGCAGCCGATCAGCCGCGCCCTGGCCGACTGGCTGGCTGCCCCGACCCCGGCTGCATCCGCAGGGGCTACACCCGCCGCACCTGCACCGATACCCGCGGCTCGGCCTCTCGTGGCACCGGGTACGACTCGGTCGTCAGGAAGTCGCCCGGGCTGACCCGCCCGTCGTCGTCGACGTCGACGTGCGCAAAGACGGTGCAGCCGTCCGGCAGGCTGTCCGTCTCCACCTCCACGGTCTCCAGCCAGCTGCCGTGACCGCGCACGTGCCCTCGAGCGGCGCCGATCGTGACCGCCGGCGCGTCCGCGTACGAGGTGTCACGCACCTCGACGCGCACGGGTGAGCCCTCCGGCGGCCGCCCGTCGTCGGCGACCTTCACCTCGATGATGATGATCATGTCCGCTGCCCCGCCACACGCCCAGCGCCGCTGCAGATCGTCCGCGCCGTCGAGTATAGGCCCCCTCCGTTCAGGCTGCCGTGGCCAGGTCGCGGCGATGCTCGGAGGCGGCGTCGCCGTAGAGCACCACCGAGCAGGCCGCCAGGTCCCCTCGCCTGCGGCCGGCCAGCCGCGCGCCGCGAGCTGCCCGCGCCGACTCACACGCGCTGGCGAAGACGAGCCCCGGCGGCGCCTTCCACGGCAGCTCCAGCACGTCGTCGGCCGTGAGATCGCCGTCCGCGCGTTCCTCAGCCCCTCTGTACCCGCGACAGAGCGTACGCCTCGGGTCGGCTCGTCAATACCTATTTTCCCGCCATGCGGTCCTCAGCTCACCTCGCGCGCCGCGTCGAGGTCGATGTCGGAGTCGACGTCGTCGCCCAGGCGGTAGAGCCGAGCGCTGCCGTCAGGCCGGATGACATAGGCGATCGAGCCGGCCGGGCCGGACTCCGGCGCTCCGCGCGCCTGCGAGGTGTAATGGATGCCAAGCTCGTCATCGGACCGATGGTCACCCCCCGCCCGCGCCTGCGGGTCGCGCACCTCGCGCAGCAGATCCTGCGTGACCGCGTGCGGGAAGCCGTAGTGCGACTCAGCAGCGCACGAGCTCACGAGCAACGGTGGCCCGGTGCTCGGAAACCCGGTGCCCGGATCACCGAGACGCTCGATCAGCTCCAGGTTGACGCCGCGCTTCGAGCAGTGGTGCGACACCTTGAAGAGGTCGCACGCCAGGGGCGTGCGACCGTTCTTGGCACCGATGGCACGGGCCCATTGACGCTCGTCGGGGTCCAGGTGCGGGAACTCCTGGATCACCTGGCCCCAGGCATCGGTCTGGGCGTCACCGCCGAAGATGACCGTGCTGCTGTTCGGTGCCGCATCTCCGGCTGGCGGCGGGCCGTCCGTCCTGGGGTACTGCAGGCTGGGCCTGGCGACGGGATAGGTCAGCCGGAGCACGATCGACGCGTTGTTCACGTCGACTCCGTATGTGTCGTACCGGTTGCGCAGCGCAATCGAAGGCGAGAGCACCGTCATCAGGGCGCGGGCGTGGAAGAATTCGAAGCCCGACGTCGGGCGGAGGAGCCGCAGGCCTTCTTCCCGGCCCTGCGTCTCGACCTCTTCGATCAGGTTGCGATACGTCGTGCCGGTGAAGCGGAATCCGCTGTCCCAATACTCTTCGACCCGTCCCCTGAAGGTCGTCAGCACGTTGCGCAGCCCGGCGATGTGGTCGAGGTGCGGATGCGTCGCGCACACGAAGCGCAGCCTCGGCGGGGAGGTAGACGGCTGTGGGGTCAGGGACTCGATCAGGGCGACCGTCTTGCCACCCTTGTAGCTGTCGATCACGCCGAAGGTGAGCAGCCCGGCCTCCTCGGGAAAGCGGATCACAATGGAATCGCCGTCGCCCACGCTTACGAAGAAGATCGCCAGATCGCCGAGGGCCAGGTCGAGGGCATGCGCCGGCCCGAGTCGCGCCGGACTGAGGCTCGGAGCCGTGCCCATCTTTCAGATCTCCTCCTCGCTGGCAGGCGGTCCGCCCTCTTCGGAGGCGGCTCGAACGGCCGCGTCGTAGGTGCGCTTCACGGCCTGGCGGGCGGCGGCGGTGACGTCCCAGACCTGGGCACTCAGCTGCTCGGCCCGTCCCAGGAGGTCCTGCGGCGTCAGCTCCCTCATCGTCTCCTCGCCGACCTCGACCGGCAGCACGATCCAGAAGACGTCGCCCTCACGCAGGGGCCGCGGGTCGGGCAGAGCCCTGATGTCCGCACGTCGCTTGAGAAAGGTTTCCAGCCGGCCGGCGTGAAGGTAGACGGCCTCCTCGTCTCCCCAGATGTCCGCGGGCGGCGCGTCCTCGACGCGGAGCACCGCCTCGCGCACCGTATCGACGTCGGCCTCCGTGGCCTGCGCCTCAGCGGCGGAGGACTCGAGCGGGTAGGCGGACTCGGCCACCGCGACTCGGGCGAGCCCTGCGTCGAGCTCGTCGATGGTCCAGCGCTGCCAGGTCGCAGCCATCCTTGCTATGCCTCCTCGCCGCGGATCTCGAAGGTGCTCAGGCGCCGGATCGCCAGGGCGGTCGCCGCCACCAGCGTCACGCCGCCGACGACCAGCGCCGTCACCGGATCCAGCGTCTCACCGACGACCTCGGCCACGTCCGCCAGCTCGTCCGCGATGGCCAGCGTGTGCTGCCGGACGCTGAACACGCGAGTGCCGGCGAACAACGCCGCCAGAAATCCTTCCCACAGCAGCACGTAGGCCAGCCCGAGGATCAGCGCGCGGCCGGTGACGAGGCTGAGCGCCATGAAGATCGCCGCATACACCGCGCAGCCCGCGACGCTGGCAACCCCGAACCCCACCGCCAGCGACGCACTTGATGAGCCGCCGGCGACCAGGGCGCCGAGGACCATCGGCACCGAGGTCAGCAGGGCGGTGATGGCGATCACCACGACGAGCTTGCTGAGCACGATCTCGCCACGAGGCACCGGCTTGGCGAGCAGATGGACGATGGTGCCCTCGTCGATCTCTGCGCCCAGCGCTCCGGTACCCACGATGAGCGCCACGATCGGCAGCAGCGTGGCGACACCGAACGTGGCGAGGAGCTGCGTTGTCCAGCCGGGCATCTCGTCAGGCGACGGACTGCCGAGCCGGTACAGGACCGCGACGAGCACCATCAGGGCGCCGATGGCCACGAGGAGCAGCGAACGACGCCGTCCGAGCAGTTGGCGCAGCGTGAGCCGGGCGACGACCGGATTCATCGCTGCACCAGGTAGCCGAAGACGGATTCGAGCGACTCGTCCGCGGGCAGGAACTCGCGCAGTGTCACGCCCGCCCGGCGCGCGATCCCCGGGGCCTGGCGTGCAAAGGCGCCGAAGTCGCCGGCGCGCACGGTGAGCAACCCATCGGTCAACGAAACAGCCTCGACGGAGGCATGGGCGACCAGGGCCGCTGCGAGCGCGCGGTCGTTGGACGATCGCACGCTGAAGGTATGCGGCCGATCGGTCATCAGCCGGCGGATCTCGCGGAAGTTGCCCGCCGCGGCGAGGCGGCCGGCCACGATGACGAGGACCCGCTCGGCGAGGCGCTCGACCTCCTCCAGGATGTGGCTCGAGAACAGGATCGTGCGCCCCTCCGAGGCCATCTGCCGCAGGAGCGCCATCATGTGCAGCCGCTGGCGTGGATCCATGCCATTGAACGGCTCATCGAGCACCAGGATCGGCGGGTCGTGGACCAGGGCGGAGGCGACCTTTATCCGCTGGCGCATTCCCTTGGAGTAGCCACCGATGGCGCGCCCGGCGGCATCGCCCATCTCGACCATCTCGATCGCGCGCGCTGTGGCCTCCTCGGGGGAGGCGAGTCGCTGCAGTCGGGCGCTGGCCTCAACGAACTGGCGGCCGGTCAGGAACGGATAGACCGATTCGCGCTCGGGTACCAGGCCGATGCGCGCGTACAGGCCAGGATGGCGCCAGGTGGCCGTACCGTCGATGGTGACGGTGCCGGCCGAGGGTGCCAGGAAGCCTGCAACCACGTGCAGCAGCGTCGTCTTGCCGGCGCCGTTCGGACCCAGCAGGCCGGTCACGCCCGGCCCGATGCCGAAGCTGATGTCGTTGACGGCGACGACGTTCCCGTACCAGCGCGAGACGCCGGCGACCTCGATGCTCACGAGGCAGATCGGCGGTAGCGCCAGGCCAATGCCGCGAGGCTGAGGACGAGGTAACCGGCCGCCGCCGCGCCGAAGACCGGCAGCGGCAACGGCGATGCGCTCGCAGGCGACTCGGAGATGGGCTCGCCAAAGAGCCAGTCGCGGGCTCCGTCGAGCACGGCCAGCGGATCGAGCAGGATCGCCCATGCGGCGGCACCGCCCTGCGCGCCCAGGATTCCGCCGGTGGCACCGCCGACCAGGAAGACGGCGATCACCGCGCCGGCGGCGTACGCGCGCCGCGCGGCATAGGAAGACACCGCGAGGCCGATCGCCGCCAGGACGACCGCGAACATCAGGCCGCTGCCCACGATCCCGGGCAGCGCGCCGGCCTCGTCGCCCAACGCAGCGAGGATGTCGGCATCGAGCAGGACCGTGCCCAGCCAGAAGACGAGGAGTGGCAGCAGGGTCAGCGCCAGGAGCGCGACGACCAGGGATGCGAGCCGCGACCACAGGTAGTCGCCGTGCTGAATCGGCCTCGAGAAATAGAGCGGCAGCACCTGGTAACGCCGGTCGCTGACGACGAGCTCCGGTGCCTGCGAGGCGAGGAAGATGGGCAGGATGCCGCCGACGTTCCACAGGTAGTTGTCGTAGCTGAAGAGCTGCAGGAAGTCAGACGCGCCGGGTCCCGCGGCCTGGTTGAGCAGCGCCGGGATGGCGACGGCGATGAGCGCCGGGATCAGCGCCAGCACCACGGCGCCGAACGGCCAGAGCTTCGAGCGGAAGGGCCGGCCCAGGCCGAAGGCCGCCCGCAACCCCGCCCCGAAGATGGCACGTACCGCCCCTGAGCGGCCCCGCCGCGGACCGTCGTAGCGGCGGTAGCCGATGTCGTAGATCGCGCCGACGGCCGGCGGCGGCGAGACGGAGTCGGTCACGGCCGGAAGAGGTCCTCGAGCCGATGTCGGCCCTCCTCCATCCGCGTCAGCGCCAAGCCCAGGTCGTCGACGGCATCGCGCACTGCGTCATACGGCGGCATCGCTCCATCCAGCGCCAGCCGCATCGAGCGACCGTCAAGCTGTGGCTCGTGGCCCGTGCCGCGCAGGCGATCCGCCAGGCGTTCCACGCCCTCCTCCACCTCCACGCTGAGGAAGCCGGTCTGCTCCGTGAAGCTGGCGATGCTCGCCGAGCTCAGGAGCCTGCCTGCGTCGATGGCCAGGAGGTACGTGCAGATCCGCTCGATCTCGCCCAGCAGGTGGCTGGCGACGACCACCGCGATCCCGAACTCGCGCCCGATCCGCCCGATGAGCTCGAGCATCTGATCGCGGCCCGCGGGGTCGAGGCCGTTCGTGGGCTCGTCGAGCAGAAGCACGCGCGGGTCGTGGACGAGCGCCTGGGCCAGCTTCACGCGCTGCTTCATGCCGGTGGAGTAGCCACCGATCTGCCGGTAGCGCTCTTCGTACAGGCCCACGTGCCGAAGGACGTCGGCCGTTCGCTCGCGCGACGCGGCGGCCGGCAGGCCGGCGACGCGTCCCATGAAGGACACGAACTCGGTGGCGCTCACGTCCGGCGGCAGGCAGTCGTGCTCTGGCATGTAGCCAACGCGCTGCCGGATCTCGGTCCCCTGGCTGCGCACGTCGAGGTCGAGAACGCGCGCGACGCCACTCGTGGGCGGCAGCAGGCCGAGCAGGACCTTGAGCAGCGTGCTCTTGCCGGCGCCGTTCGCGCCGACCAGGCCGATGAGGCCGGGCTCCACGTCGAGGCTCAGCGCGTCGAGCGCCATGACGCCGCCCGGGTACCGCATCGTCAGCTCGTTCGTGCTGATGAGGGGCATGGGGTTGGAGTGTAGCGGCGCCGGCGGGCCGAGGCAGTGGCGCGGCCACGGCAATCACATATCGAACGCATGTTCTATACTGCGGCCCATGCGCGTCGCCTATCGAGAGGAGCCGTGCCGGACAGCTCTCAACCGCGTGAAGGGCATGGGCTTCGAGTGGAGCCTCAACCCGTACACCGGCTGCGCGCACCGTTGCGCGTTCTGCTATGTCCGCGGCTTCGAGCGCCGCGCGGATCGGCCCTCGGACGACCGATACGGCACCAGCGTCCGCGTCAAGGTCAACGTCGTCGAGGTGCTGCGCCGCGAGCTCGCCCGCCGCTCCTGGCGGCGAGACATGGTCGCGGTGGGTGCCGCCACCGATCCGTATCAGCCCGCAGAGGGCCGCTATCGGCTGACCCGCGGTTGCATCGTCGCCATGGGCAGCGCTCGAACGCCGTTCGGCATCATCACCCGCGGGCCGCTCGTCATCCGCGACATCGACGTCCTGTCCGACGCCTCCCGCAGGGCCGATGTGCGCGTCAGCGTCAGCATCGCGACCCTCGACGAGTCGCTCGGTGCACGGCTCGAGCCCGGGGTCGCGCCACCTCGCCAGCGCCTGCGTGCCATCCGCGCCCTGACCGATGCCGGCATTGCCGCGGGCGTGGCGCTCGCACCGGTCCTTCCCGGACTGACCGATGCGCCGGCCGACCTCGCCGCCGTCCTCCGCGCTGCCCGGGATGCCGGCGCCACCCACGCCTGGTCGAACGTCCTCAACCTGCGAGCCGGTACACGCGAGCACTTTCTCTCCGTGCTCGGACGCGAGTGGCCGGAGGAGCTTGACCGATACCGCCGCCTCTTCCCCGCCGCGGGCTCCGGATACCTGCGCCGGGCCGATGCGGAGCCGATCGAGCGGCGGCTGGCGGCGGTGCGACGCGGGGCGGGCATCGCGGATAGGCGGCGGATCGTCCTGGCGCCCGAGCCGGATCCCGAGCAGCTCGCCATCAGCATGTAGCGTTTACCGCGGCACGTCTGCCGGCCGTGGCCGTGAACGTGCCACATGCCAACCAGGGCCGGCTTCGGCGAGCTGGAAGGCGCCGCGTGAGGGTTGCGCCGCACCGCGCGAGCGTGGACCGGGCGTCGAATCTGGTCGTGGACCCGCCTGAGCGTGCCTGATATAGCTCCTCTAGGTTCGCGGATGATGGCCGCGACCCTCGCGGGGAGACTGG